>JBDTQJ010000094.1:0-8093 GCA_039932235.1 Chloroflexota bacterium
GAGCCCGAACCCGAGCCCGAACTTCGGCCCGGACCCGAGCCGGAAGCACCGGCCCCAACCGAACTGAACTCAGATCCGGAGCTCGCGGCGGAATCGGCGGAGGAGCCGCAACTCACGCCCTCGGCCCCCGAGCAGCCCTCCCTGGTGGCCGACCCGTGGACGCCTGCTGCTCAAGGGTTCGAGGCTTCCGGGTCTGGAAGTGGCGCGCTGGGCGAAGAAGAGGAGCTCATGTGGCTCGCCGGCCCGGCGACCGACGAGTCGGACGAATGGGCGGCCGAGCTCGAGATGGGAGCCGGTGGGTGGCAGCAGGCTCCGCCCGCCCCGCAGCCCGAACCGGTCGCAGCCGAGGAACCGCTCATCCGGGCACCGGTCGATGACGTGGAGGAGCGGCTCGGCGCGGTCGCAGCCGAGGAAGGCTGGGACGAGGCAGAGGTGCAGGCAATTCGGGCGTACCTGAGCGGCGTGAGGGCGCCGGATCCCGAGGCATCGACGACCCAGCCACCCGCCGCAACCTCGCCGCCGCCGGAACGGGCCCCGACCATCCCCTCCGAGTTCGACCTGCCCGGTGCCGAGGAGCTGGACGAGGCGATGGCCGCCCTCGGCCGGCCCGTGGGCGAGGAGCAGCCAGCCGCAGCCGCGCCTGCCGCAGCGGCGGAGCAACCGGCGGAGTCGCCTGCCGGACCGATCTCGGCGACCGCGAGCCCCGCAGCCATCGAGCCAGACCCCACCGTGGCACGTGCCTGGTCCAAGTTCAACGATCCGGAATCCGTCGGAGAAGGCGAACCCCGCAGCGACATCGAGTGGCCGGGGCTCGAGCAGGAGTTCCGCACCTCCGCCGCCGCCCCCACCGTCGAGGCCGGACCGACAAGCCCAGCGCCATCGGCCCCGCAGCCGCCCGAGGTACGTCCACCAACCGCGGATGGGGTGCCTGAACCGGAGCCGGAGTGGCTCCGTGGTCGCCAGGACGCGGCGGCGCGCGCGTATCGCCGGCTGCGACGCATCTTCCCGAATCCCGAGCCTTGAGTCGACGGCTCGCCCCGGTATCGGACGCCCCGCCGCCGCGCGGTACCGATCCGGGCGGACCGGTCATGGCGGCCCTCGCGACGGGGATCGGGGCCGTCGCCGGCGGCGTGCTCGCGGCGTGGCTCGGCTACCTCTACGCGGCTGCGGTGCTTCCCGACCGGGAGTTCGCGGCGATCCCGATCATCGTCTTCGGCGGCTTCGGCGGCGGCATCGCGGGCGGCGCACTCGGTTGCTGGCTCGCGCTGCGCCTTGGTCACCGCAGAGGCGCGCGCGCCACCGCGCTGCGTGCGCTCGCGTTCCTCTTCATGGCCGCGCCGGTGCTGCTTCTCGGCACGCCCGCGCTCGATCTGGATCGGACCGGCGGCATCGTCCTGGCGGGAGTCGTGGCAGCGATAGCCGGGATGGTCGCGCGGCTGCTCACCCCGGAGCGCTGACCGAGCGCTTCACGATCCGGGGCCGAGGTGGTAGCCGAGCCGTCGAGGCAGCGATGTCAGCTGGCGGAGCCACCACGGCGCGCGGCGCCCGGCCTCCTCGCGGTCCTCGCGCCGGATCATCGCCGCGCGCAGGACGCGTGCGCCGGCATACCGGAACGGCTCCGGCGGCATGGCATGTGAGACCGCACGCACGACGGCCAGCCGCGTGACCGGCTCATCGGATTCGAGCGCCAGGGCGGCCAGGATGCGACCACCCAGGTGCGACGGTCCGACCCCATTTCCGGAGTAGCCGAATCCATAGTGGATCCGCCCGCCGGGAAGCGTGCCGAAGCGCGGCAGGTGGTCGGGCGACACGTCGATCGGCCCGCCCCAGGCATCGGTCAGGCGAATGTCGGCGAGGGTCGGGAAGAACCATCGGAAGCCGAAGGCGGCACGCCGAGCGGCGTCGATATCATCGGTGAAGGAAGGACCGATGCGGCCGCCGAACCCGGGCCGACCGCCGCCGGCACCGAAGGCGATTCGGCCGTCCTGGGTGACGTGCAGGTAGTGGACCGACGCGCGCGCGTCCACGATGGAGGTGCCGCCCGTCCAGCCGAGATCGCGTTCGATGCGGTCAGGCATCGGCTGAGTGCGCACCATGTAGCTCGACCAGGCCAGCAGCGAGTGGCGGAAGGCTCGCCAGCCGGCGCTCCATGCGTTGACCGCCATCACCACGTGGCCGGCGCGGACGCGGAAGGCACCGTGTGGCGAGCGGACCGCGAGCCCCACCCGCTCAGCCCCCGCCCGCCCGACCCGCAGCACGCGCGTACCCTCGTGGATGGCGACGCCGCGCTGGAGCGCCACACGGCGCAGGCCACGCGCCAGCCGCGCCGGATGGACGGTCGCGGCGTCCCGCATGAGGACGCCGCCGCGGAAGCGTGGCGAGCGGCAGATCTCGTGGACCTCGCGCGCGTCGAGGGCCACCAGCGCGTCGGGGCGGCCGAGCCGGCGGGCCGTGGCCACGCCCCCGGGCAGCGCGGCGTCGTGGTACGGCGTGGTGCTGACGGTGAGCATCCCGGCTTGCCGAAACTGGGCGTCGACCCGGTTCGCCGCGCACCACGCCCCGATGGCGTGCACGCTGTCGGCGCTCGCCTCGGCCGCGGCCGCCGCCTGCGACGGCCCGAAGAGGTCGACCAGCGTCTCGATCTCGTCCCACCACGAGTTCACGAAGCCACCGTTGCGGCCGGATGCGCCGCCACCGCAGATATCGGCCTCCAGCACGGCGACTCGCGTCTCCGGCTGGCGGTCGAGGATGCCCAGCGCGGTCCACAGCCCGGTGTAGCCGCCACCGACGATCGCGATGTCCACGTCCAGGTCGCCGTCGAGCGGCGGGGCGGCACGCTCCGGTTCCGTGGCGAGGGCATCCTCGAGCCACGGGGCTCGAGCCCCGCCACCGGGGCGGAGGGCGCGATCGGCGTCGGAGAGGAGCCTTCCGTCCATCGGGCGCACGATAGCGCCGCCATCCTGCGGTGATCCCGGGAATGCCGTAGGCTCCTGCATCCCATGAGCAATCCGAGCACGACCCCGGCGATCCGCGCCCGCGGGCTGGAGAAGCACTTCGGCGACACGCACGCCCTGCGGGGCATCGACCTCGACGTCCCCGAAGGGAAGATCCTTGCCGTCCTCGGCCCGAATGGGGCGGGCAAGACGACCGCGGTGCGGATCCTCGCGACGCTGACTCGCGCCGACGCAGGAGAGGCGACGGTCGGCGGCTTCGATGTCCGCCGCCAGGCGCAGGATGTGCGCGCCAACATCGGCCTGACCGGCCAGTTCGCGGCCCTCGACGAGCTGCTCACGGGACGGGAGAACCTCGAGATGATCGGCAGCCTCTATCACCTGCCGGCCAGGCGCGTCCGCGAGCGGGCCGCGGAGCTGCTTGCCCACTTCGACCTGGAGGACGCCGCGAACCGTCCCGTCAAGACGTACTCCGGCGGCATGCGCCGTCGCCTCGATCTCGGCGGAAGCCTCATGGCCGAGCCGCCGATCCTCTTCCTCGACGAGCCGACAACCGGTCTCGACCCGCGCAGCCGCCTGGGGATGTGGGACCTGATCGGCGACCTCGTCTCGGGCGGGACGACCCTGCTGCTCACGACGCAGTACCTCGAGGAGGCGGACCGCCTTGCCGACGAGATCGCGGTCATGGACCACGGCAGGGTGATTGCGCTGGGCACAGCCGATGAGCTGAAGGGTCGCATCGGCGGCCAGCGGCTCGAGATCCAGGTCACCCACACCGAGCAGGTCCACACAGCCCGCGATGTCCTGGCGACGCTCGCCCCCGACGTGCGCGTCGACCTCGGCGCGCGACGGGTCAGCATCCCGGTGACGACGACCGAGGGAATCCTGACCCGCGCCATCCGCGAGCTGGATGCGGCCGGTGTGGGCATCGACGATGCGAGCATCCATCGCCCCACCCTGGACGATGTCTTCCTGGTGCTTACCGGACAGGTGCCTGCCCAGGATCCGGACGCCGGCACCCGGACCGATGGGGTGGCCGCATGACCACGCTGTCGCACAACCGCCCGCACGCGGCGCCCGGCGCCAGCTTCGGCACCTGGGTGTCCGACTCGCTGCAGATGGTCAAGCGCAACCTGATCCACATCCGCCGCACCCCGGAGCTGCTGCTCGACGTGACGGTCAGCCCGATCATGTTCGTGCTGCTCTTCAGCCAGGTCTTCGGCGGCGCCATCAGCGTGCCGGGCACCTACATCAACTACCTCATGGCCGGCATCTTCGTCCAGACCATCGCATTCGCCGGCATCTATACCGGCGTCCTGCTGGCCAATGACCTCAAGAACGGCATGATCGACCGCTTCCGATCGCTGCCGATGGCCCAGTCCTCCGTCCTCACCGGCCGCACCCTGACCGATCTGCTGCGCGCCACGCTCGCCGTGGCGATCATGTGGATCGTCGGCATGATCGTCGGCTTCAGGCCTGGCGGCGGTGTGCTCGGCAGCCTCGGCGCGGTCGGTCTCATGCTCCTCTTCGGGTTCGCGCTGTCATGGATCGGGGTCACGATGGGCGCCCTCGTGCGCACCCCCGAGGCGCTGCAGGGGATCATCTTTGCCGCCGTCTTCCCGCTCACCTTCGTGAGCAGTGCCTTCGTCCCGACCGACTCGATGCCCGGCTGGCTGGCGTGGTTCGCAGACCGCCAACCGATGACGCTGGTCACGAACGCGGTGCGCAGCCTGACCCTCGACGGCAGTGGGGGACCAACCGCCCTGGCGGCCCTGGCGTGGACCCTGGGTATCCTGCTGATCTGCTTCCCGCTCGGCCTGTGGGCCTACCGGCGCCGCACCACCGAGTAGGAAATCGGTTCGGTTGCACTAAATAGTTAATGCGGCCATAATCGTCCGCGTGCCAAAAACGACCGCTTCCATCGCCGCCCTCATCCTGGATGAGGTGGCGCCGATCATCGCCCGCGCCAAGGCGGCGTGGGCGGCCCGTTGCCACGAGCGCGGGCTGTCGATGACCCACTTCCAGGTCCTCGCCCTGCTCGACCGCGGCGGCCCGCTCTCCATGAGCCGGCTCGCCGATCAGCTGGGCGTCTCCCTGCCGAACGCCACCGGGATCATCTCCCGGATGGAGGAGCGCGGGGTCATCGAGCGCACCCATGAGGAGCAGGACCGCCGGCTCGTGATGGTCCGCCTCACCGAGTCCGGCCAGGAGTTCAGTCGCGAGCTCGGCGACATCCGCCGCGTCCAGCTCACCACCCTCATCGAGGCCATGACGACCGAGCAGCAGGATCATCTCCTGCGCGCTATCCGCGACGTCCGCGCCGCCATGGAACAGATCACCGAGGAGCCGACTCCCGCATGAGCACCGATTCTGCCGCGACCCGCCGCGGCATGCCCCCGATCGCCGCCGCCGACGTCGCGGAGGAGCACGTCGACAACCGCGCCCGGATGGAGATCCTCGGCGCGGTCATGTTGACCCTCTTCCTGTCGGCGCTCGACCAGACGATCGTGGGCACCGCCCTGCCGCGCATCGTGACCGATCTCGGCGGCAACCAGTTCTACGTGTGGGCGGTCACCGTCTACCTCCTGACCAGCACCATCACCGGACCGATGTACGGCAAGCTCTCCGACCAGTTCGGCCGGCGGCCGCTGATGATGTTCGGGGTCGGGGTCTTCCTGGTCGGCTCGGTGCTGTGCTCGCTCTCCGGCGAGATGTGGCAGCTCATCGCCTTCCGCGGCATCCAGGGTCTCGGCGCCGGCGCGATCTTCCCGATCAGCCTGGCGATCATCGGCGACCTCTTCAGCCCGCGCGAGCGTGGTAAGTACCAGGGCCTCTTCGGCGGCGTGTTCGGGATCAGCATGATCATCGGGCCGGCGCTGGGCGGCTTCCTGACCGACAGCATCAGCTGGCACTGGATCTTCCTCGTCAACGTGCCGATCGGGCTCGTCGCGCTCGTCGTCCTGTGGCGCCTGCTGCCGCACACCGCGCACCCCGAGCGCACTCGCTCCATCGACTACCTCGGCGCCGCGGTCTTCTCTGCGGCCATCGTGCCGTTCCTCATCGGCCTGACCAACAAGCAGACCGGCGAATGGACCGATCCGTCGGTCGGTGGGCTCATCCTGCTCGGCGTCGTGCTCGCCGGCGTCTTCGTGTGGGTCGAGTCCCGCGCCCCCGAGCCGATCGTGCCGCTCAGCCTCTTCCGCAACCGGGTGGTGGCCGCATCCCTGGCGGCGACCGGGCTGGTCACCTTCGGCTTCTTCGGCGGGATCATCTTCATCCCGCGCTGGTTCCAGTTCGTGCAGGGGTCCTCGGCCACGCTCTCCGGCTACCAGATGCTGCCGATGATGGTCGGCGTCATCGGTGGGTCGATCGCCTCCGGCATCCTGGTCAGCCGCACCGGTCGCTACAAGCTGCTCATCAGCATCGCCATGGTGCTGGCCGGGTTGGGGCTGTTCCTGCTCACCTCGATCACCGCCACCACCAGCGTGCCCGGCCTCTGGCTCGGGATGTTCATCGCCGGGCTGGGCATCGGCCCGTCGATGGCGGTCTTCACGATCATCGTCCAGAGCGCCGTGGCGCCCGCGATGCTCGGCGCGGCGACCTCGACGCTGACCTTCTTCCGCCAGGTGGGCGGGTCGATCGGCCTCGCCCTGGCGGGCACGATCTTCGGCTCCAGCCTGACGGCCGAGCTCCCCGGGCAGCTGCGCGTCGCGGGCGTCCCGGAGCCGGTGGTGAACGCGTTCACGCAGCAGGGGGCCGGGGTGCTCAGCTCGGAGACGACCGGTGTCGGCGTCGACCTCGGCCAGCAGATCCTCAGCGCCGCGCCCGAGCAGGTGCGACCCACGCTGGAGCCGATCATCCCGAACATCGTCGACGGCATCCACCAGGCCTTCTCCATCGCCATCGGTCACGCCATGTGGCTGGGCGTCGGGGCGGCGGCCATCGCCGCGCTGATCCTCATCTTCGTGCTGCCCGAGATCCCCCTGCGCCAGTCGCGCGGCGAAGCCCCGGTGCCAGTCGCCGAATAGGCCGCCGCGCCGCATCGGTACGATGGCGCCATGACCGACTACGACGCGACCACCGCCCTGCTGGTGGTGGACCTGCAGAACGATTTCGCGGATCCCTCGGGGAGCCTCGCGGTGACGGGGGCCGAGGCGATCATCGCGCGGGTCAACGACGAAGTGCGCCGTGCCGTGGCGGCGGGCGCGTTCGTCGTGGCCACCCAGGACTGGCATCCCGAATCGACGCCGCACTTCGAACGTGATGGCGGCATCTGGCCAGTCCATTGCGTGGGCGGGACGTGGGGCGCGAAGCTCCATTCGGCGTTCGAGCTGCCGCCCGACACCCCGTGCGTCCGCAAGGGCGTGAACGGCGAGGACGGCTACTCCGGCTTCACGACCCGTGACCCGCTGAGCGGTGAGGAGCGTCCAACCGAGCTCGAGTCGCTGCTCGCCGAGCGGGGGATCGGGAGCGTCCGGGTCTGTGGCCTGGCAACCGACTACTGCGTCAGGGCCACCGCCATCGACGCAGCCCGCCTCGGGTTCGTGACCACCCTGCTGAGCGGCGCGGTGGCGGCGGTCGACCTCGAACCGGGAGATGGCGAGCGGGCGATCTCCGAGATGCGCGACGCGGGCATCGAGGTCGCCGGCTAGGCGATACGGCGCCCGCGGACGACGGCGACCACGCCGGCGGCGATCGCGACCAGCCCGATGAGCGCCCAGATGGGCCGGCTGGTCATGAAGCTGCCGGGTGCGAAGGGCAGATTGAGGCCCTGGGCCAGCCAGACCAGGCCGGCCCCGATGAGCACCAACCCGATCGCCAGCCACAGCATTCGCATCTCCCGATCGTACCCTCTTGCGCCCGCACGGACCGTGCGTATACTCCGCACCAAGTCGGCCCACCATCGACCGGCGCCACAGCTCATCAGCCTCTCCCTCCCAACCACGTCCAATCGCGGCTCCGGGGGCGCGACGCGGAACCCGGGCCGGCGTTCACGACATGGCACCGACGTGGTAACCATTCAGAGTGGGAGGGTCCGTCAGTGGCCTACACCGATCAGGTGATCACCTGTGCGGATTGCGGAATCGACTTTGTCTTCTCCGCGTCCGAGCAGGCCTTCTTTGCCGAGAAGGGATTCGCATC
>JBDTQJ010000095.1:0-7935 GCA_039932235.1 Chloroflexota bacterium
CCGTTCGCGATGAGCGGGCGATCCGCGATCGGTTGCTCGAGCGACTCAGGCATCGGGTGGCACCTCCTCGGTGACGGCGGCGAGCTCCCAGAGCACGCCATTCAGGGTTCGCGGATGCAGGAACGCCACCTGGGCATGCGCGCCCGGCCGTGGCGTGGCGTCGATCAGCTCCGCCTCGGCGGCGACCAGCCCGGCCAGGTCACGCGGCAGATCGGCCGAGCGGAAGCATACGTGGTGCAGGCCCTCGCCGCGGCTGGCCAGGAAGCGTCCGACGCCGCTCGCCTCGTCCGTCGGCTCGACCAGCTCGAGGCGGGCGGCCGGCCACGGCCCGGTCGGCAGGAAGAGGAGCCGGGCGTGCTGTGCGGCGAGCTCGATCACGTCGCCGTCGGGCTCGAGGCCGAACAGCGCGCGGTAGCGCGGCAGCGACGCCTCGATGCTGCGCACCACGATCGCGACGTGATCGATGGCACCGATGGGGCTGGTTGGGTGGGTCATGCGCGGTGCTCGCCCCACACTCCGCGGAGGGCATTGCTGATCTCGCCGAGCGTGACCCCCGCCTCGACCGCGGTGCGCATGCGCGGCAGCAGGTTCTCCGTTCCGGCCGCGGCAGTGACCAGCGCGGCAAGAGCCGCCTCGGCGGCTGCCGGTTCGCGGCTCTCACGAACCGCGCGCGTACGCGCGACCTGCCGCGCCTCGGCCTCGGCGTCGATCTCCTGGGGGGCCGGCCGCTGCTCGTCCCCGCTCTCGGTGAACGCGTTCACGCCGACCACGATCCGCTCCCCGGACTCGAGGGCACGTTGAGCGGCATACGCGGCATCGCCGATCGCATCCTGCTGGTACCCGCCGGCCAGCGCGGCCAGCGTGCCGCCACGTTCGTGGATGCTGGCCAGCTCGGCCTGGATGCCCTCATCCAGTTGATCCGTCAACCATTCGAGATAGTACGATCCTCCGAGCGGGTCTGCCGTCGCGGCGATCCCCGACTCGTGCAGGAGGACCTGTTGGGTGCGCAGGGCCAGACGCGCGCTCGCCGGGGTCGGCAGGCCCAGCGCCTCGTCCGCTGCGTTGGTATGGAGCGACTGGGCACCGCCGAGCACGGCCGCGAGGGCCTGCACGGTCGTCCGCACGACGTTCACCTCCGGCTGCTGGGCGGTGAGCGTCGAGCCGCCGGTCTGGACGTGGAAGCGCATCGCCAGCGAGCGCGGATCCCGGGCGCCGTAGCGCTCACGGGCGACCCGTTCCCAGGCGCGGCGGGCGACCCGAAACTTGGCCACCTCCTCCAGCAGGTCACCGTGCGCGGCAAAGAAGAAGGAGAGACGCGGCGCGACCTCGTCGAAGGCCAGGCCGGCATCCCTCGCGGCATCCGCGTAGGCGATCGCGTTGGCGATCGTGAAGGCGACCTCCTGGATCGCTGTCGAGCCAGCCTCGCGAATGTGGTAGCCGCTGATGCTGATCGTGTTGAAGGCCGGCAGCTCGGCGCGGCAGTACGCGAACAGGTCGGTGACCAGGCGCATCGAGGGGCCCGGCGGATAGATGTACGTCCCGCGCGCGATGTACTCCTTGAGGATGTCGTTCTGGACCGTGCCTCGCAGCCGACTGGGATCGACGCCCTGCCGTCGAGCCACCACCTCGTACAGGGCCAGCAGGATGGCGGCCGTGGCGTTGATGGTCATCGACGTCGAGGCGGTGGCCAGGTCGATCTGGTCGAAGAGGAGCTCCATGTCGGCCACGCTGTCGATCGGCACGCCGACCCGGCCCACCTCCCCGACCGCCATCGGGTCGTCGCTGTCATAGCCCATCTGGGTCGGCAGATCGAAGGCCACCGAGAGGCCGGTCTGGCCGCGCTCGAGGAGGTAGCGGAAGCGCTGGTTGGTCTGCTCGGCGGAGCCGAAGCCGGCGTACTGGCGCATGGTCCACGGCCGACCGCGGTAGCCGTCGGGGCGGATGCCGCGCGTGTACGGCGCTTCCCCGGGGCTGCCGAGCTTGCGCTGCGGGTCGAAAGCGGGGTCCGGCCCGTAGGCGGGCTGGACCTCGATCCCCGACGGGGTGCGTACGGCGCGGGGCGCTTCGTCTGGCATGCCGCGCCAGTGTACCGACGCGTCAGCCGCCCGGTGCGGCCTCCTCCTCCACCAGGCGGACCAGCAGGGCGCCCATCGCCACCGCGGTGCCCGTCACCACCGCCACCTGCCCCACGCGGCCGGCGCGCGGCGCACGTACCTCGTTCTGCATCTTCATCGCCTCGATCGTGAGCAGCGTCTGGCCCTCGACCACGCTGTCCCCCTCTGCCACGCCGATCGCGACCACCATGCCGGGCAATGTTGCGCTGATGTCAACCGGGCCGCCATGGCTGGTCGCGCTGACCACCGCCTCAGCCAGCACCCGCTCACGCCAGCTCTGGACGCTGATCCCGATCCGGCGCCCATCCAGGGTGACCCACCAGTCCGTGCCGCCACCTTCCACCACTACCAGGCGGCTGCCGCCCGGCCAGCTCAACCGGCCCAGCCCGGTCGCCTCGTCCAGCCAGGTCAGTGCGACTCCCGGCTCGGGCTCGACGAGCTCGGCCGGGGCGGCGGTCAGGCGCGTCTCGAAGCCGCTCACCGATCCACCGCCTCACGCCGCGCGGCTCGCGCCCACGCGCTGTCCCCGGGACGCGCCAGTGCCACCGCGGGCGGGAGGTTCGTCTTTGCGGAAAGACGGACCTCCCGGGCCGCGGCTGCCGCCAGGCGGGCCGCGGCCGCGGGCAACGCCGGTCCGGCGCCCCAGCGGTCGGGGATCAGCCCGGTGTCGTGGACGCCGGCGGCGAAGGCGGGGTCATCGGTCAGCCAGCGCAGGAAGCCATGATCGGTCTGGACGCCGCCGATGGCCGTCTCGTCCAGCGCGCGGCGCAGGCGCGCGATGGCGGCCGCTCGGTCGTCGGCATGGACGAGCAGCTTGGCGAGGAGCGGGTCGTACTGCGGCGGGAGCTGCGCCGGGCCCGTGAGTGCGGTGTCGACCCGGATGCCAGGGCCTTCGGCCATGCGCCATGCGGTGACGTCGCCGGCCACCGGGCGAAAGTCGTTCCACGGGTCCTCCGCGTAGAGGCGCACCTCGATCGCGTGACCGCGCGGGGCCAAGGTCTCAAAGGACGCTGGGAGCCGCTCCCCCGCCGCGACTCGCAGCTGCCAGGCGACCAGGTCGATGCCGGTCACCAACTCGGTGACCCCGTGCTCGACCTGGAGGCGGGTGTTCATCTCCAGGAAGTAGTGGCTGCCGTCCGCGGCGAGCAGGAACTCGACGGTGGCGGCGTTGTGGAACTCGACGGTGCGCGCCACAGCGCGAGCCGACTCGAACATCGCAGCCCGGGTGGCGTCGTCAATCCCCGGGGCCGGCGACTCCTCGACGAGCTTTTGATGCCGTCGCTGGACGGAGCAGTCTCGCTCCCCCAGCGCGACCAGCCCGCCGTGCCGATCGCCGAGCAGCTGCACCTCCACGTGCCGCGCCGGGCTGATGAGGCGTTCGACGTATACCGTCCCGTCGCCGAAGGCGCTGTGCGCCTCGCGGCGCGCGGCCGCCAACGCGTCGGCCAGGTCCGCCGGATCGTCCACGCGTCGCATGCCGCGGCCGCCTCCGCCGGCAGCCGCCTTGAGCATCACCGGATATCCGATGTCCGCGACCTGGTCGGCCAGGGTCGGGTCGGACGGGTCGCCATCGAGGGCCACGGTCAGGCCGGGGACGACGGGCACCCCCGCCGCCACCGCGCCGCGCCGCGCGGCAAGCTTGTTGCCGAGCGCCTCGAGGGTCGCAGCCGGCGGCCCCACGAAGACCATCCCCGCCGTCTCGACCGCTCGGGCGAACGCCGCGTTCTCCGAGACGAAGCCATAGCCCGGGTGGACCGCTTCGGCCCCACTGCGCAGCCCCGCCGCCACGACCGCGTCGATGTCGAGGTACGAGGACCGTGGTGCGGCCTCACCGATCCGCTCTGCGTGGTCGGCGAGTGCCACGTGCAGCGCGTCCGCATCCACGTCGGAGTACACCGCGACCGTCTCGATGCCAAGCTCGCGGCACGCGCGCAGGATGCGCACGGCGATCTCGCCGCGGTTGGCGACCAGCACGCGCCGGAAGGGTGGCGCCGCCAGCAACGCGTCTGTGCGCAAAGACATCAGCGGCTACAGCGGGATGTTGGAATGCTTCTTCGGCGGCAGTGACTGGCGCTTGCCCTCCAGCAGGCGCAGCGCCGACGCCACGCGGTCACGCGTCTCGGATGGCAGGATCACCTCGTCGACGTAGCCGCGGGCCGCGGCGACGTACGGGTTGGCGAAGCGCTCCTCGTACTCGGCCACCAGCCGGCTGCGCTCCGCGTCGGCGTCGTGCGCCTGCGCAATGCGGTCGCGGAACACGATGTTCACCGCCCCCTCCACGCCCATCACCGCGATCTCGGCAGTCGGCCAGGCGAAGTTGAGGTCGCCGCGGATGTGCTTGCTGCTCATGACGTCGTACGCGCCGCCGTATGCCTTCCGGGTGATGACCGTCACCTTCGGCACCGTGGCCTCGCTGTAGGCGAAGAGGAGCTTCGCGCCGTGGCGGATGATCCCACGGTGCTCCTGATCCACACCGGGCAGGAAACCGGGCACGTCGACGAGCGTGACGAGGGGAACGTTGAAGCAGTCGCAGGTCCGCACGAAGCGGGCGGCCTTGTCCGCGGCGTCGATGTCGAGCACCCCCGCCAGCACTTCAGGCTGCTGGGCGACGATGCCCACGCTGCGCCCTTCGACGCGGGCGAAGCCGCAGATGATGTTCCGCGCGAACAGCTCATGGACCTCGGTGAAGGACCCGCCGTCCACGACACCGCGGATCACGCCATGCATGTCGTACGACTGCTTCGCCGAATCCGGGATCATCGCATCGAGCGCCTCGCCGTCCACGACCGGCTCATCCCAGGCATCGCGCAGCGGGGTCAGCTCGACGTTGTTCTGCGGCAGGTAGCCGATCAGCGTGCGCGCCAGGTCGAGCGCCTGGGGCTCGCCGGGGCTCAGGAAATGCGCGACGCCGCTTGTCTCGTTATGGATCCGCGCACCGCCCAGGCCCTCGAAGTCGATCTCTTCGTGGGTGACCGTCCGCACCACGTTCGGGCCGGTGACGAACATGTAGCTGCTCCCGTCGACCATCACCGTCAGGTCGGTGATCGCCGGTGAGTACACCGCGCCGCCCGCGCATGGCCCCAGCACGATCGACAGCTGCGGAATGACGCCCGAGGCGAGGGTGTTGCGCAGGAAGATGTCGGCATAGCCGCCAAGGCTGACCACGCCCTCCTGGATGCGCGCGCCACCGGAATCGGCCAGACCGATGATCGGCGCACCGTTCTCCATCGCCAGGTCCATGATCTTGCAGATCTTCTCGGCATGCGCCTCGGACAGCGAGCCGCCGAAGACGGTGAAGTCCTGGCTGTAGACGAAGACCGGCCGTTCGTCGATGGTCCCGTAGCCGGTGACCACGCCGTCGCCGAGGTATCGCTCGTCATCCATTCCGAAGTCGCTGGCACGATGCGTGACCAGGGCGTCCAGCTCGTGGAAGCTCCCCTCGTCAAGCAACAGGTCCAACCGCTCGCGCGCCGTAAGCTTGCCCCGCTCGTGCTGCTGCGCGATGCGCTTCTCCCCTCCGCCGAGCAGCGCCTCATCGCGCATCGCGCGCAGGCGGTCCAGCTTGTCGGCGGTTGACATGTGCGCGGCTCCTCGCGGCAGCGATGGGTGGTGGGCCCAGCAGGGATCGAACCTGCGACCAGCCGGTTATGAGCCGGATGCTCTGACCACTGAGCTATGGGCCCGGGAAGACGGTGGACAACTCGGAGTATATCGGCTCGTCTTTGCACAAAGACATCGACACTCGGCACATTGTGGATAACTCGGCTGGTCCCGACGCACGCGGCGGCGCTATCATCGGCGGTGCCCGCGACGACCCCGGACCTGCCGTCCGATCGCTCGCGACGACGATGGCAACAACCGCCGCCCACATGCGTAAGGTGCAGCTTTGACCAAGGTAATCAGCATCGCGAACCAGAAGGGCGGCGTCGGCAAGACGACGACCTCGATCAACCTCGGGGGAGCGCTCGCCGAGCTGGGCTATCGGGTCCTCTGCATCGACATGGATCCGCAGGCCAACCTGACGGTCGGCTTGGGCATCTCGCTCTCCGACGTCAAGGTCTCGATTGCGGACGTCCTGTCGGAGGACCGCGCCGGCCTGGAGGAGGTCGTCAAGGAAAGCGGCATGGCGGGGCTGTCGGTCGTCCCGTCGACCCTCGAGCTGGCCAGCACCGAGGTGGAGCTGTTCACCGCCATCGGCCGCGAGATGGTCCTGCGCGACGCGCTGGGCGGATGGGCCGAGCGCCAGTTCGACGTGATCATCATCGACTGCCCGCCGACGCTCGGACTCCTGACGATCAATGCCCTGGTCGCCAGCAACCGGGTGATCATCCCGGTGCAGACGCAGTACTACGCGATCAAGGGGCTGACCGCGTTGATCAAGGTCATCAACACCATCAAGCTCAAGCTCAACCACGACCTGGAGATCCTCGGGCTGCTGGCCACCTTCTACGACGGCCGCACCGTCCTCGCCCGCGAGATGCTCGCCAACCTGCGCGAGCTGGGAGACCACCGCGTCTTCACCACGATGATCAAGAACACCGTCAAGCTCGGGGAGGCACCGCTCACCGGCAAGCCGGTCACGGAGTACGCGACCAACTCGGCCGCGGCGCGTGCGTATCGCGACCTGGCGAGAGAGGTGGTCGAACTTGGGTAGCAGCAAGGGCCCGGCGTTCCGGGAGAACATCCATCGCCTCTTCGACGAGGCGCAGTCGTCCGAGCTGGCGCCGGGCATCGTCTCGCTGATCGAGTCACGCGCCACCCGCGCGCAGCTGCGCGAGATCGGCATCGACAAGATTCTCCCCAACCCCGCACAGCCGCGCCTCTCCTACGAGGAGGACTCGCTCACCGACCTTGCCGCCAGCATTCGCGAGCATGGCGTCCTGCAGCCGATCCTCGTCCGACCGGTCGGCAACCAGTACGAGCTCATCGCCGGCGAGCGCCGCTGGCGCGCGTCGCGCATGGCGGAACGCGCTGCGATCCCCGCCATCGTCGTGGAATTCGACGAACAGACCGCCCTCGAGGTCAGCATCATCGAGAACCTTCAGCGCGAGGATGTCTCCCCGCTGGAGGAGGCGACCATGTTCCGCAAGATGCTCGACCTGGGATACAGCGTCCGCCAGCTCGCGCAGAAGATCGGGAAGGACAAGGGCTACGTCGAGAATCGGATCCGCCTGGCGGAGGCGCCGCCCGAGATTCGCGAGCTGCTGTCTTTGCGCAGGGACACCATCTCGCACGCCTATGAGCTGATGAAGATCGGTGACGAGCGGACCCGCCGCCGGCTGGCCAAGAAGGTCGCCGCCGGCGAGCTGACGCTCGCCAAGCTGCGTGCCATGACCGGCGCCGAGCCGATCGACCACCCGGAGGTCACGCCCAGGCGGCGAGCGAAGACCGTCGCCGGCGAGGTGGCCGCGGTGAAGGCCGCAGACAACGCCCTGCTCGACACCAAGGGGCGGCTGTCGGACTCGGTCGACGAGCTGGTGGACCTGCTGCGCCAGCGTGAGGTGATCGAGCAGATACCGGCCATCAACCGCGACAACCTGGCCAAGTACCTCACGATCACGCGGCTCAAGATCGAGAACGCCATCGCCATCATCCGATCGAGCCCGCCCGGCTCGGAGGAGTAGCCGCCTCCGTGCGGGGCGCGGTCAGGGCGTGTAGGCCATCACCTCGCGCTGGCCGACGAGGAAGTCGACCAGCTTGTCGCGGGCGCCGGGGTCCATACGGCGCAGTCCGGCGATCGCTCGTGGAAGCTCGAAGATCGGCGCTGCCAGCGCGCCGGCGGTGTCGATCCCGACCACGTGGTCCGGTCCCCCACCGACAA
>JBDTQJ010000096.1:0-7931 GCA_039932235.1 Chloroflexota bacterium
TCGACGCCGCAGGGCGTCGTCCAGCGCTACCTCGAGGCTCAGGAGAGCGGTGATGTGGCCACGGCCCACGCGTACTTCTCATCATCCGTTCGGAACGCGGTCGACCTCGACGCCTACCGCCACATGCTGGCCGCCGAGGGCTACCCGCCACCGCCCAGCACCGTCCGCCGCGTGCTCTTCGACGGCATCGTCGAACGCGGGGGCGACCCGGAGAGGATCACCGTCCGCCTCACCCTGGAGGAGGTGTACGGCCGTGGGATCGACGGGGAGGTCAGCCGCAGCGCGTACGAGATTCCCATGACCCTGGAGCCGGATGGGTGGCGCATCGACGAGCTGCTCGTGTGGCTCTACCCCGCCCCTTATCCCGAACGCCCCGCCCGCTAGCAGGAGCCATACCGATGCACACCGCACGACGACTGTACGTCTACCTCCTCTCCGGCATCAGCCTCGGGGTCCTCGTGGCCGGGCTCAGCATGCTCCTCGGCCTCCTCCTCGAGAACCTCGGCCTCGGCCCGAGCGGCGCGTCACTCTTCGACGACGGGGAGGCGGTTCGCGAGCGGCTGACGCTCGCCACGGCGATGACGGCGGTCGCGCTGCCGCTGTGGCTGGGGCACTGGACAGCGGCGGAGCGCAGCGTGCGCCCCGAGCGCGCGGATGCAGCCGACGAGCGCACCTCCGACGTGCGCGGCCTCTATTTCGCCGCCGCGATGGGCATCCTGCTCATCGTGGCCGCCGGGTCGCTGTCGAGCATCGTGCGGGAGTGGATCTACGCCGCGGGCAGCGTCGAGACCTTCAGGACCGGCGGCATCGGCTCGGACCTCGCCCTGCTGCTCGTCGCGGGTGCGGCCTGGGTCTACCACGTGACGCTGCGCTCCCGGGACTGGGCGCGCGGGCCGATGGTCGGCGGGGGCGCCGCCCTGCCCCGCGCGTACCTGTACGTGGCGCTGCTCGCCGGACTGTGGAGCTTCCTCACCGGCTTCACCGGGCTCATCGAGCTCGCCGGGCGGGCCCTGCTGGGTGACACCGGGCCGGGCGAGGCCTTCGCACCCGAGGCGTGGTGGGCGTACCCGCTCGCCGACGCAGTGACGGGAATGGCGGTTGGCGGCGCGATCTGGATCGGTCACGCGTGGTACGCGGGGCGCCTGCTGCGCGACGAGGGCTGGCGGGGCGCGAGCGAGCGACCGGCAAGGTTGCGGCTGGCGTACTTCGTGGGTGCCATCATCTCGACCGCCATTGCGACCATCTATCTCGCGGGCGACGGCGTCCGCCATGCCCTCGAAGCAGCCTTCGGGGTTGCGGACGCGTCGGGCGCGCCGCTCGCGGGCCTGATCCTGCTGCCGCTCCTCAGCAGTCTGGCCTTCGGCCTGGCGTGGTACCTCCACGCACGACGCCTCGAGGAGGAGGCCGAGGCCTTTGCGATTCCCGGACGGATCGCGACCGTTGAGCGCCTGCGCTGCTACGCCGAGGTGCTCGTCGGCCTCGGGTTCGGCGCGGTCAGCCTGGCGTGGCTGGTCGGGCTCGTACTGGACCTGCTGACCGGCGACGGGGGAGTCCTGGTCGGGGCGGACAGCTACCGCCAGGAGCTCGCTCGTTGCGTGCCGCTGCTGCTGCTCGGGGCAGGCGTGTGGATCTGGCGATGGCGGGAGGCGGCACTGCGGTCGACCGTCGACCCGGCGCGCGAGGCGGGCTCGACCGTGCGCCGTGCGGCGCTGCTCATCGTGCTGGCGGCGGCCGTGCTGGCCAGCGTGGCCAGTCTCGGCTACGTGCTGTACCGCCTCTTCGGGGCGCTCTTCGGCGTGAGCGCCACCGGCGACGTGTCATCGGAGCTGAGCCGCGCCATCGGGGTCCTCGTGGTCGCCGCTGCCGTGGCCGTCTACCACGGCGCGCAGCTGCGCCGCGACCAGGCGCTGCGTGCCGCGTCGGCGTCGGTGGGAGCGCCGACCGCGGAGGCGCCGGCGAGCGCATCGGTACTGCTCCGGGTGAGAGGCCCGATGGGGATGGACGAGGCCACCCTGGTGGCGACGGTGCAGCGCGGGCTGCCCGGTGGGGAGGTGTCCGTCGTGGCGGAGGCGCCACCGGCCTCCTGAGGGCCGCCGCGCGGCGGCTCGCGACGCGGCCTCGCGCGGGGTAGAGTGCCCGGCGTGAGGAGCCAGCCGTGAACCGACTGCCGCTGCCGGGCGACGGCGAGCCGCGGGTGGCCGTCGCCGCTGCCGCACGGAGATGATCCGCTGAGCGCCTCTGATTGGCTGCCCGCCGCCCGCCGCCACCCCTCCGCGGTCCTCCTCTTCGGGCAGCTGCTGGGCGTGCTGCTGTATCCGTTCATGGATGGGTCGCCGGCCGGGCGCGGCGCCCTCTCGCTCTTCTCGCTGCTCGTGCTCGTGCTGGCCGTGTGGACCGTCCGCTCGACCCCGGCGCTCACCCAGGTCAGCATCCTCGTCGGCGTGCCGGTGGTGATCCTGACGATCCTGGAGGCGACGTTCCCAACGAATCTGGCGATCGTCTTCTGGTCGTCGGCGCTGCACGCGGCCTTCTACTTCTACACGACCTACGCGCTGCTGCGCTACATGTTCAAGGACGAGCGGGTGACCCGCGATGAGCTGTTCGCCGTCGGCGCCACGTTCACCGTGGTGGCCTGGGCGTTCGCGTATCTCTACGTCGCCTGCCAGGCCGTGCTGCCCGGGTCGTTCACCGCCGCCATCGATCCTGCCTCACCGCGGACCTGGGTCGAGCTGCTGTTCGTCTCGTTCACCAGCCTCACCAGCACCGGCCTGTCGGACGTGGTCCCGGTCCGCCCACACGCGCGCGCCCTGGTGATGATCGAGATGGTGGTCGGGCTGATGTACGTGGCGCTGGTGATCTCGCGCCTGGTGGGGCTGACGCTGGACCGCCGCCGCTCCTAGGGGAGCCGGGCGAAGGTGGAGCTCGCGAACACGACTCGGGGCGCCTGCCCCTGTCCAGCCCCGACCAGGTGTTGGTGCGGCGGTGCACCGGTCCGCTAGAAGATGGCACCGATGCAGGATGCCAGCAGCCAGATCACCAGCACGACACCGATGATCACACCGAGAAGAACGCGTCCCATGGAACGCCTCACGTAGCGAAGTTGGGTACCGGACCCAACGCAAGCGGGATGCCGGATCGGCTGTGCCCCGGCGCGCCGGCCGGGGCACAGGTCGATCTACAGCGGAAGGGCATCGAGGGAGGCGGCGAAGGTGCAGTCGCTGCGGACCTGCATGCTCACCTGCCCGGCGTCGGCCTGCCGCAGGGACTCGTCGTCGAGGCCGGAGGCAATGAACTCGCTCGTGGCGTCGAGCTCGGTGACGTCGTTCACGGTGACGTGCGCCCCGTCGACGCCGGCCACGGTGACCTCGATCTCGCACGTCTCGCGTCCGTCCATGGGGGTCGCCATGACGCGCGCCACCAGGGCGGTGTTCGCCGCCACGTTCGCCGAGTCGGCATCGCCGGACCCGCGGCCGTCGAGGGTGATGATCGTCGTCGTCTCGTCGGGCGAGCCGGTGACCTCGAGCGCTTCGGCCGGCGCCCAGCCGGTCCACTGCGTGCCGATGCCGGCGAGCAGGTACCAGTTCTCACCGTCGAGGATGAGCGGACCCATGAGCGCCGTCGCGCCATCGGCCGGCGTCAGGGACGTGATCGCGGCGCCCGCTGCGGGCAGCTCGAGCACGTCGAGGTCAGTCGCCGGCGTCACCAGGGCCGGCAGCTCGAGACGTATGCGAGCCACCGGGTCCGGTGTCGCCTGGACGCTGGGGCTGGCCACCGCCGACGGTGACTCCGCGCCGCCGGGAGGGCTGCTGCCGTTCCCGCTGCCGGAAGGCGTCGCGGACGGGGTCTGCGCCGCGCTGCACGCGGCCAGCAGGGTGAGAAGGGCCAGCGTCGCGGCTCCGGCGCTGCGTCGAATGATGGTCATGGCATGGCCTCCTGGCGGGTCTTGGTGATGGGCGGCTCGGCCCGTTCCGGCAGGGTGCGGGGCCGGCAGGCCCCCGCAACCGTGCGTTCGACTGACCGGACGTACGTCGTTCGTCGTGATGTGGCACGGGGATTGCGCTTTCGCGTTGACGGGGTTGACACCACTCATCGAGGTGCTAGACTCGCGTGCAATCACCACTGGCAGGGGTGTCACTGAGCAGTCGCGGTGCGATCCGCGGCACATGAAGGAGCGAGGTCTGATGGGTCCAGGGAAATCGCAGCGACACGGCGGCTGGGTGGCCGGCGCATTCGTCTTGGCAATCGCGTTGGCGGCACTGCCCGTCACCGCCCGCCCCGCGAGCGCGTTGAGCCTACCGAACGCACCCGTCGGGCTGAGCCGGCTGCTCATCGCCACGACGGACGCAACGACCGTGACCCGCGGGATCGCGACCTTCGGCAGCCTGCCGTCCGCCGGCCAGGTCGCCGCGCTCAAGGGACTTGGCCTCGCTGTCCAGCCCATGCGCCACGTTCCGCTGGCCCTCGTGGTCGGCCCCGTGTCGGCGATGCAGGCCGCGGTCACGTCCGGCGTCGCCGCCGACGTCTACCCCGATGAGCAGATCCGCCTGCTCGACACCGCGTCGAGCGATGCGATGGGCAGCGCCCCGCTGCGCGCCGCCGGCCTGACCGGCAAGGGCGTCACCGTGGCCGTGGTCGACTCCGGCTGCGACGCCAGCCATCCCGACCTGGCGGATCACGTGGCCCACAACGTCAAGCTCTACAGCACCGAGTACGCGAACCTGGCACCGGACAGCTCCAACACCATCGTGGTGGCCAACGAGACCGGTCCGTACCAGAACACCGACATCGGCGGGGGCCACGGCACCCATGTCGCCGGCATCATCGCCGCCGACTCGACCACCGCCCCCGACGGCAGCCGCTATGGCGTCGCGCCCGACGCGGAGCTGGTCTGCTACTCGATCGGCGAGGTGCTCTTCACCACCGCCGTCGTCACCGCCTACGACCACATGCTCGATCAGCCGGACCTGTGGAGCATCGACGTCGTCAACAACAGCTGGGGCAACAGCTTCCGCCAGTTCGACCCGCGCGACCCGGTCGCGGTGGTGACGAAGGCCGTCACCGACCTCGGGGTGACCGTCGTCTTCGCCGCCGGCAACTCCGGCTCGGGCGATGTCGAGATGAGCCTCAACCCGTTCAGCCAGTCGCCGTGGGTCATCAGCGTCGCCGCCGGCACGCTCGACCACCATCGGGGCGACTTCAGCTCCAACGGGCTCGCCTACGACAACTCGACCGCTTCCACGGTCGGTGCCGGCGGACACACCGTCTTCACCGGCGACCGGATCGGCATCTACCACCCCGATGTCACCGCCCCCGGCGTTGACATCAGCTCGACCTGCGACACCGTCGGCACCGTGATCGGTCCGTGCCCGCCCCCGGACTATGGCAACGCGACCGCGTCGGGGACCAGCATGGCCTCCCCGCACGTGGCGGGCGCCGCCGCGGTCCTCCTGCAGGCGAACCCGAATCTGACCCCCGACCAGGTGCGGCAGCTCATGCAGGCCACCGCCACTCCGGTGGCCGCCGCCGATGGCAGCGCGCTCCCGTTCTGGGAGGTCGGCTACGGCTACGTCAGCCTCGACGCAGCGGTCGCCATGGCCAAGGCGCGCAACATGGCCAAGGAGCTCGGCCGCGCCCAGACCAAGGCCGACAACCGCGTGCTGGCCGATGGCGCCACGATCGCCCAGAGCGACTTCTGGACGTACGACTCGCCGCGCGCGACGGTTGCGGGGACCGATACGCGAACCTTCTCGACGACGGTCGGGCTCGGGACCACGCACGTCAAGGTGACCCTCGCGCATCCATCGCTCGGGGTGCTGTGCTGCAACGGGACGAGCTACGACGTCACGGTGCGCGATGCGGCGGGCCAGGTGCTCGGGACCACCACCGAGGACATCGTCGACGGCAGCGGCACGGCCAGCCTGCTGGTGGACCTGGGTGCCCTGCCGGTGACCCCGGTGTACGGCACCTTCACGTTCGAGGTGGTCGGCAACTATGCGGCCAGCGACCCGGACACCTTCGACTCCGAGTCGTTGCTCGGACGGATGGTGACCCTCCAGGTGGCTCAGCTGGCCAAGATCTCGTAGGGAGAGCTCGGCTCCCTGCGGACCGATGGAGGCCGCCCAGCCGGGCGGCCTCCATCTACTCGCGCCAGCGCTCGGGCCGAACCGTCTCGCCGCGCGGCAGGCGCGCCACGCCGGCCGGCGCCTTGCGTGCCGCCGCGGCGGCCGTGGGATGTCCCAGCGCCACGACGGTCCGGAGCGACCACCCCTCCGGGACGCCAAGCAGCTCCGCCACCGCGGGCCGCGCCGCGCTGCCGATCCACGCGATCCCGGCGCCCAGGCCCAGCAGCGTCGCAGCGACCAGGATCCGCTCGGCGGCGCGTCCCTCGTCGAAGGCGAATGCGACGGCCTTGCCCTCCTGCACCGGCATCACGATGCCGATCGCCGCGCTCGCGGTGTCGAGCGAGCGGGTCTGCGGCAGGCCGGCCTCCCAGATCGCTCGCAGGGTGGCCGCTTCGCGCATGGTGATGAACCGCCACGGCTGCGAGTTCTGACTGCTGCCGGACCAGCGTGCCGCGTCGGCGATCGCCGCGAGCTCGGCCTCGGTGACGGGGGCATCGGTCCGGAACTCGCGGACCTGCCGCACCCGCAGGAGCGGGCGCACGGCCTCGCGCGGAGTGGGTGGTCCAGCGGTCATGGCGGCCAAGCGTATCAGGGTCGCGGCGGAGGGCCCTCGTGGACGGCCAGGTAGATATCGGTCGTTGCCGCACCGCCGCCGAGCTCCATGTAGTAGCGCAGCACGCCGTCATGCCACAGCAGGGCGGTGTCCCAGGTACGTGCCTCGATCGGGAAGTCGGCCGCGCTGATCACCGGATTGGCCGGGTCGGGGGTCCAGGTGAGCCCGTCGTCCGACCAGGCGAGGCCGCGATCGGTGAGGGTGCGGCCGGTGTAGACCATCAGCCACGCGTCGTCGACGCGCTGCACGCGCGGGCGGTCCAGCGCGCCGCCCTCCCAGTCCGCCGACGCCTCGAGGACCGGCTCGTCGCGCTTCGTCCAGGTCACCCCGTCGCTGGAGGTGGCCATGCCGATGGCGCCGGCCGGGGTGCGCGGTCGTGAACCGGTCGAGTAGTACATCGCCCAGCCGTCATCGGTTGCCACCACGCTCGGCCAGGCCACGCCGCCCGCGTCCCAGTCGCCGGTCGCGCCGGGCGTCACGATCGGTTCGGGGTCGATGGTCCACGGCCCATCCGGCCCGGGCGCCGTCGCGCGGCCGATCTCCCAGGCATTCGTGAAGTTCACCGTGTTGAAGACCAGCGTCCAGGTTCCGTCGGCGGCCACGAACGCGCTCGAGACGTCGGCGCCGGGCTTCGCGAACGGCACCGTCTCGCTCGAGAGTGGCGTCGCCTCGGTGGCGTGGGTCCACGTGACGCCATCGGTCGAGGTGAGGTGCGGGAACTGGACCGTGCCGGGCCACGCGGTGAAGGCATTGGCGAACATGTGGAACGTGCCCGCATCGTCGACCAGCACGGCTCCGGGGTTGATGAAGCTCTGGTCCGGATGGCCCGCAAGCTCGCGGGTCACGTTTGGCACGTCGCCGCCCGGGAAGGTGAAGAGGGATTCCACACGTGCGACGGGCGATCCGCTGGCGGGCGGCGCAGAGACGCCGGGCGCCGGCCCGCAGGCGGTCGTCAACAGGAGGGCGGTCACCGCGACCAGGGATCGGTTCCGGGTATTGCCCACGATGGGCCTCCTTCGCTGCGTGGCGGGCGGACGTGGCTTGGAGGCGCCGGGCGGGGGATTCGTGACGGCGGGCGGACCGGTCGACTGCACGGCGAGCGGACTGCCACGCCACGAGCAGGTGCGTGAGGATGGGTCCACTGCGTGGTCAGGGTCGCGCGGCGCGACGGTGCCCGAGGCCGCGGACCATGGCCG
>JBDTQJ010000097.1:0-7819 GCA_039932235.1 Chloroflexota bacterium
CGGTTCGAGCACGTCGAGCGGCTCGAGCGGATGCGGAACGCCGCGCAGGGCACCGATGATGGCCCCGCTCGCGGCCAGGTCGAGGCGGTAGGCGTCGCTGATCGGTCGCTCCTCGAATCGCGCCTGCGTCTCGAGCGCCCAGTCCCAGTCGCCGGTCTCGATTGCCGCAAGGCAGCCCAGCTCGGCCATCTGGACGGCCCAGTCGAGGATCCCGATGCGGACTGCGACCTCGCCCCCATCCCGCGCGATCTCGAACGTCCGATGCGGGTCATCGACAACCTCGAGCCACGCGAGGTTGTTGCGCGCCCGCAACTCCGTGGTCTGCAGACCATCCGCCCGCGCCTCGGCCACCACCGCGCGGAGGTCCCGCAGCCCTGCGGACTCGTGGCCGGTACGAAATCGCCCGGTGCCGAGCGTGATGCGAGCGTCGAGTGCCACGGCCCGCTGAACCCCGCGGGTCGCCAGGCCCAGCGCTCGCTGCGCCCAGCGGACCGCCTCGGCGTCGCGGCCCACCAGGAGGTGCGCCCTGGCGAGCTGGCCCACCAGCTCGGCCGTCGGAGTGCCGGCATCGACGGCCGCTTCGAGCTCCGCGAGGGCGGTGGCATTTCGGTGCGACATGAGGAGGACGCTTGCCAGCTGTGCGCGATGGCGGTCGCGATCGGCGGCGGGGCCGCGATCGATGAGCTCCCGGAGATGGCGTTCAGCGGCCGCGAGGTGCCCAGCACGTCCCGCTGCGCTGGCGGCTTCCTCCAGCAGCGCGGCACGCTCGCCCGCATCCGCCGGCATCGCCAGGGCGCGCTCGAGGTTCTGCAGCGCACGCTCGGGCGCATGCAGCGAGAGCGCCCGCCGCGCCGCATGCTGGAGAAGCGCTCGCGCCTCCCGACCCATGGGCTCGGCCTCCGGGTGCGCCGGGTCGGCGGAATAGGCCGCCGCCAGGTGCGCGGCTGACGACTCGACCAGCTCCTCTCCGCCAACCGCCTCGAAATGACGGGCCGCCGCGAGATGCCCCAGCTGGCGTTCGGAGCGGGAGAGGGTCCGGTATGCGAGCTCGCGGACGAGGTCCTGGACGAAGGCCACCTGGCTGCTGGCGGGCGATCGAAGCTCGTCGTCGTACGCCAGCATCTCGCGGTCGGCGAGCGCCGCGACCCGCCGCCGCAGCTCCCCGTCACGCAGGCCGGTCACCGCGCCGAGGGCATCGGTCGAGAAGCGGCGGCCGAGCACCGCACTGCTGCGGAGGACCGCCCGCTCCCCGGGCGGCAGGGCATCGATGCGTGCCGCGAGCAGGCCATGCAGTGAATCGGGCAGGTCGGCGCCGACAAGCTGGCCAGCAAGGCGGTAGCCGCGGTCGGATGGCATCAGCTGCCCGCCGTCGATCAGCATCCGAATCAGCTCGACCGCGTAGAGCGGCACGCCACCGGCACGTTCGAGGACGTGGCGCAGCGCGGATCGCGGGATTCCGCTCGCTCGCCCGTCGAGGAGCTCGCGCATCGCCTCGTCGGGGAGGCGATCCAGGCGGAGCGCCGTGAACGACCGCTGCGCGGCGCCCCAGGTGGGACGTGCATCGAGCAGCTCGGGCCGGGCGAGGGTAACGATCAGGATCGGTCGCTCGCGCGCCCACGTGCCAAGGTGCTCGATGAAGTCCAGCAGCCCGGCATCGGCCCATTGCAGATCCTCGAACACCAGCACTGTTGGCGCGTCCGCGGCGAGGTGCTCGAAGAACGAGCGCCACGCGGCGAAGAGCTCCTCGCGCTCGAAGCCGGCGGCGCTGCGCGGCTCGAGCAGCACCGCCAGCCGCGGCTCGACCCACCCACGCTCCGCTGGGTCGCGGACCAGCTCGGTGAGGGCGGCGCTGAGCTGTCGCCGAGCCAGCTCGCCCTCCGCATGCTCGCCGATCCCGCAACGCCGGCGCACCATGGCCGCGACCGCCGCGAACGCGATCCCCTCGCCGTACGGGGGCGCGCCGCCGCTGAGCCACTGGGTGCGCGGGTAGCGCTCGGTGACCGCCCGCTCGAGCTCCCAGACCAGGCGGCTCTTCCCGATCCCGGCGATCCCCAGCACGGATGCCAGCCGTCCGCGACCGTCGGCGGCCGTGGCCTCGAAGAGGCCGACCAGCTCGCGGAGCTCGCCGTCACGGCCCACGAAGGCGCCAGTGTGCCCGGCTCCCCGCCCGGTCCCGGCGGTGTCCGCCAGCGTCGCGCTGAATGCCGCCACCTTGCCCGCCTTGCCCTTGAGCTGCAATGGTCCGACCGATGCGAACGCGACCGGCCCTTCGGCACCCGCAGCCTGTCGGGTCCCCTCGTCGACGATCAGCCCTCCGCTGGGTGCCGCGGCCTGGAGCCGGGCGGCCGTGTTGATCACGTCGCCGCTGACCATTCCCTGTCCTGCCGCGACGCTCACCGCGGCCTCGCCCGTCGCGACCGCGGCGCGGGCCGCCAACGGCGTCGCCGCCGCGGGGACGGCAAGGCGTCCCACTGCGTCGACCAGCTGCAGGCCGGCACGAATTGCGCGCTCGGCGTCGTCCTCGTGGGCGGTCGGCGCTCCCCACATCGCCACGACGGCGTCGCCGATGAATTTCTCGATGATCCCGCCGTAGACCGCGACGGTCTCGCGCGCCATCTCGAAGTAGCGCGACTGGATGGCGCGCACCTCCTCGGGATCCAGGGATTCGGCAAGCCCGGTGAAGTTCTCCAGGTCGACGAAGAGGACGCTGACCCGCCGCCGCTCTGCCCCGGCAGCGGATGTCCCATCGCTCCCGTCGGGCTCCTCCGGCGCCGGCATGGTGCCGCCGCAGGAGGTGCAGAAGCGCGCTCCGAGTGCGACCGGCGCTCCGCAATGCGGGCACCCGGTCGCAAGCCGCTCACCGCAGCTCGCGCAGAAGCGGGCCAGCTCCGGGTTGTCGGCGGTGCACGCCGGGCAGCGCATCGGTCAGGCCGTGGAGTCGTCCGGTTCGGTCTGCTTGTGGATCATGGCGCCCGACTGGGCGCCGTCCTCGATGACCAGCGCACGCATGATCGACTTTGCCAATGTCGCGTCGTGGTTGATGACGAAGGTGCCGATGCGCGGCTCCTCCTCGGGGAAACGATCGACCCTTCCCACGACGCCCTCGACGTGGCCGCCCATGACGCGGTGCGGCTTGTGGATGAAGTACTCCGCCTCACGGGTGCTGCTCTTGAACTGCACGAATGAGACGCTGAACGGCGCCAGGAGGAACTCGCGGATGGCGGGATGCTCCTTGGCCTCGTCCGTGAACAGGTCGGGATCGTTGAGCCGCTCGATCGTGCTGAAGCCCTCGTCCGGCCCGAAGCCGAGGGATTCGCCCGTCGGGAAGAGGTCGTAGAGCTGCTCTTCCCTGGGTCGTCGGTCGCCGTTGCTTTCCATGCTCGGGTCCCTCCGGATACTGCTGGGGCTCCGATCATAGGCACGCTCGATCACGGTGCCTAGCCCCGGGGGGAACCACGCATGACGGTGGGGCTCGGCCGTCCGGACGGTGCCTGCTAGGATCGGACCGATGATCTCCACCCTCAGCACCCCCGACGGCAGCCCGATCCGCGTGCGCATGGCGCCCAGCCCCACCGGGCCGCTGCACATCGGTACCGCGCGCACCAGCCTCTACAACTTCCTGACCGCGCGCCACGAGGGCGGCAGCTACGTCCTGCGCATCGAGGACACGGATGCCCAGCGCAGCACGGTGGAGTTCGAGCAGGACATCATCGACAACCTGCACTGGCTCGGCATCACCTGGGACGAGGGGCCCCAGGTGGCCGGCGGCGACGACGTCGGCCCGTTCGGGCCGTACCGCCAGAGCCGCCGCATGGACCGATACGCCCGCGAGGCGCAGCGCCTGCTGGCGGACGGGACCGCGTACCGCTGCTACTGCAGCGCCGAGGAGCTTGATGCGGTCCGCAGGGCGCAGGACCAGGCCAAGGAGCCGCCGCGCTACAACGGCCGCTGCCGCTCCCTGGGTGAGGCGGAGCGCGCCGCCTTCGAGGCGGAGGGACGGCGGCCCGCCATCCGCTTCGCGGTGCCGGCCGAGAAGATCCGCTTCGACGACCTGGTCCGCGGCGAGGTGGAGTTCGACAACAGCCTGCTCGGCGATTTCGTCATCGTGCGCGCCGACGGCATTCCGCTGTACCACTTCGTGGTGGTGATCGACGACCAGGAGATGGCGATCACCCACGTCATCCGCGGCGAGGACCACCTCTCCAACACGCCCAAGCACATCGCGCTGATCCGCGCCCTCGGCTTCCGCGAGCCGGTCTTCGGCCATATCCCGCTGATCCTCAACCCGGATCGGTCGAAGATGAGCAAGCGCAAGTCGCAGACGGCCATGACCGCCTACCGCGAGCAGGGCTACCTGCCGGAGGCGATGGTCAACTTCCTCGCCTTCCTGGGCTGGTCGCCCGGAACCGAGGAGGAGATCTTCACCCTCGACGAGCTCGCCGCTCGCTTCGAGATCGGCAAGGTCCACAAGGGCGGCGCCGTCTTCGATGCCGAGCGCCTCGACCACCTCAACGGGGTCTACATCCGCGCGCTGACCGATGAGCAGCTGGCGCTGCGCCTGCGGCCGTTCGTCCCAGCGGCGCTGCCGGACGACGCCATCCTGCGCCTCGTGCCGCTCATCAAGGAGCGCCTGGTGCGCCTCGGCGATGCCGCCGAGCTGGTCGCCTTCCTGGTCGAGACCGATGCCGAGGTGGCCGCCCGATACGCGGCCGACGAGCTCGTCCCCAAGAAGGCCGATGCAGCTGGCACCGCCTCCGCGCTCGCCGCCGCCCGGGAGCTGCTGGCGGCGCTCGACCCGGGCGACTTCTCTGCCGAAGTGCTGGAATCGCGCTGCCGTGAGTCAGCCGAGCAGATGGGCTGGAAGGCGGGCGACTTCTTCCGTCCCATCCGCCTGGCCATCACGGGTCGGGCAATTTCGCCGCCGCTGTTCGGTTCGCTGGAGCTGCTGGGCCAGGATGTGACCCTGGCGCGCCTGGATGCGGCGATCGGCAAGCTGGCGGTGGCCGCGTGAGCGACTTCGTTCCGCGCCCGGACGAGGCGGAGGGCACGCGCGAGGCTCGGCTCGGCGACCTGCTCGCCGCGACGCTCGTGGTTCCCGTGCGCTCATCGGCCGGCGAGCCGCTCGAGGCGGCCCGCGTTCCCGACGAGGCGCTGCGCCACGGCAGCGACGAGAGCGGCCCGTTCCTGGCCGCCTATACCACCGGGGAGCTGCTGGACGAGTTCGGGCCGCCGGACAGCGACCGCGTCGAGATCCCGGCGCGCGACCTCTTTGCCCGTGCCGAGGGAGCCGGCGAGCGGGTGATCATCGACCCGGGCAGCCCCGCCCAGGTCGAGGTCCCGGCCGCGGTGCTGCCGTTCCTTGCGGCGGGCATCGATCCCACCTCGCCGGATGCCATGGCCGCGCGACGGCCGCACGGCGAGCTGCCGCCGCTCGAGCCGCCCGCCGACATCCCCGAGGTATTCGGCGCCGCCCTGCGTGCGACGCTGGCCGAGCTGCCGCAGGTCGCGCGTGCGTGGCTGCTGCGCGCGGGCCGCGCCTGGACGATGGGCGTCGAGATGGCCGGCAGCGCGACGCTCACCGACTATGACGAGGTGCGGAACCGGCTCCACGCCCTCGCCACCGAGCACCTGGGCTCGCGGCGCGACCTGATCGTCACCGATCTGCGGGCGTCATCGGTCCGTGAGGCCTACGACGCGGTTGCCACGCCGTTCTACGTCGCGGCCAAGCCGAAGGGCGGCGGGTTCCTCTCCAAGCTGCTCGGCGGGGATTGATCCGGCACCAGGACGATCCGCCCCTCCACTGTTCCGGCGGCGAGCCGCGCGTGCGCATCCGCCGCACGGGAGAGCGGCATCTCCTCCACCGACCAGCGCAGGCGTCCGCCGCGCGCCACCTTGACCACGGCCCGCAGGTCGTCGACGGAGCCCCAGGCGGTGGTCGTCATCGAGGCCTCGACCGGCAGGCCGTCGAACCCGAACGCGAACCGCCCGCCGGCCTCGCCGACCAGCGACACGAGCCCTCCCGGCGCCACGTTGCGCGCGGCGTACGCGAGCGTGTCATCGGTACCCACGAAGTCGAAGACCACGTCCGCCGGTCCGCCCAGCCCGAGGTGCGCGAGATCCTCGTCGCCGCCCAGGATGCCGAGGTCGGCGCCCAGCGACTCGGCCACCGCCAGCTTGTCCGGGTTCAGCTCGCGGACCCCGATGGTCAGGTCGGGCAGGGTGCGCAGGAACTGGAGCGCGAACTGGCCAAGGCCGCCGGCACCGATGAGCAGGACCCGTGACCCCGGTCCGAGCCACGAGCCGGCTCGCCGGACCGCGCGGTACGGCGTGACTCCCGCATCCGCCAGCGGCGCGGCGCGCACCGGGTCGAGCGATCCCAGCGGCACCAGGTGGCGCGGATGCGGGACGAGCAGGTACTCCGCGTAGCCGCCGTCCTCCTGGAAGCCGGGCGAGCGTCCGCGCTCGCAGCGCTGCTCCTCACCGCGTGCGCACTCACGGCAGGCCCCGCAGCCCCAGCCACCGAATACCAGCGCCGGGTCGCCGACCTTGAGCCGCCGCCGCGGCCGCAGCCGTGTGCCGCTGCGCGAATGTCCCGCCTCGGGCCCGATGGCATCGATCCAGCCGCTCACCTCGTGGCCCAGCGTGACGGGGAGCTCGACCCGTGACTGCGACCCATCGACGATATGGAGATCGGTGTGGCAGACGCCGCACGCGGCAACCCGCACGCGCACCTGCGAGCCGGTCGGCTCGGGAATCGGCAGATCGACGACCTGCAGCCCAGCGCCGGGAGCCTCGAGGCGGACGGCGCGCATCGGTCTGAACCGGTGGCTATGCGGTGACGGCGGCGGACGGAGCGTCAGCGGCGTCCGGCTCGCGGAACGCGTCGAGGAGGCGAGCGACCAGTCCACGCGGCGAGGCGTCCTCGACGACGTCCATGATGGTTCCGTCGATGCCCACGGCGAAGGCGGTTGGCAGGGCGTTGATGTTCCGGCCGTCCTTCGAGGTCGCGACACCGAGCGCCTGCACGGCGGTCCGCCGCTCGTCGGAGAGGAGCAGCAGGGGAAGCTGCCGCTCCTCGACGTAGGCGGTCTGCTGCACCTCGCTGTCGGTGGTGATGGCCATCACGCCGACGCCGGCAGCGCCGAGCCGCCTGGCGCCCTCGACCAGCGCGTCGACGAGGCTGTCACCGCGCTCGCGGGCGGGGCCGCTCAGCGAGGGAGCACCGAAGAAGAGCAGGATCGACGGCTGCTTGCCCACGAGGCTCCGCAGGTTGAGGAGGTACCCGTCGGTGGCGCGCAGCCCGACCGACGGCATCTGATCACCGAGATTCACCTTCAGGCTCATGGACCGATTGTAGCCGCCCGCCCAGCACCACCCGCTTGCCGGACCGATGGAGCAGCCCCTCCGCGGTCATGGCCTTCACGATCGTCTCGTCGAGCCCGGTGGCGGCCACGCTGTGACCCGGCGCATCCACCAGCCGCCGCAGCAGTGCCCCCCTCGCCTCGCGCGCCGACCCTCGGAAGGTCGCCTGGCGCTTCACGTGCACCGCGGTTGCGACTCCGCGCGAGGGGCAGCCGGCTGCCACCGGGCAGCTCTCGCAGCGCGGGGCCCGCTGGGTGCAGATCCGGGCGCCGAATTCCATCGTGGCATGCGTCCAGGCCGGCACCGCTTCGCCGCGACCGGGTGCGGCCAGCTCGTCAGCGAGCGCCTGGAGGCGTCGCGGCTCGTCCGGCCCGCCGAAGCGGCGCAGCAGCCAGCGCCGCACGTTGGTGTCGACCACCCCCACCGGGACGCCGAAGGCGAGGCTGGCCACCGCGCG
>JBDTQJ010000098.1:0-7759 GCA_039932235.1 Chloroflexota bacterium
TGATCATGTTCGGCGCCACGGTGCCGCTGCTCATCAACCCGGCCTTCGCCGAGACCACCCTGGGCCAGAACCTGCCGCTCTACGCATCGACCATGCTCTCCATTGGGCTGGTGGCGCTGTTCGTGCTCATCTGGGTCGAGTACCGCATCGTCCCGCCACGCCCGGCGGAGTGGGGGTGGTGGCAGCGATTCCTCTCGTACGCCCAGTGGATCGGCCTGCCGTTCGTGGGGATCTTCTTCAGCAACCTCCCGGCGCTCGACGCGCAGACGCGGCTCCTCACCGGCCGCTATCTCGAGTACCGCGTGACCGAGAAGGCCTAGACCGATGCCTCCGGAGCGCGTCGTCGCCATCGCCCACATCCGCCTTGCCCGCTCCATGCGACGCCTGCTGGTGCTGCCCGCCCTGCTGTGGCTCCTGGGGCTGGGCGCCATCGTCGCGGCGCTGCTCCTGCTGCCGCAACCGCTGCACATCGCGGGGGTGATCGCAGGAGCGGTGGCGATCGTGGCCGGGGCGTGGCTGGCCATCGTGCCGCTCACCGTGCGGGTGCAGGTGGAGGTCGGCGCCATCCGCATCCGCTGGATCGGCGGCGAGCGGGTGCATGCGCTGGTCCGCGGCAGCGTGACCCGCGTCACCCTCAAGGGCGACAGCGCCGCCAAGATGCGGCCGCGGCTCGGTCCGCTCAGCCGGGGGCTGGGATGGGCGACCCTGCGGGGCGACGAGCGCATCGAGCTGGTGCGCCTCGCGCCGACGCGCAGCGCGATACTGGTCCCCACCGACCGTGGCCGGCTCCTGATCGCCGCCGCCCTGGAGCAGGAGCTGCTCAACGCGCTTGCCGCCTCGGCACGCGTGCAGGCCCGGCTGGACCAGGTCGTGGATCGCACGCGGACACTCGTGTCGCGCGTCCCCGCGGGCGACCCGGCGGCGGCGGTGGCGGCGGCGGATCGGGCGGCGGCGGAGTTCGAGCCCCGGAGCCTGACAGGTATCGAGCGGCAGCTGCTGGAGGAGCGGCTCGCCACCGAGCGTGCGGCCGCGCTCGCCGCTGCCGAGGCGGAGAAGCGCTCCGCGGAAGCGGCCGTCCTGCATGCACAGCAGGAGGCAGCGGCACTCGAGGCGGCGCGAGCCGCGGAGGAGGCGCCCCGCACTCCGCGCCGCGGGCTCCGGATGCCGGCCTGGGGGCGGCGCGCTGATGCGGCCGCTGCGACGACCTCGGCGGTGACCGTCGTGGCCCCGGCCGACATCGACAGGCCACATACCCTGCCCGCCCCCTCGTTCGGACGCCGCAATCGCAGGATGCGGGAGACGGTCTCCGCGCCACCCGGCACCGGCGCCCTCATTGTCCTGACCCTGGTCCCGACCGTCACCGCCCTGCTCGGTTTCGGCCTGGTCACGTTCGTGGGGGCCGACCGCGGGACACAGGCGGAGCGCCTGGTGACGGGGCTGATCCTGGTGGGACCCGTCGCCAGCCTGGGCGTGCTGATGGCGCGCCGCTGGTGGCCGCGCCTCGCCCCGCTGGTGGCCTTCACCTCGGTGACAGCGCTCGCCCTGATCGCGTGGTCCCTGAGCGGCGCGCGCGTCTGACGGCTGGCTCGCCGATCCTTGCCGGGTGGATCTCGCTCAATTGACAAGGACGCCGGCCCGCTGCGACCATCGGGCATATACATCGGCTGTGACGGAGCCAGCGCTCCGCGTCGCCATCGCGCCACGAGCGAGCCCGGACGGTGAGAGCGGGCGGTCAGCGAGACGCGGGGAGATCACTCCCGAGCCGGAGGCGTGAGCCTCCCGGGTACGCCACCCGATACCAGCAGGCGGCGCCATCGGTCTGCCAGTGCGGGCCTGTGGCGCGACGAGTGGACCGATGCCCATCGGTCAAGCGCGGGTGGTACCGCGGACGTCGAATCGACGCCCGTCCCGGAGTGATTCCGGGGCGGGTTCGTTGTTGTCAGGAGAAGCATCGGGTTGTTCAAGCAGGTGGCCAAGGAGCTGGACGTGCCGGCGCTCGAGCGCGAGCAGATCGAGCGCTGGCGCGAGCGCGACACGATGGCGCGCTACCTGGCGCACAACGACGCCTCGGAAACGCGCTTCAGCTTCCTCGACGGACCGATCACCGCCAACAACCCGATGGGCGTGCATCACGCCTGGGGCCGTACCTACAAGGACCTGTTCCAGCGCTTCCACGCCATGCTCGGCGAGAAGCAGCGCTTCCAGAACGGGTTCGATTGCCAGGGCCTGTGGATCGAGGTCGAGGTCGAGAAGCAGCTCGGCTTCAACAACAAGCGCGAGATCGAGGCGTTCGGCATCGACCGCTTCGTCGAGCTTTGCAAGGCACGTGTCGACCAGTTCGCCGGCATCCAGACCGAGCAGAGCAAGCGCCTTGGCTACTGGATGGACTGGGACCACAGCTACTACACGAACTCCGACGAGAACAACTACACCATCTGGGCGTTCCTGGCCGAGTGCCACCGCCGCGGCCTGGTCTACCGCGGGCACGACGTGATGCCGTGGTGCCCGCGCTGCGGGACCGGCCTCTCCAACATGGAGATCGCGACCGAGGGCTACCGCGAGCTGCGCCACCTGTCGCTGACGCTCCGGCTGCCCATCACCAGCCCCGGCCACGAGGGCGAGGACCTGCTCGTCTGGACCACCACTCCGTGGACCCTGTCGAGCAACGTCGCGGCGGCGGTCAACCCGGCCCTCACCTACCAGCTGGTGGAGGGCCGCGACGGCCGGCGCTGGTGGGTCAGCCACGGATCGCGGCAGCGTGTCGCGGGCGACGCGCCGGTCGTCGCCGAGGCCAGCGGCGCGGAGCTGGTGGGACTCGCCTACGACGGCCCGTTCGATGAGCTGCCGGTCGCGAAGGGGGTCGAGCACCGGGTCGTGCCGTGGGCGGAGGTGAGCGACGAGGAGGGAACCGGGATCGTGCACATCGCCCCTGGCTGCGGGCAGGAGGACTTCGCCCTCTCGAAGCAGCACGGCCTTGCGGTGCTCGACCCGATCGACGAGTTCGGCGTCTTCCGCGACGGCTACGGCTGGCAGACCGGACGCTTCGCCGGCGCCACCCCGGAGCCGAAGGACGACATCGCGTACGAGGTTGCCGCCAACCTCGAGGAGAAGGGACTGCTCGTCGCCCGCGAGCAGTACCGCCACCACTACCCGGTGTGCTGGCGCTGCCAGACGCAGCTCGTCTTCCGCCTGGTCGACGAGTGGTTCATCGCCATGGACCCGCTGCGCGCCCCGCTCTCCGAGGCGACGCGGAGCATGGCCTGGCTGCCGGAGGGCATCGGCCTGCAGGAGCGTGAGCTCGACTGGCTGCGCAACATGGGCGACTGGATGATCAGCAAGAAGCGCTACTACGGGCTGGCGCTGCCCATCTGGGAATGCACCGAATGCAACGGCTGGGAGGTGATCGGCTCGAAGGCCGAGCTGCAGGAGCGCGCCGTGGCGGGCTGGGATGAGTTCGAGGGCCACTCCCCGCACCGGCCGTGGATCGACGGCGTGGAGGTTGCCTGCAGTGCCTGCGGCGGCCGCGCGCGGCGCACCGTGGACGTGGGCAACCCGTGGCTCGACGCGGGGATCGTGGGCCTCTCCACGATGGGCTGGATGACTGACCGCGAGGAGTGGGCACGCTGGTTCCCCGCCGACCTCATCACCGAGTCGTTTCCCGGCCAGTTTCGCAACTGGTTCTACGCGCTGATCACCGAATCCGCGGTGATGACCGGCCAGGCGCCGGCGCGCAACCTGTTCGCCTACGCGCTGATGCGTGACGAGCACGGCGAGGAGATGCACAAGAGCCGTGGCAACGCGATCCCGTTCGACGAGGCCGCGGACCGCATCGGTGCCGACGTCATGCGCTGGCTGTTCTGCACCACGAACCCCGCGACCAACGTCAACTTCGGCTACGGGCCGGCCCACGAGGCGGTGCGGCGCTTCCTGCTGCCGCTGTGGAACACGTATGCCTTCTTCACCTCGTACGCCAGGCTGGACGGCTGGACGCCGAACGAGACCGATGGCGCCACCGGCGCGCAGACCCTCCTGGACCGATGGATCCTGTCCCGCCTCGACACGGTGGTCGGGGAGGCCCGCGAGGCACTGGCCGCCTACGACCCGCCGCGCGCCGCCCGCGCGGTCGAGACGTTCGTTGTGGAAGAGCTCTCCGGCTGGTACGTGCGCCGCAACCGGCGCCGCTTCTGGAAAGGGGAGCTGGACGCCGACAAGCGCGCCGCCTTCGCGACCCTGCACCGCGTGCTGGTCGACGTGGCCCGTCTCCTGGCCCCGATGCTGCCCCACGTGGCGGACGCGCTGTGGGAGAACCTGGTGGTGTCGGTTGACCCGAACGCGCCCGACTCGGTGCACCTGGCCTCCTACCCCGACGCGGAGCCCGGTGCACGTGACGCTGCCCTGGAGGCAGGGATGGACCGCGCCCGCCGGGTGGTGGCACTCGGCCGCGCGGCACGCAGTGCCTCGGCCGTCAAAACGCGCCAGCCGCTGGCCGCGGTCCGCGTCCAGCTTCCCGGCGGTGGGACCTCGTTGGCCGACGATGCCGCCATCTCCGCCGAGCTGACGGCGATGGTGCTCGAGGAGCTCAACGTGCGTGCCCTGGAGGTCATCCCCGAGGGATCCGACCTTGTCGAGCGGTCGCTGTATCCGCTGCTCCCCGTGGTCGGGCCGCGACACGGCAAGGATGTCGGCCGGATCATGGCCGCGGCGCGCTCCGGCGACTGGACGCTGAACGACGACGGGACAGTCACCGCCGGTGGCGTCGTGCTCGCCGCCGACGCATTCGAGCTCACCGCCCGCGCCAGCGCGGGCCACGAGGTGGCCGAGGAGGGTGGCCTGCTCGTGGCCCTCGACACGCAGCTCACCCCGGAGCTCGAGGCCGAGGGACTGGCGCGCGAGCTCGGGCATCGCCTGCAGAACCTGCGCAAGGCGGCCGGCTACGAGCTGGCGGACCGGATCGAGGTCGCCATCACCGCGCCGGATGCGGTGGCGACCCGGCTGGCGCCGCACCGCGACTGGCTGGCCGGGGAGCTGCTGGCGACATCGGTCGAGATCGGGCCGACGGCGGCCCTGGTGGACGTGGATCGGTCCGAATCGGTCACGGTCGCGGGAGACCAGCTGACCCTGGCGGTACGGCGCGCCTGAGCGCCGTACGTGCACACCGGCGCTGCTGTCCACCGGCCGTGAACCCGGCCGGCAATTTCGTGGAGGCTTAGCACGGGGGTTTGGGCGGAATCGCGACCTGCATTCCGTGTCCTGGGCCGCGCGTCGTGCCGGCACTTGGCGAGGATCCTGGCCGTCAAGCCATCCGCGAGGCGAGTGCCGCACCACATGCGACGAGGGTAAGCCTCCTTGGAGTGCGCGAGTGATCGGGGCCTGTGCGGGCGCTCGGCTGCGGGTAGTGCATCAGTTTGATTCCGGCAGAGGGGGGTCATACAAGGCCAGCTCATCGTCTGTCGGCGGCTGGAAGATGGCTAGATACCGCTCCATGTGACCCTCGGTGATGGCGATGCCGCCAGCGGCGTGACGAGCCACGACCCGCCTCACCAACTCCTCGTAGGGCGCATCAAGGAAACGGAGTTCGACCGCCACGCCGAGCGTTCGTGCGACCTCGCGCTTCTCGTCGCGCTCCGAGCGAGCCCAGAAACCCCATTCGAGGACAACCGAGGTTCCCAGCACGAGGAGCCGCTGCGTAAGTTCCCAGAATTCCGCTTCGAGTCTGGCTTGGAAGCCCTCATCGAACGGATCAACTTCCAGCGCCGACTCCCACTCATCCGGGTTGAGCCGGACCGCACCGTAGGACTCTGCAAGTTGGCGAGCGTGCGTCGTCTTGCCCGATGCAGGCAAGCCGCACACCAACACCAGCCTCGGTTGCAGCCTGTTGCCCGACGTCATCATGGCGCTCCTCCTTCGCGGTCATTGTTGCTGGACGGGCGATGCGGGTGAGCCGGGTGAACCGTCGCATGCCCATCCGCATCGAGAGAGTTACGTCGGTTCCCACCAGTCGATATCGGTCTACCATGGGCGGCAGATGACCACCCAGCCGCAGCGCGCCCGCGGACGCGCCGACCTCCTCACCCTGCTGGCGGTCGCGGCCGTGATCCTCGTCGCGGACCAGCTCACCAAGCTGGCGGTGATCAATTCGATCGCGTATGGCGAGCGAGTGCCGGTGGTGGGCGACCTGTTCATCCTGTGGCACGTTCGCAACACCGGCGCCGCGTTCAGCCTCTTCGAGGGCGGGCTGATCCTGTTCGTGGTGGTGACCGTCGTGGCGCTCGGGATGGTGGCCTACTTCCACCGCTCGTTCGTCGGCAGGAGCCGCTGGTTCCAGGTGATCCTGGGGGTCATCCTTGGGGGCACGCTGGGGAACTTCGTGGACCGCCTGCGCTTCGGCTACGTGACCGACTTCCTCTCGTTCGGATTCGGTGAGACGCGGTTCCCGACCTTCAACGTGGCCGACTCGGCAGTCGTGTGCGGGATCGGCCTGCTGGTGATCATCCTCACCTTCTTCACCCCCGAAACGGAGACCGCCGCCGGCGCGACGCACACGGAAGCCCGGACGTGAGCCGCCCCGCCGCCGAGGCGCGGCTCGTGGAGGGCGACGCGACCGCCGGCCGGTTCGATCTGGCGGTCGTCGCGGTGGCCGGCATCAGCCGCGCCCACGCCCAGCGCCTCATCTCCGACGGACGCGCGCTGGTGGACGGGCGTCGCGCGCGTGCCAGCGACAGGCTCGGAGGCGGCGAGCGGATCAACGTCGAGCTCTCCGCGCCGCCGGACGACACGCTGGTGCCGGAGGACATCCCGCTCCGCATCGCGTACGACGACCCGACCATGCTCATCGTCGACAAGCCTGCGGGGCTGGTCGTGCACCCCAGCGCCGGACATGCCACCGGCACGCTGGTCCATGCGCTGCTGGGCCGGGCACGAGCGCGCGACGAGGTGCTCGGCAGCATCGCCGGGATGGAGCGCCCGGGAATCGTGCATCGGCTCGACAAGGACACCTCCGGCCTCCTGCTGGTGGCCAAGACCGATGATGCCCAGGCGAGCCTTATGCGCCAGTTCGGCGACCGCTCGATCGCCAAGGAGTACCTCGCCCTGGTGCGCGGCGACGCGCCGGCCATGCGTGGCCGGGTCGAGGCGCCCATTGGCCGCGACCGCGCCGACCGGCAGCGGATGGCGGTCACCGCCGGCGGCCGCGACGCGATCACCGAGTACGAGGTGCTGGCCACCGGCGCCGGCTACAGCCTGCTCGCGCTGCGACCGCTCACCGGGCGGACGCACCAGATCCGTGCCCACCTGGCATATCTGCACCTGCCGATCGCCGGCGACATGCGCTACGGTGGCGGGGTCGGACCGGGCGGCCTGACGCGCCAGTTCCTGCACGCCGCGCGGCTGCGCCTGGCACGCCCGCTCGACGACGCGATGCTCGACGCCTGGAGCGAGCTGCCGGAGGACCTGGCCACGTCGCTCGAGACCGCCCGCCTGACCAGCGAACGCCTGCCGCAGGGCGTGGGGGCCGCCGTGGTGGGGCAGCCGAAGTCAGAGGAGGCGCCATGACCGACGAAGCGAGCAACCCGAGCGACGAACGCTACGCCCCGCCGGACGCCGCGCCCGCCAAGAAGATGACCTTCCCCAACCCGATGCTGGTGGTCATCAGCGGCCCGTCCGGGGTGGGCAAGAGCACCATCGTCGCCGTTCTCGCGCGGGCGCACCCGCAGGTCGTCCCGATCGTCACCGCCACCACCCGCGAGCGGCGCACCGACGA
>JBDTQJ010000099.1:0-7745 GCA_039932235.1 Chloroflexota bacterium
ACCTACCCGTGGGGTGCCGAGGACACCGAGCTGCGCGAGTGGTATCGAACCCTCGCGACCCTGCGCCGCGACCACGAGGCGCTTCGCACGGGCGACCTGCGCTTCCTGCTGGCCGATGACGAGGGCGGCACCCTTGCCTTCGGGCGACAGACCGACGGCGAGGCAGCCATCACGGCCCTCAACCTGACGAATGCGCCGGCGACCGTGCCGCTCGATGTCGCGGACTGGCTCCCCGATGGCGCGGTGCTCACGGATGCCATCGGCGGAGCCAGCGTGGAGGTGGCCGACGGGGCAATCAGCGTGGATCTTCCCGCGCGCGGTGCGGCGGTCCTGCTCACCGCGGCCGGCACCGACCTGGCAGGACCGGACGCCCCGGGCGGTCTCGCCGCCGACGCGACGACGGGACGCGTGACGCTCCACTGGGAGGCGGCCGCGGACGCCACCGCCTACACCGTCTGGCGCTCCCTGCTGGCCGGCGGCGGATACGGTGTCGTCGGCACGGTGAGCGGCACGACCTTCGAGGACGCGACCGTGCGAAACGGCTCGTCATACCACTACGTCGTCACCGCGGTCGACGCCGCCGGGAATGCGAGCCCGCGCTCCAGGGAGGCGATTGCCCTGCCGGAGGTGACCGTGGCGGACGCCCGGCTCGACATGCCGGCGCGGGTCGAGCAGCCGCTCTCCGCCGTTGGGCCGGGCACCGAGCTGGGCGTCCTGGTGCGCGCCGATGGCTCGAGTGCGGCCGGCGCCACGATCGGGATCGGTGTCGACATCGGCTTCGGACCGGCCACCGGCGACCCGGGCAGTGTCGACGGAGGATGGCGGTGGACCCCGGCACGCTACGCAGCCGACGCCGACGGCATGGACCGCTTCGTCGGCAGCGTGCGTCCCGAGGCGGCCGGCGAGTGGGCGATGGCCGCGCGCATCACGACCGACGGCGGCGCGACATGGCAGCTCGCCGACCGCTCCGGGATCGGCTGGGATCCCGCCGGGGCCGGCACCGTCGTCGCGATCCAGGGCCCCGACACCACGGCCCCGCCCCCGCCCGGGCAACTCGTGGTGACGACGGTCTCGGACAGCGCGATCACACTCGGCTGGCAGCCGGTCGCGGCCGACGACCTGTACCGCTACCTCGTTATACGCAGCGCCGCCGGCGGCGGCGAGGGCGTCGCGATCGGCACCCCGACCGAAGCGACGTTCACCGACGACTCGGTGGCCGGCGGGCAGGCGTACGTCTACGAGGTCGTGGCGCAGGACACCTCGTTCAACAGCTCGGCGACGGCCCGTGTCACGGCTGCCGCCGAGACCCGCGAGGTGGCAGTCACGTTCACGGTCACCGTGCCGGACAGCACCCCGTCCGCTGACACGATCTTCATTGCCGGCGACTTCCAGGGCTGGGACCCGGGTGCCACGCCGATGACGCGCGTGGATGCCACGCACTGGACCATCACCGTGCCGTTCACCGAGGGCGCACCGCCCCAGTACAAGTACACCCGCGGATCGTGGGACGCGGTCGAGAAGGATGCCGGCTGTGCGGAGATCGAGAACCGCACGTTCGTGGTCACCTTCGGGACCGATGGGACCCAGGGCCTGGATGACGCGGTCGCGAAGTGGCGGGATGTCGACACGTGCGGCTGAGCCGCCATCGCCGTCCGCGCCTTGCTCTCCTCGGCGTCGCCACCGTGGTCCTGGCCGCAGCGGCCGGCGGCTCGTGGATCCTCTTCGGCCCGCACCCGGCGCGCAATCTGCCGGCATGGGACACGCTGGACGCCCGATGGGGCACCTACCTCTCCGAGCGTCAGTGGGGCGCGCCACACGAGGCGGTGGGCGGGAATGGGTGGGGCCTGAGCTACCTCGACGCCGTGCGTGTCGCCTATCGGTACGGCGAGGACGGGATCGCGGGCCTGACCACCCGCGACGGCGCGTTCGCCATCGGCTGGGCGCTCTGGGACGAGCAGCAGGGCCGTGTTGCGGAGCGGCTCTACGGGCTCAGCAACCCCGCCGGCCCCCACGGGGAGGCGATCGTCGACCACCGGACGTTCAACGAGAACACGCCCACCAGCTCGTACGCACGCCAGACCCTCGGCTATCCGAACGCCGATGCACGATTCACCATCGTGCTCGAAGTGGGCCGCGCCGACGACCACAGCGGCGTGCTGCGCGCCACGGCGACGAACGGCGGGGCGGACGCCGCACCCCTCCATCTCCTCGTGAAGGGCTGGTTCCACGATCCCGAACGGCAGGTTGAGGTCACCGGTGGCGGCCTCCTGCTGCACGGTGCTGGATCCGTCGTCGCGATCCTGACCGAGGATCCCTCCGGCGTGCAGGCCGCCGATCGCAAGCGGGCGCTCGACGAGGCGCTCCGCGCGGGCGGCCTCTCCGGCACGCAAGGGCACATCGGCGCGGTGGATCATCTCCTCCAGCTGGCCGGCGGCGCTACCGGGACGGTGCGCGCCGCCTGGGCCGAGGCCACCACTCCGGAAGCGGCGATGGCTCGCGCGCGCGAGCTGCTCGGCGCGGTGGACGGTGTGCTCGATGCCCGCCGTACGGAGACCGGGCGCCTCTTCACCGGTCGCGTCAGCGATCACGAGGCGGTCTACCGCGCGGCCCTCATGGGCCTGCTCTGGAACCAGACCCTCTACACCTGGAACGGCGCGAGTGACTACGACCCGCGCTGGACCGGCCGCGTGGCTGCCAACGACGTCCTCATCCTGCCGGACAAGTGGGAATTTCCATGGCTCGCGACCTGGGACTCCGCATTCCAGGCCGTGGCGGCGGCGCAGATCGACCCGCAGCTGGCGGCCGACCAGCTCCGCTTCCTGTTCAGCAACCGCTGGCAGCAACGCGACGGCCACCTCCCATGTGCGGAGTGGGTGATGGGCGACGAATGCCCGCCCCTGTTCGCGTGGTCCGCTCTGCACGTCGCGGACGCGGGAGCGGGCGACGAGCTCCTGACCGACCTCTACCCGGGCCTGAAGCGCCTCTACGACTACTGGTGGCAGGCTGAGGCGGTCGAGCCGCGCGGCCTCTTCACGTGTGGGTTCTGCGGGATGGACAATCTGCCGCGCGGCGACCGCACGGCCCAGGCGGACGCCACCGGCTGGATGGCGATGTTCGCACGCGACCTGGCGACCATCGCGGACCGCCTCGGCCGGGTAGATGACGCGGCGCGTCTGCGCGAGGACCGGGACACGATCGCCGCTGCCATCAATGCCGACCTGTGGAGCGAGGAGCGCGGCTTCTACTTCGACCTCGACGATGACGGGACGTTCATCCCCACCCGTTCCTACGGCGGCCTCGTCCCGCTCATCGCGGGGGTCGTCCCGGCGGACCGCCTGGAGCGCGTCCTCGCTGCGCTCCGCGACCCCGAGGCATTCCTCTCACCCCACGGCGTCCGCTCGGTGGCGGCAGACAGCGTCCTCTACGAGCCCGGCTACGCACGGGCGAAGGGCACGAACTCGAACTGGCGAGGACCGATCTGGATGCCGCTCAACTACCTGCTCGTCGAGGCTCTCGTCGAGGTCGAGCCACGGTTGGCCGCCACGATCCGCGAACGGGTGGTGGCAACCGTCGAGGCCGACTGGACCACGACCGGCCACTTTCACGAGTACTTCGATGCCGAGACCGGCGAGGGGATCGGCGCTGACGCGCAGGCCGGGTGGACCGCGCTGGTCGCCAACCTGATCGCCCAGGGATGGCCGGCCGCCACCTCCCGCTAGCATGGTGGCGTGGCATGGCTGCGCGATCTCTTCGAGACGAACCAGATCATCGTCCTGTCCATCTACGGGCAGGTCTTCTTCGTCATGGGGCTCGCCATCGCACTCCAGAGCCGCCATCGCAGCGAGCTCGCGCTCGCCCGTGCCCTGCCGTGGCTCGCCGCATTCGGCATTGCCCACGGCCTCGGCGTCTGGGGCTACCTGTTCATCCCGATCCAGTCGGACTTCCTGCCGGCAGGCCTGATCGAGGTCCTGCTCTGGGTCCAGCTCGGCCTGCGCGGCCTGGCCTTCGCGCTGCTGCTCCAGTTCGGTGCCGAGCTGCTGCTTGCCACGAGGGCGAACACTGCTGCGGCGCCCTCGAGCCCGCTCGGCATCCCCTGGCTGCGCCTGGTGGCACCCATCGCCGCAGGGCTGTGGGTTGTCGGCACGCTCGTCATCGGCGCCGCTGCCGGCGACGTCGCCGTCGATCCCACCACCTGGCTGCCGATGGGTCACATCGCACCAGCGGTGGCCAGGGTCGGAGCCCCGCTCGCGGTCGGCGACCTCCTGGCGCGTGGGATGCTCGCGCTGCCTGGTGCGCTCGCCGTCGTCATCGGTCTGCGACGGAGCGCCGCCGCGCTCGAGCCGATCGCGCTGCCGCCGGTCGGTGGGGCCCTGCGCTTCACCGCCGTGGCGTTCGCCGCCTTCATCCTCGTCGAGGGGCTCGTGCCGTTGCCCTCGCCGTTCCCGCTTGCGTCCATCGTCAACGGGCGCACCGTCCTCGAAACAATCGGCATCCCCATCGAGGTGCTGCGCTCGCTGGTGGGACTGGCGATGGCGATCGGCGTCGTCCGCAGCCTGGAGCTCTTCGAGCAGGAGACCGATCGACGGCTCGCCGAGGCGCTGCGTGGCGAGCTGCTGGCGGAGGAGCGCGACCGGATCGGGCGCGACCTGCACGACGGCATCATCCAGTCGATCTATGCCGCCGGCCTCCAGCTGGAGGCCGTGGCCGACCGCGCCGGCGACGAGATGCCCGCGTCTGCGAGCGAGGACCTGCGGGCCGGCACGCGGGTCGTGATGGGTGAGTTGAACCGGATCACCGGCGAGATCCGACGCACGATCTTCGACCTGCGCAGCGCCAGCCTCGACGCGCGCGACCCTGAACGCCTGGTGGCGGCGGTGGCGGATGAGCTCCGCGCGCATGGGCTGCTCGAGATCAGCCTGAGGGTCGTCGGCGCATGGCGTGTCGAGCTCACCGATGACCAGGCGGAGCAGCTGCGGCACATCGTGCGCGAGGCGCTGAGCAATGTCCTGCGCCACGCGGGCGCCCGGCGCGTGGGGCTCACGCTCGAGCTCGCCGCCGATGCGCTGGCGCTCGAGGTGCGCGACGACGGGATCGGCTTCGACGTCGCTGCGGTGGAAGCCACCCACGACGAGACCATGCAGGGGCTGCGTAACCTCCGCCGCCGCACGGAGCTGCTCGGTGCCCGGCTCGTGGTGCGGAGCGCTCCCGGGCGAGGCACGCGGCTGTCCCTTACCATGCCGGTCGTGGCATCGCGCCGCGAAGCATGACGATTCCGATCGGCGAGAGCCGCGCCGCGCCATCGGCTCCGGTCCGGATCCTGATCGCCGACGACCACGAGGTGGTGCGGATCGGCCTCGCCGCGCTGCTCGATCGGCAGGAGGGGTTCGTCGTGGTCGGCGAGGCCGGCTCGGGGCAGGATGCGGTGCGCCTGGTGCGCGAGCTGCGGCCCGACGTGGCGGTGCTCGACATTCGCATGCCGAACGGATCGGGTACCGATGCCTGCCGCCAGATCACCCGCGAGCTCCCCGAAACAGCGGTGGTGATGCTGACCAGCTACGCGGACGCGGACGCGCTGTTCGATGCCATCGCCGCCGGCGCCAGCGGTTACGTCCTCAAGCGCATCGGGTCCAACGACCTGGTGGATGCGGTGCGCACCGTCGCGGCCGGACAGTCGATGCTGGATCGGGCAGTGACCGGCGCCGTGCTGCAGCGCCTGCGGGCCACCGCCAGTAACGAGGAGGAGGGAATCTTCGGCGTGCTCACCGAGCAGGAGCGCCGCGTCCTCGCCGAGGTCGCCAGCGGCGCCTCAAATCGCCAGATCGGAGAGCGGCTCGGGCTGGCCGAGAAGACGGTCCGCAACTACGTCTCGAACGTGCTGGCCAAGCTCGCGTTGGCAAGCCGTGCCCAGGCGGCGGCCTTCGCGATCCGCCACCGCCTGCGCGAGCTGCACGACGATGCGTGAGCCGTGGGCGCGCATCGCGCTCGGCCTCGCGGCGGGGATCCTCCTCGCCGCCTGCAACGTCCTCGCGCCGACCCCGAGCCCGAGCCCGACACCGAGTCCCCCCTCCACGCCTTCCCCCACCCCACGCGCCACCGCGAGCTCGTCCCCGACCCCCACGCCGGAGCCGGCGAATGCGCTGGAGCTTCCCGACACGACCGATCCGCGTCGCGTGCGCGTCGCGGTGATGCCCGCCCTGGACGCGGACGGCGGGCAGATCATGGTCACCGTGACCAACCTGTCGGACACGCGCATCGGCCAGATCGTGCTGCGCTGGTCGAGCACCGTGAGCGACACGCTCTTCCTCGCACCGTTCGTCCCCGGACCCCAACGGGTGGAGGAGTTCGGGCCGCCGCTCACGGTGAGCACGCACTGGACGAAATGGGTCGAGGGGCCGGGCGAGGAGGGAGAGCCGGCCGGCACGATATCGCTGGGCTACGGGCCGATGGATCCGGGGATGACGCTCGAGATGCCCCTCTACGTCACCCGCGTGGCCCCCGGCCCGCTCGACTTCGACCTGCAGGTGCTGGAAGGCGAGGCCCTGCTGACGCTCGAAGACGGGGCGCCGGGCGAGCTGCGCGTCGAGACCATGCCATGACCGCTCCCTATCCGTTCCTGCCCGCCTGGACCGAGCTCGATCCCGACCTGCACGGTCGCCTGTCCGAGGCGATCGATCCCGAGCGGAAGATCCTCGCGGCCCTGGAGCGCATCGTCCCGCTGGCAGGAAAGCGAATCGCCGACGTCGGCACCGGAATCGGTCATTACCCGCTCCTCCTCGCCCGCCGGACGGGCAGGACCTATGGGATCGAGGCGGATCCCGCGCTCGTCCGCGAGGCTCGTCGGCGCGCTGCCGAGCTCCATCAACCCAACCTGCGCATCGTCCAGGGCTCGCCGAGCGCGATCCCGCTTCGCGACGGTGCGGTCGACGTCGTCCTCACCGGCCTCATCGACGCTGACGACGCCTCACTGCCATTGATCGCGGAGGCGATGCGGGTCCTGCGGCCCGGCGGGCGGCTGGTGGTCATCGGCTACTACGGCCGCGACGACGTCGCCGCCCTGCTCGAGCCGGAGGTCGTGCGCCATGCCCTGGAGGCCACCCAGCGCCGGACCGGCTGGTGGCTGCGCAACGGGTTCAAGATCAAAGTCGTCCACACCCGCCTCGACCTTCGCGACGAGGCCACCGCACACGAGCTGCTGCCGCACCTCTATGGCGACCGTGGGCGCACGTTCTTGATGGGCCCCCATCGGCCGATGCTGGAGATGAAGCTCGGGCTCTTTCACCTCGCCAAGGACGGCTGATTCGCTTTACGGTCCAGGGGACCGCGCAGACCCCCGAATCCGTGCCGGAAAGGCCCTTGCAATGCGGGCGCGGTGGACCTATCATCAGCGCGGTCGAAGGCTAGGCTCTTCTCCCCCCGGAGCCTGGCCTTCGGCTTTGTCCGCCGCCTGAGCGGTGCGATAATGGCCACGAGCAGGCCGATGCTCCCCGCGACGACCCACGGTCGGACGCTGCCACCCATGGAGGCACCACACCCCGCGATGGCCACCACCACGCCCCGCATGAAGATCACCTACGCCACGCTCTCGGCGGACAACGAGGAGCTCCAGGCAGCCTATGACGCCGCCGTCGACGAAGCCCGCAGCATGCTCGGCACGACGTACCCGATGCTCATCGGCGAGGAGCAGCGCGCCGGGTCCGAAACGTTCGAGGATCGCTCGCCGATCGACACCGACATCGTGGTCAGCC
>JBDTQJ010000100.1:0-7683 GCA_039932235.1 Chloroflexota bacterium
GCCCCGCCCGACCGGTCGTCAGCCGGGCGTACCGGTCGTCGCGGACGAGGTGTTGGTCCCACTGGCCGACGGATCGACCCAGATGTCGGCCTCCGCCTTCCGCTCGGTCACCCATCGGTCAAAGCCGATGCTCCGAATCGTCTTGCGACGCGCCTCGGGCACGAACTTCGCGTCAGACCGATCGACGAGCTTGAAGATGTAGAAGCCGTTGCCGCTGGTGGTCGGATCGCTGATGTCGCCGGGCTCCTCGAGGGCGAAGATCGCCGCCTCGCGCTCCGGCGCCAGCTCGTAGCGCGCGACCCAGCCGATGTCGCCGCCGTTGCGTGCCGAGGTGGGATCCTCGCTCTGGTCGGCCGCTACCTCGGCGAACGAGTCGGGGTCGTCGCGCAGCTGGGTGACCAGCTGCTCGGCCTGGTCGGCGGCGGTGGTCCGCTGCTGCGTGGCCTGGATGACGTGGTACCCGAACTGGGTGCGCACCGGCTCGGTGGTCTCGCCGACCGCCAGGCCGACCACCGCCGCCTTGAACTCGGCGACGAACGACGAGGTCGACGGGTCGTACCAGCCGAGGTCGCCGCAGCGGGCGCGAGAGCCGGGGTCGTCGCTCTGCTCCGCGAGGACGCACCAGTCCGCGTCGGGATCGATAGCCTGGTCGTGCAGCTCGGTGGCGGTGGCCAACGCGGCTTGCCATTGCGCATCGGTGGCGACGGTCTGGTCATCCGCACCGGGCAGCGGCTGGATGAGCAGGTGCCGCAGCCTGATCTTGGGAAGCGGCACGCCCTGGTCGCCGCTGATGAAGATCTGCGCGACCTCGCGCTGCGGCAGGTATGCCGTCACCACGCGCTCCTCGAAGTAGGTGCGCGCCTTGCCGCGCAGCACCTCGGAGCGGATGTAGTCGCGGTAGCTGTCCGCCGAGATGTCGTTGGCGTTGAGCAGGTCGTTCAGGATCTGGAAAGGGCCTGCCGCCTGGCGATCGTCGACGCGCAGGATCACGTAGCTCTCGCGATCCTCGAACGGACCGACCAGCGATTCCGCCTCGACATCCGCGGCCTGGTCGAACCAGCGGCCGTAGGTCGCGTCTCCCGGCTCCACCCAGCCGACGACGCCGTTGAGTGCCTTGGTGATGCCATCGTCGCTCTTGGCAGCGGCGGTCTCGGCGAAGTCGGCGCCGCCCTGCAGGTCGGCGAGGATCTGGTCCGCCTCCGCCTTGGCGGCGGCCATCTGGGCGTCGGTCGGGGTGTCGGCGGCCGGCGCGTCGGCGGGCAACGCATCGACCACGATGGCCGACAGCTTGGCGCGCGCGGGCAGGTTGCGGCGCTTGGCGATCTCGGCATCGACATCCGCCTCGCTGACGGAGAGCCCGTACGTGGGGGCGAGATCGTCGTAGAAGGCGCCGTCGACGACCGAATCGGTCGCGGTCGAGGCGATGTTCTGCAGCTGGTCGTTGACCACCTGGAGCTGCTGCTGGAGGATCGAGTCGCGCGCCCCGCCGACCTGGTTCTGGAAGTCGATGCCCCGCGCCGACAGCTCCGCGCCGATGATGTTGAGGCGCTGGGTGACCTCGTCGCTGTCGATCGGCGTGTCGTTGACGAGGGCAACCTGTCGGAGGTGCGCGTCGTAGTAGCTGCTCCAGACGGTGGCGCCGAAGATGCCGATGGCGATGGCGATGGCCACGGCGAAGCCGGCCACGATGAACTGCTGGGTACGCAGCTCGTCCTGCCAGCGCGGGCGATGCTTGCGGTCGAGGATCGGTTTGCGGAACGACATGCGGTGTGAAAGCCTCGCAGGGGGACGTACGGATTGGCGTCCGGGCGGAGGCGCCATGCTAGCCGATGAGCGCCGCCGTCGCTAGCCGGGCCTCGAACGGCCGCGCACGGCATCCCAGCGCAGACGGACCACCATCAGCAGGGCCTCGCGGAGGATGCTGCCGTGCATCTTGCTCTGCCCCACCACCCGTTCGCGGAAGGTGATCGGGATCTCGACGATGCGCGCGCCGCGCCGGTGCGCCCACCACGTCATCTCGACCTGGAAGCCGTAGCCGCTGGCGTGCGCGTCACGCAGCCGGGTCTCCTCCAGCAGAGCGCGCCGCCACGCCTTGAAGCCCCCGGTCAGATCGCGGTACGGGAGGAGGAGCACGGTACGCGCGAAGGTCGTCCCGCCGCGGCTGATGAGCCGCCGCAGCAGCGGCCAGCCGACGGTTCCGCCGCCGGCGATGTAGCGCGTCCCGAGCACCAGGTCGGCATCCCGCATCAGCGGCGCCAGGAGGCGCGGCAGGTCGCGCGGGTCGTGGCTGAAGTCGGCGTCCATCTGGACCACCGCCTGCGTATCAGGCCGGTCGAGCGTCCATCGGAATGCCTCCCGGTACGCCGCACCCAGCCCATCCTTGCCGGGGCGGTGGAGCACGGTGACGCGTGGCTCGTGCATGGCGATCTCGTCGGCGAGCTCGCCGGTCCCGTCGGGTGAGGCGTCGTCGACGATGAGCAGGTTCGCCTGTGGCAGCGCCGCCAGCACCGCGTCGCTGATCGGACCGATGTTCTCGCGCTCATCGTAGGTCGGGATGACGACCCACACTCCCCGTCCCGCGGCCATGCCGACGGCGGGAGGGGCCTCGTCAGTGCCCGATGCCAAGGTAGGTGACCTTCGCGGCGGTCCATCGCTCCCGGTCGAGGGCGTTGCGGCCGTCCACCAGCAGCTCCAGCCCCGGCAAGGCGCCGGGATCCAGCTCGCGGTACATCGCGTGTGGCGCCTGCACGATCGCCACCCGGACCGGCTGCGGGTCGTCGAGGCTGAACGGCTCGAAGCCGCGCTCGCGGAGGTGATCGTCGCTGAAATACGGGTCGTGCGCGTAGACACGCGCGCCCGCCGCCAGCAGCTCGTCCCGCAGCCGGAAGGCACTGCTGAAGGCATCCTCGCGGACATCGGCGCGGTACGCGATGCCGAGCAGCAGCACCGGCTGGTCCTCGAGTGGGCCGATCCGCTCCTCCACCTGGTCGACGGTGAAGGCGCCCATCCCCTCGTTGATCTCGCGGGCCAGCGGCGGAATGCGCAGGTGCGGGTCGCCATTGAAGAGGAAGTGCGGGTAGACGGGGATGCAGTGGCCGCCGACGCCGACGCCCGGCTGGTGGATGTGCGAGTACGGCTGCGAGTTTGCCGCGCCAATGACCTCGAGCACGTCGATCCCACGCTCGGCGGCGAAGCGCGCCAGCTCGTTGGCGTAGGCGATGTTGACGTCCCGGTACGTCGTCTCGGCGAGCTTGGTCATCTCGGCCGTCTCGGCGTTCGCCACGGCCCATACCCGCGTTCCCTCATCGAGCACGGACCGATAGAACTCCGCGGCTCGGGCGGTGGTCGCTTCGCTGGTCCCGCCGACGATCTTCGGATAGCGCTGCAGGTCCAGGAATACGCGCCCGACCAGGACCCGCTCCGGGCTGAAGGCGAGGCCGAACTGGTCGATGGTGAGGCCGCTGCCCTGCGCCAGCATCGGTCCGAAGCGGTCGCGGGTGGTGCCCACCGGGAGGGTCGTCTCGTAGACCACCAGCGTTCCGGGCTGGAGTCCTGCGGCGATATCGCGGGTGGCGCTGTCGATGGGGCCGAAGTCGATCTCGCGCTGCGCGTCGACGACCACCGGAACGATGACGACCACCGTCTCCGCCTCGCGCACCGCGTCGGCCGTCGTGGTGGTGGCGCGCAGGTTGCCGGACGCGACGAGGGGCGGGACGCGTTCGATGAGCGCCGGCTCGTCGTCGTGCGGGCTCTGGCCGCCGTTGATGGCGTCGACGATGCGCGCACTGATGTCCGCCCCGATCACGGCATGGCCCCGGCCGGCGTACTGCACCGCCAGCGGCAGCCCGATGTGCCCGAGCCCGACCACGGCGATCTTCATGCCAGTGCCTCCTGCAGGGCGCTCCCCGCGATGACCTCGCCGGTGCGACCGGCCTCCACCATCTTGCGTGCCAGCAGCAGCGCCACCATCCCGTCCTGGGGGCTGACGGGCGGGGGACCGCCGCTGCGCACTGCGGCCGCGAACTCGGCGAGCTCGACCACCAGCGGCTCCTGCTTGCGGACGTAGCGACGCGTCATCTCGCCCTCGGCAACCGAGGTGATGGGCGACGAAGCCCCGTCACCGCCGCGGTTCTCCCAGGTGTGCGCCGCGTCGGGGTTGGCGTAGTGGACCAGGTCCTGGCTGATGTAGTCGGCGACGTACATCCCCCGCTCGCCGGTGACCGTCAGGGTGCGCTTCTTGGTGGGGGTCAGCCAGTTGATGTCGAGGGTGCCGACCACCCCGTTGGCGAACTTCATCATCCCGTTGAACAGGTCCTCGTGATCGGTGTGGATGCGCTGCTCCGTCTCCGCGTAGAGGCGCACCGGCTCGCTGCCGACCAGGTAGCGCATGACGTCGAGGTCGTGCGGCGCGAGGTCGATCACCACGCCGACGTCCCGGATGCGGGCCGGGAACGGCCCGAGCCGCGTGGCCGCGATCTGGAAGATGCGACCCAGCTCGTTCTCGCCCAGGCGGCGCTTCAGCTCGCGGATCGCCGGGTTGAAGCGCTCGATGTGGCCGACGGTCAGGATGCGGCCCGCCCGGCCGGCCGCGGCGATCATCTCCTCCGCCTGCGCGCGGTCCGAGGCAATCGGCTTCTCGACCAGCACGTGGACGCCCGCCTCGAGCGCGGCGAGGGTCACCGGCAGATGCAACGAGGTCGGCGCCACGATGCTCACCAGGTCGAGCTGCTCCTCGGCGAACATCGTCGCCGGGTCTGGGTAGCCGCGGGCGGCGCGGCCGGTGGTCGCGCGGCGCAGCGCCGCGCCATCCGGGTCGGCGACCGCGGCGAGCTCGACATCCTCGATCACCTCGTCCCAGACGCGGACGTGGTTGCGCCCCATCATCCCCAGGCCCACCACGCCGGCGCGCAGGGCGCGCGGCGCATCGGTCATGCGGGCACCTCGAGCGCCAGGTGACCGAGCTGGTCCGCGGTGGCGTTGACCGCCGCGATGACGGTGTCGACCTCGGCATCGGTCAGCGAGGGATGCACGGGGATGCTGAGCACCTGCTCCGTCAGGCGATCGGTCACCGGGAAGCGCTGGTCGCCGTACCCCAGCGCGATGAACGGCTTCTGGCGGTGCACCGGGATGGGGTAGTAGATGCCGGTGCCCACGCCGCGCTCGCGGAGCTGCTCCATGAACGCGTCGCGCTGCGCCACGCGGATCGTGTACTGGTGGTAGACGTGGGTGTTGCCAGGCGTCACGTACGGGGTGATGACGCCGCGCAGCTCCGCGTCGTAGCGGGCCGCGATGGCGCGGCGGCGCTCGTTGTAGCCCGGCAGCTTGGCCAGCTGGGCGAGACCGATGCTGGCGTGGATGTCGGTCATCCGGAAGTTGTAGCCGATCGTGTCGTGGTGGTAGCGCACCTTCATGCCGTGCTCGCGGAGGAGGCGGACCCGGTCGGCCAGCTCCGCGTCGGCGGTGGTCAGCATGCCGCCCTCACCGGTGGTCATGTTCTTCGTCGGGTAGAAGCTCCATGTCCCCGCTCCCCAGCTGCCCGACTTGCGGTCGCCGATGGTCGCGCCGTGGCTCTGGCAGGAGTCCTCCAGGACGGCCAGTCCGTGGCGCTCCGCGATGTTCATGATCGCCGGCATGTCAGCCGACTGCCCGTACAGGCTGACCGGCATGATCGCCTTCGTGCGCGGCGTGATGGCCGCCTCGATCTGGTCGACGTCGATGTTGAAGGTCCGCTCGTCGATGTCGACGAAGACCGGCCGCGCGCCGGTGTAGAGGATGCTGCTGGCGCTGGCGATGAACGTGTACGGGACGCTGATCACCTCGTCGCCGGCGCCCACCCCGTAGCCCAGCAGGCCGAGGTGCAGCGCGGTGGTGCCCGAGCTGGTGGCGACCGCGTGCGGCACGCCGATGAAGGCGGCGAAGCGTTCCTCCAGCTCCCGGACCCGGGCGCCCTGGGCCAGGGCGCCCGACTCGAGGGCGCTCCACACCAGGTCCTTCTCCTCCTGGCCCATCTGCGGGCGTGCGATCGGTATCACGTTGCTGCTGCCTCCGTCATGCCGCTCCGGTCGAGCGGATCGATTGCTGTCCGAACGATGGTGGCATGCCCGGGGCCGGAGGTCATCTGCCGCTCCAGCGCCTCGACGATGCGCGTGGCGGTGTGGCCGTCGCCATAGAGCTCCGGTCGCGGGCGCGTCGCGGACAGGAAGGCTGCGTCGTCGAGGGCCTCGCGCAGGGCGCGCCGATCGGTCCCGACCACCCGGTTCCAGCCAGCCTCCACCGTCTCGACCCACTCGGTCTCGGTGCGGAGGGTGATGCATGGCACACCGGCCAGGTAGGCCTCCTTCTGCACGCCACCGGAGTCCGTGGCGATGAGCCGCGCGCCGCGCTCGAGCGCCACCATCTCCAGGAAGCCGACCGGGCCGATGGCCGTCACCGATGCGGGCAGCTCCACCGCGTGCTGGTCGAGCATGGCGCGGGTCCGCGGATGGACCGGGAAGATGACCGGCGCTGCGAGGCGCGCGGCGGCCGTGTCGAGGGCGGCGAGCAGATCCACCAGGCGGCCGGGGTCGTCCACGTTCTCGGCGCGATGCAACGTCAGCAGGATGTGGCCGCCAGCCGCGGCATCCGCCGGGACGAGCGGGCCGGCACGCTGCGCAGCCCACTGCCACGCGTCGACCATGACGTCGCCGACGAGCTCGGCGCGAGCCCCCAGACCCTCGCGTGCCAGGTGGTCGACTGCGGCCGCGGTGGGCGCCAGGAGCAGGTCGGCGAGGTGATCGGCAACGACCCGGTTGCGCTCTTCGGGCATGGCGCGATTGAACGACCGCAGGCCGGCCTCGACATGGGCCAGGCGGGGTCGGCGGCCATCCGGGTAGGCCACCTTGGCGGCCACCACCGCCGCGGCGAGGGTCGAGTTGGTGTCCCCGTACACCAGCACCCAGTCCGGCTCGTGCTCCAGGACCACCGGCTCCAGGCGACGCAGCATCTCGGCGGTCTGCTCGCCGTGGGCGCCCGATCCCACGTCGAGGTTCACGTCCGGGGCCGGGATCTCGAGGTCGCGGAAGAAGGCGGCGCTCATCGCCTCGTCGTAATGCTGCCCGGTATGGACCAGCAGCTCGGTATGTGTCGCGCGCAAGGCGCGGCTCACCGGCCCGGCCTTCACGAACTGGGGCCGCGCGCCCACCACCGTCAGAACCTTCACGCACCGTCCTCCGGCGGGAACGCGGCGCCGCAGCCGGGGCAGGTGCCACGGAACGGCGAGCCGGCCTCGTCGCGCAGGATGGTGCCGCACGGGCAGACGCTCCCCCGGCGGCGTGCGGGGTTGCCGGCCACGAGCTCGAAGTCGGCCACGTCGCGGGTCACCACGCTCCCCGATCCGACCATCGCCCAGCGGCCGATGGTGACGCCCGGCAGGATGGTGCTGTTGGCGCCGAGCGCCGCGCCGTGTCGGACCAGAATCGGGGTGACCTCCCAGTCGGCATCGGTCTTCGGCGAGCCGTCGGCATTGATGGCGCGCGGCAATCGGTCGTTCGTGAAGCACACGTGCGGACCGATGAAAACGCCATCCTCCACGGTCACGCCGTGGAACAGGCTGACGTTGTTCTGGATCTTGCAGCGGTCGCCGATGACCACGCCGGTATCGACGTACACGTTCTTGCCGATGATGGAGGCGGCCCCGATGCGGGC
>JBDTQJ010000101.1:0-7637 GCA_039932235.1 Chloroflexota bacterium
GCCTCCGTGGCTGCCGCCGGCGGGGCGTGCCGGGACCTGGCCCCCAGCTCCCGGAGGAGTGGGATGGCCAGGTCACGGGCTCCAGATCGTCGCCAACAGCGACGGTGCGTGTGCCGTTGGCGGCCTTCTCAGATGCGTCCCCGCGGCACCGTGTGCCAGTACGTCCTGTTGAAGACGAGCTTCCCGACATGCCACAGCCGGTTTGGCCGTGGCGGCCGGGGCGGGTGGTCGTAGTCGAACTGCAGGAGCGTGCCCTTGCCGTCGCCCACCTCGAAGAAGCACATCACCTTCCCGGTGTAGCTCCCCTTCTTCGCGTCGGGTTCCCGTCCTTCGATCGCGGCGACGATGCGCTCGACCACCACGGGAGCTTCGAAGTGCGCCGTCGATCCGGCCTTCGAAAGAGGCAGGTCGGTGGCGTCGCCGATGGCGAACATCCGCTCCTGACCACGCACCTCGAGCGTGTGGGGATCCGTCGGCACCCAGCCCGATGGCGGGGCCAGCCCGGAATCGATGACCACCTGGGCACCGCGGTGCGGCGGGACGAGGATCAGCAGGTCGTAGGCGAGCTCCTCACCCTCCAGCGAGACGACCGTCCGCCGTTCGGACTCGATCGACTCGACGTTGAAGAAGGTGTGAAGCTCGATGCCCTTCTCGGCGAGGATGGGCGTCGCCATCTCCGACACGCTCTCGATGGTGAACGCCCGCCCGATCGGCGAGCAGTAGTGCATCTCGGTCACGTCGCGCAGCCCGCGCCGACGCAGCTCGGCATCAATGAGGAAGGTGATCTCCAGGGGCGCCGGCGGACACTTGTACGGCATGCCCGCGATCCCGATCACGATCCGGCCACCGGTGAACGCATCGAGCGCGGATCGGAGGCTGCGCGCGGCCGCCGCGCCGTAGAAGTGATGCGCGTGCGACGCGAATCCGTCGATCTCCTCGGGGACGATCCGCGAACCGGTGGCAATCACCAGGTAGTCGTAGTCGAGATGCAGGCCACCGTCATAGGTGACCCGGCGTGCCTCGGGCTCGATGCGCATCGCCCGTCCCTCCGCGAGCTCGACGCGCCGGTCGAGCAGCGTCCGCTCTCCCCGCACGAGGTCCGATTCGCGGTCGCCGTCCATGGCGATGTACATGAAGCCCGGCTGGTACACGTGCTCGGCGGTCTCGTCGAGCACGGTCACCGATGCCTCGTGCCGATCGATCCGCTTGCGCAGCCGACGGCTCATCAGGTTGGCGGCAAGCGTCCCGCCGACGCCTCCCCCAAGAACGACGATGCGGTCCATCACGTCACCTATCGCTGCTTCTCGACGATGATCTCGTCGTGGCCGTCGCGAGTCTCGATGGCGACCAGGCGATGGCCCGCCTTCGCGACCCACATCGGGATGTCGTTGCGCGAGCCCGCATCGGTCGACAGGACGGCGATCACGTCGCCGACGGCACCTTCGCGGATCGCGCGGATGAGCTCCATGAGGGGCCCCGGGCAGTACGAGCCGCGCGCATCGATGGTGCGTCTTGCCGGCGTCTGAATGGTCATCGGTATCTCCTTGGCGTGCCGTTCAGATGAAGAGCGATGCGTTCGCGCGCGCCATGAGCTCGAGTGCCGCGGCGGCGCCGGCCGGCTCCTCGACCCCATCGATGAGCTGGTCGCGGCGGATGCCGAGCATGTCCAGCGACATCTGGCACGGAATGAACTTCACGTCCATCGCCAGCGCCAGCTCGAGCAGCTCCGGCGGCAGGGCGACGCCCTGCTGGCGGGCGAGCCGCTTCATCATCCAGGGCCCCATCCCCGCGAAGTTGAAGCGGGAGAGCTTGAGGTGCGCGATGCCCGGCCGCTGCAGGACGGAAAGCATTCGCTGCATGGGATTGCGGCCGGTGATGCGGACGTCGCCCCGAACGAGGGGGAACAGCCCCCAGAAGGTGAAGAAGATGCTGACCCGCATGCCGGATGCTGCGGCGGAGGTGGCGAGGATCAGGGTCGCCCACGTGCGCTCCAGGTCGCCGCTCTCGGCAACCAGCACGACCTCCTTGACCGGGGTGGGCGTCTCCGCCTCGGTGACCATGAGTGGTTCGGTCGCGGCGAGCACGTCGTCGATGGACCGATTGGCAATCGTCATGAGAGCACCTACTTGTGGCGCACGAGGAAGCGGAAGACACCGCCCTCGGCATGCTGTTCGACCAGGGTGTGGCCGGTGCTGGAGGCCCAGGCGACGAAGTCCTTGGTGGCGCCCGGATCGGTCGCCAGCACCTCGAGCAGCTCGCCGGGCTGCATCTGCTTGAGCTGGAGGGCCGTGCGCACGATCGGCATGGGACAGGCGAGTCCACGTGCATCGACGCGTGCGGCGATCTGCATGGTCATGAGTCGTGTCGACCTTTCAGATGAAGACGACCTGGGCGCCCTCGGCGGCGATCCAGAAGGCGGCCACGCCTTCCACGCCGTCGACCAGCGGGTCCAGGTCCGCCTCGGTGAGCTGCAGGATGTCCATCGACAGCGTGCAGGCCTGGATGTCCACGTCGCCCAGCTCCTTGGCCTGGCGGAACGTGTCCGCCCACGAGGCCTGGCCGAGCCGCCTGAGGCGGCGGACCGCCTCTTCGCCGGTGCGGCCCGCCTCTGGCGCAAGGCCGTGCTCTCCGTCGATCCGATCGGCACGGAAGGCCTCGAGCCCCCAGTACTGGAGGAAGACATGCACGGGCCGACCGAGGGCCGCCGCCCCAGCTGCCATGACGGCGGCTGCGGTCAGGCGGTCGTCGGTGCCCGAAAAGATGACGAGTGCGACGGGCGGGGACATGTGGAACCCTCGTTGTGAACTAGGTCCATTCTTCGCCCGGTGCCGTGGTTTGAATAAGGGCCGGGCGGCCCGTCGGCACGTGCCAATCCGCTCGACCGTGGTACCCGGACGCGACGCGCTTCACCTCGTCACCCGCCCGGTGAGCGGCGGACGCTCCGTTCACACGGCGATGCCGACCAGCGAGCCGATGCCGAAGGTGATCGCCGCCGCCACGATCCCGAACAGCAGCTGCCGCCCGCCGGAAAACAGGACGGAGCGGCCGGTGACGCGGGTGATTGCCGCGCCGATGCCGAACAGCAGGACGCCGCTCAACCCGACGGCGATGCCGATCGCCAACGCCCCGCCGGTCACGATGAAGGCGAGCAGGGGCACCGCCGCGCCGAGCCCGAAGAGGATGAAGGACGTCAGCGCAGCGACCCAGGCCGAGCCACCCAGGTCCACCGGGTCGATGCCCATCTCCTCGCGGGCCATGGTCTGCAGCGCGGCCTCGGGATTGTGCCGAACCAGGCTGTTGGCCAGCCGCCCCGCCAGCCCGCCGGGGATGCCTCTCTGCCGATAGATCTCGCCCAGCTGCCTGGCCTCGCGTTCCGGGTGCTCGCGAAGATCGCGCGCCTGTTGCGCCAGCTGGTTGGCATGCAGCTCGCGGGCGCTCTTGACACTGAGCCACTCCCCGAGGGCCATGGAGAGCGCCCCGGCGACCAGGCCGGCGAGGCCGGCAATGATGATCGCCGGTCGATCGGCGCCCGCGCCGGCGACGCCCATCACCAGGCTGAGGTTCGAGACCAGGCCGTCGTTGCCGCCCAGCACGGCGGCGCGCAGCGCGTTGCCGTCGATCGTCATCGTCGTGGGGCTCCGTCGTTGATCGGCGACGCGACGTCGCGAGGCCGATCCTTCAAACTTGGTAGAGGCGGCGGGCCTCGGCGAGAAGGCCGTCGCGGAAGTCGGGATGGGCGATGGCTACCAGAGCCGCCACGCGCTCGCGGATGCTGCGGCCGAAGAGCTCGGCCACGCCGAACTCGGTGACGACGGTGCGCACGTGGGCGCGGGAGGTCACCACGCCCGCGCCTTCGGCGAGGACGGCGACGATGCGCGACACGCTACCGCCGGAGGCGGTCGAGGGCAGGGCGATGATCGCGCGGCCCTCCGGCGCGAGCGCTGCCCCGCGCATGAAGTCCATCTGGCCGCCGAACCCGGAGTAGAACCGCGTGCCGATGGAGTCCGCGCTCACCTGGCCGGTGAGGTCGATCGAGATTGCGGAGTTGACGGCGACCATGCGCCTGAACCGGCGGATGACCGAGGTGTCGTTGGTGTAGTCGACCGGCCGCATCTCGACCATGGGATTGTCGTCGACGAACCGATAGAGGCGCCGCGAGCCCATCATGAAGGCGGTGACGATCTTCCCGCGGTTGATCTCCTTGGCCGCGCCGGTGACGGCACCGGCTTCGACCAGGTCGAGGACCACGTCGGTGAACAGCTCGGTGTGGATGCCGAGGTCGCGCTTGTCGCGCAGCGCCGCCCCGACCGCGCCGGGGATCGAGCCGATTCCCATCTGGAGCGTGGCGCCATCGGGAACGAGCTCCGCCACGTACTGACCGATGCGCCGCTCCACCTCGCCGATCGGCGGCTCCAGGTGCTCGTACGGCGCCAGATCGGCCTCGATGGCGACGTTGATCTGGTCGACGTGGACGAAGCTGTCCCCGAGCGTCCGCGGCATCGACGGGTTGAGCATGGCGATCACGACCTTCGCCGACCGGCTGGCCGCCATCGCCGCATCCACCGACGTGCCCAGCGAGCAGAAGCCGTGTTCGTCCGGCGGCGAGACGTTGATCAGCGCCGCGTCGAGCGGCAGCACGCCACCGGTGAACAGCTCCGGCACGTCGGAGAGGAAGACGGGCACATAGTCGGCCCGGCCCGCGTTGACCGCCTCGCGCGCGTTCGCGCCGATGAACAGCGCGCGATGCCGGAAATGGCCCGCCATCTCGGGAGCGAGGTGCGGCGCCGGGCCTTCGGTGTGGAAGTGGATCAACCCGACGTCGCGCAGCTCGTCCGAGCGCGCGACGAGCGCCTCGAGCAAGGGCGTGGGCGTGGCGGCCCCGCCGTGCACGAAGACCTGCTGGCCGGAGGTGATGCCGGCGACGGCCTCGGCGGCGGTGACGATTCGCATGGCGTCGAGTCTAGGGGGCCGGCGGCTGCGCGAGTCGTGCCGTTGGTCGTACCCCCACGGGCCCTACGGCCCTCGCTCCCGTCCAGCCGGCGACCGACGATGGGCAAGGAGAGGTCATCCGCATGAACGCCACCGCCACCCGAGCACGATCGACCGCCCGCGGCCACACGGGAGCCCAACGGCGCCCCGCGGTCTCGATTCGGCCGATCGAGGCGAGCGATGCGGATGACCTCGCCGCCTTCTATGCGGCACTCACCGACGAGTCGCGCCGCACCCGCTTCTTCTGCTCGTCGCGCGGCATCAGCATGGACCAGGCTCGCGCCTTTGCCGCGGTCGACCACCGGACGGCGGATGGCTTCGTCGCCGTCCTCCGCACCGCCGGCCGCGATGATGGACGGATCGTGGGGCACATCTGCCTCGAACCGAATGGAGATCGCACCGACGAGGTCGCGGTCGCGGTTGCCGACGCCGTCCAGGGCCAGGGCATTGGTACGCGACTCATGCGCGCGGCGGTGACCTCGGCGGCGGTCCGCGGCCTATCGGGCGTGACCGCCAGCCTGCTGTGCGGCAACGTCCCGATGCGGCGGTTGCTCATGGCGGCGGGACTGCCCATCGTCCCGGCGGGGCACGACGGAGCGGTCGCCTCCTTCGTGCTGCCTGTCTCGACGGCCACCCCGGTCCGATAGCACCGGCCGGCCGGTGAGCCGTTCGTCCCGCCATGTCGGGCGCTCCGGACCTTGGCGCGGTGGCGTCGGGGCCCGAGCGTGAAGCCATCAAGACGACCAGTGTTCCAGGAGGTTGGCGTGCGTATCGTGCTGGGGGTTGACGGGTCCGAGCCATCGCGGGTCGCCCTGCGGCTGCTGAGCGCCACGGAGTGGCCGCGGCCGCTCGACGTGACCCTCGTCGCGGCGCATGAACGCCCGATCGACTGGACCGGCACCCTCCCGATCGTCTTCAACGAAGCCGATGAGCAGCAGGTGCGCAACGAGCTGCGGCGGATGCTCGGCGACGCGGCCGCGGGGCTCCGCCGGCTTGGCGCCACCGTGTCGCTCGAGGTGCACCTCGGACGGCCCGCCGACGTGCTGCTCGAGGTGGCGCGCCGACGCTCCGCCGATCTCCTGGTGGTCGGCAGCCGCGGACTGGGTGCGGCGCGCAGCGCGCTGCTGGGATCGGTATCCGCCCACCTGGTGGACCACGCCCCATGCCCGGTTCTGGTCGCGCGCCGTCCGACAGTTGACCGACTCCTGTTCGCCACCGACGGCTCGGGGACCGCGGTGCGGGCCGCGACGATCCTCGAAGGATGGGCTGCATTCCGTGGCGTGCCGATCGACGTCGTCAGCGTGGCACCTTCGGCACACCGCCTTGCCACGGCGTTCATCTCACCCTGGTCGTTGAGCGGCGACGTGCGCGAGCTCCCCGACGAGGATCCCGGATGGGAGCACCGCGCCCACGCGGAACGGATGGTGGCCCACCTTGGCGGTGCCGGCTACCGGTGCACGGCCGTCGTGCGCAGTGGTGATGCGGCTCGGGAGATCTGCGCGACGGCGGCCGAGCTGGGCGACGATCTCATCGTGACCGGATCGCGCGGGCTGGGCGAGCTCAGGCGGATGCTGGCCGGCAGCATTGCCCATGGCGTGCTGCTCCATGCCGGGGCGTCAGTGCTCGTCATGCGCGGACCCGTCCGCGAGCGCCACCGGGCGCAGGAACGGGTCGAGGTCGCGATCCCGGCCTGACCGCCCGTCCGGCCTACCCGAATGGGACGTTCGGCCCTGTCTCGCGATCCCTTCGTCGCGTGTACTGGCCGGGCCTCGAGACCCTCCCGTGGCTCCGTCACTCAGCAGGAGACACCGCCCGCATGCGACGCACCTTCGCCCTCTTCGCCGCCTTCACCGGGATGGGCACCCTCTTCCTGGTCACCGTTCTCGTCACCGCCATCGCCATGAACGCCATGGCGCCGCGCGCGACGGCGGGCAGCGGGTCGCCGTCGCCGAACGCGTCGGGCGCTGCCGGGGGCCCCAGTGGTGACATCACCATCACTGCCTTCGACCTCGGGTTCGAGCCGGCGATGGCGCATGTCGATGCGGCGGGCAGCTATCGGGTGCACTTCGTCAACGATGGCGGGACGACCCATGACGTGACGTTCGCCGATGGGACGACGATCAGTGCCGACGCGCACAGCGAAGGCAGTGGGCTGGTCGCCATTCCGGCCGCCGGGATTGGCTTCATCTGCTCTGTTCCCGGCCACGCGGATGCGGGCATGAAAGGCGAGGTGATGGTGGCCGTCGCGGCGGGTTCGGGCGACCCCAGCCCCGCGACGAGCGATGCGCCAACCGCCGAGCAGCTGCGCGACCTGGACGCGGCGGTGACCGGATCGTTCCCGGCCGCCACCGAGGGGCTCGGCAACCAGGTCCTGGAGCCGGAGATCCTGCCGGATGGGACCAAGCAGTGGGAGCTGACGGCATCGGTCATCCAGTGGGAGACCGAGCCGGGCAAGGTCCAGGAGGCGTACGCGTACAACGGCATGGTGCCCGGCCCGCAGCTGCGCGCCCAGCTGGGCGACCGGATCCGGATCATCCTGCACAACGAGCTGCCCGAGCCGACCACGATCCACTCGCACGGCCTGCTCGTGCCGCCCGACATGGACGGCGTGCCGGTGATCAGCCAGCCGGCAGTCATGCCCGGTGAGT
>JBDTQJ010000102.1:0-7606 GCA_039932235.1 Chloroflexota bacterium
GGCCAGGCAGGCGAGCTGGCGTATCGGCTGACCGGCTCGTCGGACCTGTACGCCGCGTCGGGTCGCAGCCCGCACGCCAGCATCAACTTCATCACCGCCCACGATGGGTTCACCCTTCACGACCTGGTCACGTACGAGCAGAAGCACAACGAGGCCAACGGCGAGGACAACCGCGACGGCGACAACGACAACAGCGCCATGAGCTTCGGGGTCGAGGGCGAGACCGATGACCCCCATATCAACGACCTGCGCCAGCGCCAGGTGCGCAACTTCCTGGCCACCCTGCTGCTGAGCCAGGGCGTGCCGATGCTGCTCGGTGGCGACGAGATCGGGCGCACCCAGGGCGGCAACAACAATGCCTACGCCCAGGACAACGAGACCAGCTGGTTCGACTGGGAGCTCTCCCAGCCGCAGCGGCAGCTGTTCACCTTCACCCGCAGCCTGATCAGCCTCTTCCGGCAGCACCCCGTCCTGCGCCGCAGCCAGTTCTTCCAGGGCCGCCAGATCCGCGGCTCGAAGGTGAAGGACCTGACCTGGTTCGCGCCGGACGGCTCGGAGATGACCGATGACGAATGGGACACCGAGGGCGTGCGCACGGTCGGCCTGCAGCTCGCCGGTGACGCGATCGAGGAGCGCAACGAGCGCAACGAGCCCATCGTCGATGACACGTTCCTGATCATCCTCAACGCCGCCGACAGCCCCGTCTCGTTCGTGCTTCCCAACCATGGCCAGGCACGGCGCTGGGAGGTCGTCCTGGATACCGTTCAGCCGACCGTCGGCGCGGCCCACGGCGAGCACGACGGTGGTGCATCGGTCGAGATCGCCGACCGGGCGGTGGTCCTGCTGCGCCGGCTGCCGCGGCCGCGTCGCGCCGGGAGCGGCTGATGCCCGGCCCCACCGGCCCCGCCGCGTGGGGCATCCCCGGCAGCTACCGGGACGCCCACGAACGGCGACGGGTCGTGCCGCTGCGTTCGCGGCGGGCGGTCATGGCTGCCATGGGCCTCGACCCCGACGCGCTGCCCGACCCGCGGCCGGCGGTGATCCTGGCGCGCCCGGGTGAGCGGCTGCCGCTCGCCGGGGAGCTGAGCCTCGAAGACGGCACTGCGCTCGGCAGGGTCGAGGCGCTGCCGCCGGACCTGCCGATCGGGTACCACCACCTCGACGACCGGCACCTCTTCGTCGCACCGCGGCGCTGCCACCTGCCGCGCGGCCTGCGCGAATGGGGCTGGGTGGTGCAGCTGTACGCGGCGCGCTCGGCTGGCAGCTGGGGCCACGGCGACTTCGCCGACCTGCGACTCCTCGGCGACCTCGCTCGCGAGCAGGGCGCCGGGTTCGTGGCGGCCTCGCCGACATGGGCGGCCAACCCGGGCGCCGCACGCCCGGAGGCGAGCCCCTATTTTCCGTCGAGCCGCCGCTTCGGATCGCCGCTCTACGTGCGCCTCGAGGCGATCCTCGGCGCCGAGGCCCTGGGCACCGAGCTCGTGCGTCTCTCCGCCGCGGGGCGCGCGCTCAACGGATCAACGCACATCGATCGAGCCGCGGTGCAGGAGCTGAAGCTGAGAGGCCTGGCCGCCATCTGGGAGGCGACCGATCGGCCCGGCATCCCCGATGCGTTCCGCGGCGCCATCGGTCCCAGCCTGCGCCGCTGGGCGACCTTCGCAGCCATCTCCGAGTGGCAGGGCGTCGGTTGGCGCTCGTGGCCCGTCGAGCTGCAGGATCCCGACGGCCCCGCCGTGCGTGCCTTCGCGACCCGGTCCGCCGCGCGCATCGCGTTCCACGAGTGGGTGCAGTGGGTGATCGACCGGCAGCTCGCCGCCGCGGGCGCCGCGATCTCGATCGTCAACGACCTGCCGGTGGGCGCGGCGCCCGACGGATTCGACGCCTGGGAGTGGCGGCACCTGCTCGCCGACGGCGCCACCATGGGGGTCCCGCCGGACCGATTCAACCTGGCCGGCCAGGACTGGGGGATCCCGCCGCTGGTGCCGCATCGTCTCCGCGCCAGCGGCCACGCGCCATTCATCGCCACCGTGCGCGCCGGGCTGCGCCACGCCGGCGGCCTGCGCCTCGACCACGTGCTTGGCCTCTTCCGCCAGTGGTGGGTGCCGAGCGGCGTCGACCCCACCCTGGGCGCCTACGTGGGCTTCCCGACCGATGAGCTGCTGGCGGTGCTGGCCATCGAGAGCGCGCGGGCCGGCGCGCTGATCATCGGCGAGGACCTCGGCACGGTGCCGCGCGGGGTGCGCACCCGCCTTGCCCGGGCGAGCGTCCTCTCGACGCGCCTCCTCTATTTCGAGCGCCGCCCGCCCGCCGCCTATCCGCGCGGCGCACTGGCAGCCATCACCACCCACGACCTGCCCACCATGGCGGGGCTGTGGAGCGGCAGCGACCTGGCCGACCAGGTGGCGGCCGGTCAGCCGCCGGACCCTGCGGAGCTTGACGGGCTGCGCCGGCGGGTGGCCGCGGTGACCGGGGTGGCGCCCGATACCGCTACCGAAACGGTCGTGCTTGCCGCCCATAGGGCCTTGGCCGGTGCGCCGTCGGCGCTCGTCGGCGCAACGCTGGAGGACGCGATGCTGGTCACCGAGCGACCCAACATGCCAGGGACCGTGCCCCCGGCACGCGACAACTGGTCGACGGCGCTCCCGCGCAGTATCGAATCGCTGGCGGGTGACCCCTTCGTGGGGCAGCTCGTGGCCGCGCTGCGCCGCTGACCCCTGACCGGGGGCTCAGGCAGGACGCAGGACCAGGACGCCCAGCGGCGGCAGAGTCAGCTCCGCCGACGCCGGTTGGCCGTGCCACGGCTGTGGGACCGCCTCCACCCCGCCCAGGTTCCCGACGTTCGAGCCGCCATAGAGCTCAGCGTCCGAGTTCAGGACCTCGTCCCAGCGACCGGCGGCCGGCAGCCCGACCCGGTACCCCGGACGCGGCAGCGGCGTCAGGTTCATGATCACCGCCACCCGCCGCCCCGTCGCCGGGTCGATGCGCTGGTACGCGTACACCGAGACGTCGGCATCGGTCGCGTCGATCCAGGCGAACCCGTCGGGGTCGGGGTCCGCGGCCCACATGGCAGGCTCGGATCGGTAGAAGGCGCCCAGGTCCGCGACGTAGCGCCCGAAGGCAGCCCGCAGGGGATCATCTGCCTGGTGCCACGGCAGCTGCCGATCGTGCGACCACTCCTCCAGCGGCGCCAGCTCCGTGCCCATGAAGAGCAGCTTGGCGCCGGGCTGGGTGTACAGGTCGGCCAGCAGGCAGCGCAGGTTGGCGAAGCGCTGCCAGTCGTCGCCGGGCATCTTGGCGAGGAGCGAGCCCTTGCCGTGGACCACCTCGTCGTGCGACAGCGGCAGCACGAAGTGCTCGCTGTACTGGTAGAGGCTGCGGAAGGTGAGCCGATCGTGGTGCCAGCGACGGTGCACCGGGTCGCGGCTGAAATAGTCGAGGTGGTCGTGCATCCAGCCGAGGTCCCACTTCATCCCGAAGCCCATCCCGCCCGCGTAGGTCGGCCGCGTGATGCCGCCGAAGGCCGTCGACTCCTCGGCGACGATGAACGTCCCCGGGTAGCCGCCGTAACAGCGTTCGTTGACCTCGCGCAGGAAGGCGATCGCGTCCAGGTTCTCGCGGCCACCGTGGCGATTCGGGAGCCACTCGCCGGCCTTGCGGGAGTAGTCGAGGTACAGCATCGAGGCGACGGCATCCACCCGCAGCCCGTCGACGTGATAGGCATCGAGCCAGAAGAGCGCGTTGGCGACGAGGAAGTTGCGGACCTCCGGGCGGCCGTAGTTGAAGATCAGCGTCCCCCAGTCGGGATGCTCGCCGAGGCGCGGGTCCTCGTGCTCGTACAGGGCGCTGCCGTCGAAGCGGCGCAGCCCGAAGTCGTCGCGGGGAAAATGCGCCGGCACCCAGTCCAGGATCACCCCGATCCCGCCGCGATGCAGCTCGTCGACGAACGCCTTGAACTCGTCGGGCGACCCGAAGCGCGCGGTGGGCGCGTAGTAGCCGGTCACCTGGTAGCCCCACGAGCCGTCGAACGGGTGCTCGGCAATCGGCAGCAGCTCGACGTGGGTGAAGGAGAAGCGCTGGCAGTGCTCCACCAGCCGCGGCGCCAGCTCGCCGTAGGTGAGCCAGCTGCCGTCGGGGTTCCGCATCCAGGAGCCCAGGTGGACCTCGTAGGTCGCCATTGGTGTGCGGATCGGATCGCGGGCGGCGCGCTCCCGCATCCAGCCATCGTCTGACCACGCATAGGCCGATGTGTCCCAGACCCGTGACGCGCTCTCGGGGCGCAGCTGCATGGCGAACCCGACCGGGTCCGCCTTGAGGCGCAGGCTGCCGTCGGCGCCCAGCACCTCGTACTTGTAGAGCTTCCCCGGGCCGATGTCGGGCACGAACAGCTCCCAGACGCCCGATGCGCCGAGCGAGCGCATCGGCATCAGGCGCCCATCCCAGCGATCGAAGTCGCCCACCAGCCGCACGCCGCGCGCGCCCGGCGCCCAGACAGCGAACGCGACGCCAGCGACGCCGTCGACCGTTCGCGGGTGCGCGCCCAGCACGTCGTACAGCCGCTCGTGGGTGCCCTCGCTGATCAGGTGCAGGTCCAGCTCGCCGAGGGTCGGCAGGAAGCGGTAGGGATCGTCGTGCTCCCAGGCGTTTCCGTCGGGGAAGGCGAAGCGCAATCGGTAGGCCCCCACGCCGGGCACCGTGGCGCCCCACAGGCCGCCGCCGAGGGGTGCCATCTCGACCCGTGCACCGTCGGCCATGACACTCACGCCGGACGCATCGGGGTGGAACGCGCGCACCAGGTCGCCGTGGCGCCCCAGGATCGCGTGGGGGTCGTGGTGCTCGCCGCCGGCGAGGCGTGCGGCGTCGTCGGGAGACGGGGCGAGCGTGTCGCCCCCGGTCACTGTCATCGGTCTAACCATACGCCCCGCGCCCGCAGGATCCGTGCGAGGGACGGCCGTTTTCCCTGGTCCCGCCGCAGCTCGAGGGTGGTGCGGCGCGGTCCGCTCGGAGCAGCGTGGTAGGGTAGCCGCGTGCGTGTGCCCGCACGAACCGCACGACTCATGACCACCCCGCTTGGCGTGCCGCAGGCGGACACCGAGAGAGGGATCTTGGGACTTTTCGACGGCCTGCTCGGCCTCCTCAGCCACGATGTCGGGATCGACCTCGGCACCGCCAACACGCTGGTCACCGTGCGCCATCGCGGCATCGTCATCAGCGAGCCATCGGTGGTGGCGATGGACACGCGCACCAAGCGCGTCCTCGCCATCGGTGCCGAGGCGAAGCGGATGGTGGGTCGCACCCCGGCCAACATCGTCGCCATTCGCCCCCTGCGCGACGGGGTGATCAGCGACTTCGACGTGACCGAGCAGATGATCCGCTACTTCATCGCCAAGGTCCACGACCGCTTCGCCCAGGTGCGCCGCCCGCGCGTACTGGTCGGCATCCCGTCCGGCGTCACCGAGGTGGAGAAGCGCGCGGTCCGTGACGCGACGATCAACGCCGGCGCCCGCTGGTCGCGCCTCATCGAGGAGCCGATGGCCGCTGCCATCGGCGCGGGACTGCCGGTCAGCGAGCCATCCGGGTCGCTCATCGTCGACATCGGCGGCGGGACCACGGAGGTGGCCGTGATCAGCCTCGGGGGCATCGTGGTGGCACGCAGCATCCGCATCGGTGGCGACGAGATGGACGCCGACATCGTCAGCTTCGCGCGGCGCGAGTACAACCTGCTGATGGGGGAGCGGACGGCCGAGGAGATCAAGATCGCGGTCGGATCAGCCTATCCGGGTGCGCAGGAGCGGACCGTCACCTTCCGCGGCCGCGACCTGCTGACCGGCCTGCCGCGCAGCGTCGAGGTCGCGGGCGACCAGATCCGCGAGGCGCTCGAGCCGTCGGTGGCGCAGATCATCGATGCCATCAAGGAGACGATCGAGGAGACCCCGCCCGAGCTGGTCGCCGACATCATGGACCAGGGGATCGTGATCGCCGGCGGTGGCGCGCTGCTGGCCGGGCTCGACCGGCGCGTGGCCGAGGCAACCCAGATGCCGGTGCATGTCGCCGAGGACCCGCTCACCTGCGTCGTGCGGGGGACCGGCAAGGTGCTGGAGGATCTCGATACGCTCGAGCGCGTCCTCGTCACCGAGCAGTTCACCCGCGCCCCGCGGTAGCGCGCGGAGGCGAGCCGATGTACGTCGGCGGCACGCCCCGGCGCTCGCGCAGCGGGCTCCTCTTCGCGGCCTTCACCATCGTCTCGCTGATCCTTCTGCTCGCCTCGCGCACGCCGCAGGCGCGCGCCGTCCAACAGGTCGGCGCCGGGGCACTCGATCCGGTCCGCCACGCGGTGACGGAAATCGGTGAGTCGGTGGCCGGCCTCTTCGGGACGCTCGGCGAGATCGACCGCCTGCGAACCGAGAATGAGGCGCTCCGCGCGCGCGCTGCCGGCATGGCGCAGCGCATCACCGAGCTGAGCGAGGCCGCCCACGACAACCAGCAGCTGCGCGACCTGCTGAACATCCGCGACGCGCTCGACATGGAGCTGCTGCCGGTCCGCGTCATCAGCGTCGACCCGTCGAACTTCAGCTGGGAGGTGGCGATCGACGCCGGCTCGGACGACGGCCTGGTCGAGGGGATGGCCGTGGTCGGCAGCGCCGACGGGAGCGGCGCGCTGGCCGGCACCGTGGTCAGCGTGACCGAGGACACCGCGCGTGTGCGATTCGTCATCGACACCCGTTCGAGCGTCATCGCCCTCGACCAGGCAAGCCGTGCGCTGGGCCTGGTCCAGGGCCGCCTGGGCGGACAGCTGCTGATGGTCGAGATCAACGTGACCGATGAGGTGGCGGTCGGCGACACGATCATCAGCGCCGGCCTCACGACGGGCGACCAGGTCCGCAGCCGCTACCCGGCAGGCCTGCTGATCGGTCGCGTGCAGGCGGTCGAAACGGCGCCGGGCGAGGGGCTGACCCAGACCGCCTTCGTCGAGCCGGCGCTCGACTTCCGCCGCCTCGAGCGGCTCCTGGTCGTCCTCTCTTTCACCCAGGAGTAGGGCCTCATGCCGCCGGTGCTGGGTCCGAAGGGACCGGCGGCCCGGGGGACCATGGGGCCATAGGCCGCCGGCCCGGCCGGCCGTAGGGTCGAGGTGGTGACTCACCGCGAGTTGCCGCCGATCCCTGCCACGCAATCCCAGGAGCCCTTCATTGCGCGACCGACTCGGAGCAGCCCTGCTCTCCGCCATCGTCCTGACCGCGGCCTTCGCCGCCGTCCTTCCTCAGCCCACCAGCGCCGCCGGCAAGAAGGTGGCGATCATCGTCGGGCCAACGGGGGCCCAGACCGATGATTACCGCGCCTCGGCCGACCTCGTCGCCAGCGCCGCAAGAGCCGCCGGCGCGACGGTCGCCACGGTCTACTCGCCTATCGCCACGTGGGCGAATGTGCGCGAGGCCGTGAACGGCGCCAACATCATCGTCTGGATGGGCCACGGCAACGGATTTCCGAATCCGTACAGCACGACGGAGCTCACCAAGCAGGTCAATGGCTGGGGCCTCAACCGGACGACCACCAACGGCGACGGCGACAGCTGGTCCTCGACGATGATCTACTGCGGCGAGCGCGCGCTGCT
>JBDTQJ010000103.1:0-7034 GCA_039932235.1 Chloroflexota bacterium
CAGGCAGCGAGATCGTCAGGGTCGGTCGTCGGCAGGCCGGAATAGCCGAACTCGGCCGCCAGGTCGACGATCGTCGAGGGCCGAAGGCCGCCGTCGAGGTGGTCGTGGAGGAGCGCTTTGGGTGCGCGTCGGATCGTATCGAGGGCGAGGCTCACGCGGTTCTCCGAATCGGTTTCCCCGGATCCTACGACCGGTCGATGACGGCGTCGAGCCCGCCGGGCCGCGTGACCCGGCGGGCTCTGGATCTACGGGAGCCGGAACGGCCGGCGCTACTTCTTGCCGACGCAGGCGCTTGCCGTGTTGTTGATCGCGTTCGGGTCAGAGGTGCCGGCCGACACCGTGCCAGTCGTACACACCGATCCGAGGGACGACCGCCACGGGACCGAGATGGTCACGCTGACCTGTCCGCCCACCGGAATTGCTGCCCACGAACACGACACGACCAGCCCGCTCACGGTGCAGTTTCCACCCGAGGTTGCAAGCGTGGACGGGGCAGGTCCCTTGAACAGGCTCGACGACGCATCGAGGGCAACGTTCTGGCTGTCGCTTGGCCCGAGGTTGGCCACGACGAGCGTGAATGTCGCCGTGCCCTTGCCGGCCCTGCCTGACGTCAAAGCCGTCTGGCTCAGAGCGAGGTCTGCCAGAGTCCGAACCGTCCCGCACGTCTGGGAGGTGTTGTTGCCCGGCGTCGGGTCCGACGTTGTCGAGGTCGCAGATGCCGTGTTGCACAGCTGGCTCGATTCGCCTGCCGAGGGCAGGAGTCTGATGGTCAGACCGAACGCCGCCGTCGCGCTCGGGGCGAGCGTGGCCGTCGTACAGGTGATCCCCGCTGGTCCGACGGTGCCGACTGCGGGCTTGGTGCATGTCCACCCGGCCGGGGCCGTGACCGCCTGGAAGGATGTGCCCGCGGGGATCGTGTCGGACATCGAGAGGCTTCCCGCGACACTTGGCCCCTGGTTCGCCACGACAATCGAGTAACTCACGTCCGCACCCGCGATTGGACCCGACGGACCATTCTTCGTGACCGAGAGGTCGGCACGCGTGACGACGGTCGCGGCGACGCTCGCTGAGTTGTTACCCGGTACCGGGTCCGGCGTGGTGGACGTGATCGAGGCTCCATTGGTGATCGACGATCCGCCGGCGACGGCCGCCGGAACATGAACCGTGAGCGTGAGGAGCGCGGTCGCGCCCTCGGCGAGCAGCGCCTTCGTGCAGCTGACCGGGCCAGTGCCCGTGCAGGCAAGTCCGCCGCTGCCCGTGATCGACACGAAGGTCGTTCCGGATGGAGGGGTGAGGGTGAGCGTGACGTTCTCCGCAGCCGTGGGGCCGTGGTTGTCGACGTGGATGAGGAAAGCAATGTCGTTTCCGGCAACCGGCGTGCCGAGCGTTGACGTGGCCACCGCGAGGTCCGCAGAAGGCTTGATGTACTCGTAGGCTCCGATGTCGCAGGCGAGCGATCGCGGGCGTGAGACACCACGCTGGTCGAATGGCTCGCAGGTGTCATCGTCGCCGGCGTCGTACGCCGGGCTGGAGTCGTCGATTGCCATCGTCGGCGTCGTGCCCGGCGCCTCGATGGCGAGCGCGCCGAGAACCGGGTCGGTCGACGCGACCACGCCGGGGCAATTGAGGTTGTTCGTGATCAGGTTGCCGGCCCCGGAAAAGCCGACGGACCCGATGAGCTTGCACTCCTGGGAAGCCGGGCTGTTACCGGCAACGATGGTGTTCGTCAGGTCGATGGCGGCCGCGTAGCCCGATCGGCTTGACCGATACATCGCAACCCCTGCCGCAACACCGGTGGTCTCATTGGAACTGATCGTCACGTTCCGAATCGCCAACGAGCCGTCGACGGTAAAGATTGCGCCACCCGCATCCTGGCCGTTCGCGGCAGGGCTTTCGCCGGGACCCGCCAAGCCGCGGACAGCGTAGTTGGTTGTGAACGTGCTGTTGCGGATCGTGACCACACCAGCATCGCTGAAGATCGCGCCACCCAGCCCGCCGCCGCCTCCGCCTGCTCCCGTCACGGCGAAGGTCAGGCCGCCGGCGTCGGCTCCGCCGTGGCCGCCGAACGTGCCGCCAGAGGCGAAGCTTCCGGCGCCGCCGCCACCACCACCACCGAAACCGCCGCCGCCGCCGGACGACTGCGTGCCACCGGCGCCGCCGCCGCCTCCGAACCCGCCCCAGCCGCCGGATCGGGTCATGACGTCCGCGCAGATGTAGCTGAAGACGTTGGCGTAGCCGCCGCCACCGCCGCCACCGCCGTAGCCGCCGACGCCGGCGTTGCCGCCATCGACGCCGCAGAGCGTGACGTCCAAGCCGTGGCTCGGGCGGCCTCCGCCACCGCCGCCACCACCGTCACATGCGTCCTTACCGTCGCCGTCCCCGACGTACTCGCCGCCGTCGGCGCCGCAGGCAGTCCCGCCGACGACGCTCTGCTCGACGCCGTCGTCGCTGCCGCCGTCGGTGAGCGTGCCCCCGCCGCCACCACCGTCCCAGCCGCCCCGGAATTGCCCGAACGGGCCGGAGACCACGCTCGAACCGCCATCGCCACGGGAGCCGCCACCGCCGCCACCGCCGGAAGCGCTGAACTGGTCGGCTGGCTGGCCGGATCCGCCGCCACCATCGCCGCCGAGGCCACCGCCACCGCCACCGCCGCCGACGTGGCCGCCGACGCCACCGTTGCCGCCCTGGGCGCCGTTGCCGTCGAAGGTGCTGTTCTCGACCGTCAGTGTGGCCTCTCGGACGTAGATCGCGCCGCCCGCGCCGAGGCCACCGCCGGCGCCAATGCCGCCGTTGCCGCCCTTCGCGAGAAAGCCCCTGACGTGCACGTTCCGCATGGTGAGATCGCCCGTCCCGGCGACCGACGTCAGGCCGCCGGCCACCGCGAAGGCCCGCACCGGCGTCGTGCCGCTGTGCTCGATGCGAGCGCCGTTGCCCTCGATCACGATGGTTGAGTAGATGACCGGGGTGCCCGTCGGTCCGAGCGGGTTGTCGACGTCGTCGACCGGCCCCGAGATAGTGATGACCGCACCCATGGGGAGCACGATGGTGTCATCCCCGCTTCCGGGCGCGCAGCCGGTCGTCACGAAACCGACGCCGCCCGGATCGGCCGGATCTGGTGCGAGGTTGGCATCGAAGTTGGCTGAATAGATCGCCTCCTGCAGGGAGCAGTTGGCGTCGCCGTTGATCTCCTGGGCTGTCGTCGTGACCTGGATCAGGCCAGCCGCAAGCACGACGGGCGCGAGGCCGACCAACGACGCGCCCATCGCGAGCGCCAGTGCTGCTGCGCCGGCTCGCCGGCCGGTCTGTGATCGAGTCATCGAAGGGTCCCTCCTGAAGACGTACGGTTCCACGGGTTGCTGGAGCGACTTTGGCCCGCAAGGGGATCGATAACATCGGTGATCCGACCTATTCGGCGACTCGCCGCCGTCCTACCGCCGATGTGGGTCGGGTGCGCCAGGAGCCGCTGTCCTGAGAACCCCGGGCGCTATCGGTCATTCGACTGATGCGGGGACTTGACGCGCGAACGCACAATTCGCACATGACCCGAGCCGGCAGCGTCCTGTCCCCGATTCTCGTCGGCCGCGACGACCTCCTGGAGCGCGCGGACCATCTGATCTCCGAGGCCGCAGCGGGGCGCGGAAATGCGCTCTTCCTCGCCGGTGCGGCCGGTCTCGGAAAGACGCGCCTGGTTCGCTCCATCGCGCGGAGAGCGGAGGCGGCGGGATTCCGAGCGGAGGGAGGGGCCGTCGCGCCGCAGGACCGGCACGTGCCCATGGCCTCGATCCTCGAGATGGCCCGCTCGATGAAGGGTCAATCCCCGGAATTCGGGACGCTTGGTGCCGACCTCCTCGCGATTCAGAACGACCAGGCCGGGGATGCGCTGGGGTCGCGGCGATTGCTGGTCCGCGAGACGGCCGATCGAATCCTCGCCGCGATTGACGTCCCGACGCTCCTTCTTTTCGACGACCTCCACTGGACCGACGAGATGAGCCTGGAGGTCATAGGCGAGCTCGCTCGGCACGCCGCCGACCGACCGTTGTTCCTCATCGGTGGTTACCGGGGGGATGAGTTTCCGCTCGCGTCAGTCCATCGCGAGTGGCGAGCCCGGCTCCTGAGCCAGCGCCACGCCGAGGAGGCAACGCTCCGTCCCCTGACATACGACGAGACGGCAACCGTTGTGACGCTGATCCTTGGCACGGGCATGCCGGCCCCGCGCGAAGTGGTCGAGGCAATCCACAAGCGGACCGACGGGATCCCGCTCCATATCGAGGAGTTGCTTGCCGCCCTCGATGACGATGCTCGCGCGGACGGTCAGCGGATCTGGGAGGCGCATGTACCCGACACGATCGGTGATGCGGTCATCACTCGGCTGAACCGCCTTTCGGACGAGGCCCGGGGCGTGGCACGGGCGGGCGCCGTGATCGGCCGGTGCTTCGTACCCGATGTGATCGCGGGGATGACAGACCGGACTATCGGCGAGCTCGATCCAGTGATCCAGGAGCTGGTCGATGCGGCCATCCTGTATCCATTTGACTACATCGATCGGGGCTACTACGACTTTCGGCATCAGCTCCTGCGCGACGCGATCTACGACACCGTCCCGCAGGGCCAGCTCCGGCGCTTTCATGCCCGGGTCGCGGAGTTCGGGATGACGCTCGACGGGGCATCGATCGTGCACGCCTCGCGACACTTCGAGCGGGCGGGCATGCGCTCGCAGGCGTACCGGGCGGCACTGACCGCGGCCAAGTCCGCAGCCAAGGTTTCCGCCAGACGGGAGTCATTCGAACTGTTCAAGCGGGCCATCGACAACATGCCGCGCGATCTGCCGGATGCCGAGAAGGGAGATCTCTACTGCGGCTTCAGCGACGCGGCCGGAGAGGTCGAGCGCCACGATGAGAGCCTTCGCGCCGCAAAGCTCGCCCGTGAGCACTATCGCGCAGCCGACAAGCCGGAGAAGGCTGCCGAGGTCCTTATCAACATCTGGTCGGTCCACCGCAAGTCCATCGCGCCTTCGGCCGAGTTGATCCAGGAGCTCGACGACCTGCTGTTGGAAGTCAAGGACCTGCCTTCGACCCCGGAGACGGCGCTGCTGCAGCGCGCGGCGCAGCTCTGCCGAGCCCATGTGCTCATCGATTCGGCCCGGATCGACGAGGCTCTCTCGGTGCTCGACGAGGTCAGGATTCTGTCCATCGAGGCCGACGATCGCGAGTCCGTCCTCGAAGCGGACCTCCTCCTGGACCGGGCGAAGGTGGTGGTCGGACAGACCCCAAGCTCGATGCCGCTCGCGTTCAACGCAGCCCGGGAAGCGCGCGAGGCTGGCTACGAGTCGGTTGGCGTGAGCGGCTTCCGGTCGATGGCGGATCTCGCTGTTCGGGTCCTCGCCTACGGCTCGGCTCGGCTGGCGCTCGAGGAAGGCCTCCGCTATGCCGACGAGATCGAGGCCTCCCATTGCCGACAGCAGATGGCCGTAACAACGGCGCTCCTTGCGTGGGCTGACGGTCGATGGGATGAGGCGTTCGAGACGGCGCGCCAGGAACTGGTGGAGCGCGGCTGCAGGCTCGGCGAGTTGGGCGCAACGGAGGTGCTTGGGCTGCTCGCAGTGGGCCGCGGGGACCTGGCCGGCGCGCGCCACTGGCTCGGCACGGCCCTGGAAGGGGGCCGCGTCACCGGTGACGTCTGGCGCATCCTGCCCTCTCTTTGGGGTTTCGCGGAGCTGGACCTGATCCAGGGCAAGCCGGTGGATGCGATCGCCCGCTGCGAAGAGGCGCTCTTGCTCGTCGAGGCGAGCCAGGAGGGTGCAGTCCTGATCCCGTTCTTCGTGACGGCGGCGCGCGCCGCGATCGCCGCACAACGACCAGAGGTCGCGGAGCCCTGGCTAGCTCGGGCCACTGTGCAGGTCGCAGCCTTCGAGGCCGCGGCGCCCGCCATTGCCCACGCCCGGGGTCTCCTCCAGCTGGCCGCTGGTTCGGCCGGCGTAGCGCGAGAGTCGCTCGCGGAGGCGCTGGCAGGCTGGACTCGACTCGGGCGTGGCTGGGAGGCGGCGTGGGCGCGTCTCGACCTCGCCGCCGCACATCTACGGGCAGGCCGCTTCGCCGATGCCGCACCGCTCGTGGCGGAAGCGCGGGACTGGGCAGAGGCGGCGGGCGCGATGCCGATCGTCCACCGGGCCGATGAGCTGACGAAGATGGGTCGGGGCCGAACCTCCCCCGATGAACCGTGGCGGCCGCTCAGCGCACGTGAGTTCGAGGTCGCACGCCATATTGCGGCTGGCCTCACGAACGGCGAGATCGCGGACGAGCTGTTCATCGCCCCAAAGACGGTCAGCGCGCACGTTGAGCACATCCTCGCCAAGTTGGGGGCGACCCGGCGGGCCGAGATCGCCGCGTGGACCGCGACGATCTCGGGCCAGGTGGCGAAGGGTGCGGTCACCGATTCCGCGATGGCGACCGCGCACCGACGCTAGGACAGGCCGATCTCGGCCTCCGGGCTTAGACCTCGACGGCGAGCTCGTAGACCTCTGAAGTCGGATGGCCGGCGCGCTCGTGGATGCGCATCACCGCTTCCTTCGACGGGCCGGTGGCGAGGCAGAAGACCTTGCCGCTGACGGGATCGAGCCAGGCCCGCTCGTACTTGACGCCTTCTTCGTCCTGGATCGCGAGGTCGCGGTCGTGCGCCTCATGGAGTTGCTGGGCCGTAACGCCGTTGAAACCTGAATGCACGTCCATGAACTGAGCCATTGCCGATCCTCCGTTGGGCCGGCTACGCACCGACCTGTGGGGATCACGTTGATCGTCCCGAGCCCCCGGAACATCGGTCGTCCTGCCGATGGGCTCGAGACAACACCACCTAAACTGTTGCCATGAGCGTCGTTTCCCGCGTCTCGAGCCATGGCGTCGACTGGCGCCTCGAAGTGGCGCGGGATCAACTGCTCCCCGGCCGCCTGGTCGCCGGCAGTGTCTCCGCCCGCGCACACGGCACAATCGATGGTCGGGCCCTCCTGGTCACGCTTCGAGCGATCGAGCATTGGCAATACC
>JBDTQJ010000104.1:0-7003 GCA_039932235.1 Chloroflexota bacterium
CCGCTACGTCGAGACGCGAGAGATGTTCGAGCAGACGATCGGGGCGCTCGCCAACGCCGTCGACGCGCGCGATCGGTACACCCGTGGTCACAGCAATCGAGTGAGCCACGTCTCCGAGGCCATGAGCCGCGTCATGCGGCTCCCGGAGGACGAGGTCGAGCGAATCAAGTGGGCGGGTCTGCTCCACGACATCGGCAAGATCGGCATCCGCGACAACATCCTCCTCAAGGAGGGCCCGCTCACCCGTGAGGAGCGCGTGCTGATGAACCAGCACCCGACCATCGGGGCGGAGATCGTGGCGCCCGCCACGCAGCTGAAGTCAGAGGCCCCGCTCATCAAGTCGCACCACGAATGGATCAACGGGTCCGGCTACCCGGAGGGGCTCGAGGCGCTCGATATCCCGCGCGGCGCGCGCATCCTGACCATCGCGGATGCCTACGAGGCAATGACCAGCTCCCGCCCCTACCGCAAGACGCCGCTCACGCATGAGCAGGCCGTCGAGCAGCTCGAGAAGTTCGCCGGCATCCAGTTCGACGCCAACATCGTGCCGATCCTCGTGAACCTTGACCGCGAGACGCTCGATCGCCCCGGCACGACCGACGACGCCCTGCCGACGATGCTCCACCAGGACGACCTGCGCGACATGTCCCTCGCGCCACGAGTGCTCGCATCGGACGATGTTCCTTAGCGCCATCGCGGTAGCACTCATCGCCGGTGCGCTGGCTGGAGGGGGGCTTCCCCGACTTGCCGATCTGCGGCTGCGCTGGCTCTGGCTGCTCGGACTGGCCCTGGCGCTGCGCATCGCGGCGGTCCAGCTGCGCGGCGTAGAAGCGCTGGACCCGGCATCCGGGTCGCTCGCGTTCATCGGTGTGTACGTGCTTATCTTCGCCTGGCTGTGGGGCAACTGGCGCGTCCCGGGCCTCCAGGTCGCTGCGGTCGGGATCGCCCTCAACGCCCTCGCGATCGTGCTCAACCGCGGCACCATGCCGGTCTGGGCGGATGCCTTCACGGCGGCCGGCTTCAACGTCAGCGCCATCACCAACGACCCCTTCCACGCGCTGCTGACGACCGATTCGGTCTCCACCTTCATCGCGCGCGGCGGCCTGTTCGGCGACGTCGTGCCGATTCCCATTCCCTTGATCCGCGACGTGGTCAGCATCGGTGACGTGCTGCTCGCGTTTGGGATCGTGTGGGCCATCGTGGCCGCCATGACCCGTCCGGGGGCGCCGGTTCGAGCGGGGATGCAGCTCGGCAGCAGCACCGGCCGTGGCACGCCGTCCGACCAATTCTCGACCGGCGTACCGTACGCGGGCACGGACCCCTTGGGCCAGCGCGGGACGAGCGCCGCGCGCGCGGGCGAGGGGCGCGCCCAGTCGCCGTACCTCGTGCTGGCGCGCAACCGCAACTTCTCCCTGCTGTGGACCGGTCAGCTCGTCTCGTTCTTCGGCGACCGCATCAACCAGGTGGCGCTGTACGCGCTGGTCGCCCAGGTCGGCGGCCTGGAGCTGGGCATCGTGGCCGCTGCGACGGCCATCCCCACCGTGCTGCTCGGTTCGCTGGCCGGCGCCTTCGTCGACCGATGGGATCGGCGCCGCACGATGATCGTCTCGGACGTGCTCCGCGCGGGGCTCGTCCTGCTGGTGCCCTTCCTGATGCCGATCAACATCGTGTTCGCCTACCTCATCGCCTTCCTGGTGGCGGTGGTGAGCCTCCTCTTCCGACCAGCCAAGAACGCGCTCATCCCACGGATCGTGGACGAGGACCAGCTGGTCACGGCGAACTCCGCGTCGACGGTCAACGAGACGCTGGCGGACCTCATCGGCTACCCGGTGGCCGGCGTCCTGGTCGCGGCCCTCTCGGGTCTCGCGTTCGCGGCGTTCGTGCTCGACGCGGCGACCTACCTGGTGAGCGCCGTGCTCCTGCTGGGCATGACGGTGCCGCGCGACAAGCTGGATGCGAGCCCGCTGCGCCCATCCGCCCTGTGGACCGAGATGCTCGAGGGTTGGCAGTTCCTGACGCGCCAGGCGGACCTCTTCGCCAACACCCTCATCAGCACCGCCGCCCAGATCGCGGTCGGCGTGGAGGTGGTCTGCAGCTTCCTGTACGCCGAACGCGTCCTTGACCAGACGTCGCTCCCGCCCATCCAGACCTATGGGCTGCTGATGGCGGCGGTCGGCCTCGGCAGCGTGGTCGGCGGCCTGGTCATCGGCCAGCTGGGCGCGGGACTGCGCAAGGGACCCCTGACGATCGCCGGCTTCGTGGGGATGGGCCTGACCTTCGTGGTCGTGGGCCTGGTGCGCGATCCGTTCGTGGCAATCGGCCTCTTCTTCGTCATCGGCGCCATGAACATGGTGTGGCTGATCCCGACCATCACGCTCTTCCAGGAGCGGACACCGCAGCGGCTGATGGGCCGCGTGGTCGGTACGCGCCAGGCGCTGGTCTTCGGGGTGATGGCGGCCGCGATGGCCGTGGCCGGCTGGGCATCGGACGTGGTCAGCCCGGCCACCGTGTTCATCATCGGCGGGCTCATCTGCGCCGCGGCAGGCCTCACCGGGACGCTGGTGCCCGCCATGCGGCAGGCTCGCTGAGCAGCGTGCTACCCTTCGCGGCGCCGTGGGACTCGTGCTCGATGCCGCCGTCGTGGCGCTTGCGATCCTCGTCTGCGGGTCGCTCGGGCTCCTTGCCTGGACGCTCGTGGTGACGGGTCGCGCCGCCGTCGCGGCGGAAGCGCGTCGAGTATCGGCGGCTCGCGAGGAGCTGGCCACGGTGGAGCGGACGCTCCATGACCGGATGGCCGTCACCGCGGCGGCGCTGCGGGACGCGAGCGAGCGCATTCGACCGAAGGGAGACCGATGACCGATCAACCAGGCCCGGACGGGCTCGACGAAGTTCCCGCCAGGATCCCGCCGACGGAGGTCGCGCGTCCGCCCGGTGATGCGAAGGCCTCGCCGCGCAGCGGGCGCCCGGCCGGCTACCGCGGTGCGCTGCCGGAGCGCGTCGATCGCCTCGCGCGCCCGTGGGTCATCGCGGTGATCGCGATCTTCGTCCTGATGTTCGTGCTGGCGCTGGCCGGCCTGCCGAGCCGACTGGTGGCCGAGCCTTCGCCCGTGCCGCTTCCCTCGGTCAATGCACCGTCCATATCGGCCGCCCCCTCCGCCTCCTGAGGGATCCGCGGCGACGGCGCCCGGACCGCACTCCTGCGGGATCGGTGCTTGTCTATATTGACTTGAGTCGATACAATGCGGGCGCCATGCGATCCACGGATCCTCAAATCCAGCTCCTCGCCGCCCTCGCCGACCCGGTGCGGCTCTCGATCGTCCGGCAGCTCGCCGAGGGCGACGGGGTGTGTGCCTGCGACTTCACCGAGTGCTGCGACGTGAGCCAGCCGACCATCAGCCACCACCTGCGCGTGCTGCGCGAGGCCGGCGTGGTGACCAGCGTCCGCCAGGGCACCAACATCATCTACTCCCTGAGCCCGGACCTGACGGCCCGCTGGTCGGCCATCGGGTCGAGCCTGGCCGGCCTCGTCCAGCTCGCATAGACCGATAGGAGCGTCCGCGCCATGAGTGATGGGATCCACGAGCTTGTCCGCGAGCGCTACGCCGCGGCGGCCACCCAGGCCGCGACGGGAAGCGGTGCCTGCTGCGGCCCCGAGGAGGGGATCGGCGGCGGGCTGTACGACGCCCTCCAGCGCGACGAGCTGCCCGAGGCGGCGGTCCTCGCCTCCCTCGGCTGCGGCAACCCCACGGCGGTCGCCGACCTGCATCCGGGGGAGCGCGTCCTGGACCTCGGCTCCGGCGGCGGCATCGACGTGCTCCTCTCCGCCAGGCGGGTCGGGCCGACCGGGCGTGCCATCGGGCTCGACATGACCGATGAGATGCTCGCCCTGGCGCAGCGCAACGCGGCGGAGGCCGGCGCGACCAACGTGGAGTTCCTCAAGGGCCACATCGAGGCGATCCCGCTCCCCGCGGCGTCGGTCGACGTGGTGATCAGCAACTGCGTCATCAACCTGGCGGCGGACAAGGCGGCCGTCTTCCGCGAGATCGCCCGGGTCCTCAAGCCGGGCGGCCGGATCGGGATCAGCGACATCGTGGCCGAGGACGCGCTGAGCGCGGCGGACCGCGCGGCGCGCGGCTCGTACGTCGGCTGCATCGCCGGGGCCCTCTCCTTCACCGAGTTTGAGACGGGACTGCGCGACGCCGGACTGACCGATATCTCCCTCACCTCGACCCACCTCGTCACCGAGGGGATGCACAGCGTCATCGTGCGGGCCATCAAGTCGGCCGATGCCCCGGTGGCGGCATCGGTCAGTGCTGGGCGTTCCGAGCTTCCGCAGCTGGCTGCCGGATGTGGGTGCGGCTCGGGGGGCTGCTGCTCCTAGAGGCGGCCCTGTACGATTAACGGACAACGCTCTATACTCGCGCGGCCGGCTGCCCCACTGAGCGCCCCACCCGCACCCGAAGGACGTCACTTCGTTGCCCGAAAAACGGCTCGTGCTCGTCGTCGATGACGACGCGGACATCAGGTCCCTGCTGGACGACCTCCTGAAAGAGGAGGGCTACGCCGTGCGCACGGCGGCGAGCGGCGCCGCCGCGCTGGCCGAGATCGCCAAGAAGCTGCCCGACCTGGTGATGATGGACGTCAAGCTTCCGGACCAGGATGGGTTGACGGTCCTCAAGCAGCTCAAGCGCGAGCACTCCGAGCTGGAGGTGATCGTGATGACCGCCTTCGGCGGCAGCTCGACCGCCATCAAGGCGATGGAGCACGGCGCCTACGACTACGTCACCAAGCCCTTCGAGGTCGAGGACCTGCTGGCGACCCTGCGCCGCGTCTTCGAGCACGCCGACATGGCCTCGGAGGTGTCGGCCCTGCGCCTGGAGCTCGGGACGAAGGCCGCCGAGCGCGAACGCATCGTGGGCTCGTCGCGGGCGATGCTGGAGGTCTACAAGCTCATCGGCAAGGTCGCCTCGTCGGAGGCCACGGTGCTCATCACCGGGGAGTCGGGGACCGGCAAGGAGCTGGTCGCCGAGGCGCTCCACAAGGCCTCGAAGCGCAACCCGCACCCGATGGTCAAGGTCTCCTGCGCCGCGCTGCCAGAGTCGCTGCTCGAGACCGAGCTGTTCGGCCACGAGAAGGGCTCCTTCACCGGCGCCATGGCGATGCGCAAGGGCCGCTTCGAGATGGCCAACAAGGGCACCATCTTCCTGGACGAGATCGGCGAGATGACGCTAGGGACCCAGACCAAGCTGCTGCGCATCCTCCAGGAGCGCGAGTTCGAGCGCATCGGCTCCAACATCCCCATCAAGATCGACATCCGCGTGGTCACCGCCACCAATCGCAACCTGGCCACCGAGGTGGAGACGGGCAAGTTCCGCGAGGACCTCTACTACCGGTTGAACGTGGTGCACATCCACATGCCACCGCTGCGGGACCGCAAGGAGGACATCGCGGCCCTCGTCGAGCACTTCCTGGTGAAGTACCGATACGAGCCGGGCGCCATCCCGACAACCGTCTCCGAGGAGGCGCTCGAGCGGCTGATGGACTACGACTGGCCGGGCAACGTCCGCGAGCTGGAGAACGCGGTCGAGCGCGCGGTGGTCCTCTCCCGCGGCAATGTCATCACCGTCGATCACCTGCCGTTCGGCGATCGCCGCGAGGCGAAGGATCGCGCCCGCCTCGAGGAGCGGGCCAAGCGTCGCGCGGAGGATGCCGACGAGGAGGAGGCCGCCGCGGTCGCCGAGGAGACGCGCGCCGAGGAGGCCTCGACCGTCGGCAACGGCAGTGGCGCGAGCGGCTCATTCAAGGACGCGGTTTCCGGGCTCGAGAAGCGGCTGATCGCCGAGGCGCTCGAGCGGTCCGGCGGCAACCGCACCAAGGCCGCCGAGGAGCTGGGCATCTACCGCCGCCTGCTCTACGACAAGATCAAGGAATATGGGCTGGAGTAGGGACGTGGCGCAGGCGGAACTCCGCGTGCTCGTGGAGCAGGGTCTCAAGGGCAAGCGCTGCGTCGCCGTCGCGGCTGATTGGCCCGGCTTCGAGCGGGGCGCCAAGAACGAAGACGCTGCCGTCGCGAAGCTGAGCGATTACGTCCCGCGCTACCGCCGGGTCGCCGAGCGAGCAGGACTCGGGAAGGAGTTCCCCGCCGACCCGCACCCCACGGTGATGGGCCACTACACCGGCACGGGGTCGACCGACTTCTGGGGCATCTCCTTCGCCCCATCCGACCTCGACCGCCTCCCGTTCGACGAGGCGGCCTTCGAGCGCCAGGTGGCGCTGCTGCGTGCCGCGTGGGCGGAGTTCGATGACATCGCGGATCGCGTCTCGGCCGACCTGCGCCTGGGCCCGCGCGGAGGGGGACGGCATCGGGATCACATCATTCGTCACGTGCTGGCCAACGAGGGAGGCGACTTCTCGCCGCGCGTCGACGCGCCGACCGAGCTCGAGGATCTGTCGACGCCGGCGCAGCGCGCTGCGCACCGCGACCGGTACGTGGAAGCCATGCGTGCCTGGTACGCGGAGGGGAAGCCGCTCGGGAAGTGGACGATCCCGTACCTGCTTCGCCACACCGCCTACCACACGCTGGATCACGCGTGGGAGATGGAGGATCGGGACCTCACCGGCGAGGCCGCCGCGGGGTAGCCCGGCCCTCGGCTCGCTTCGTTCGATATTTCGAACGAAATCCGCACGACGGGCCGGTTCTGCTGCGTTCGTTCGATATATCGGTCAGTCGCCCGCACAGCACCGCGCCGCAGGCCGCGCCACGCACACCAGTGTTCGATACATCGAACGTTCGCCGCGCCCAGCAGCGGCCATGCGGGATTCGTTCGATAGATCGACCGCCGGCGGACCGATGAGCCCAATCCGCCACGATCTGCGCTGTTCAACGCCATCGGGGGCAGCACGCTGGCGCGGGAGCTCGCGCGTTCGATATATCGAACGGAATGCGCGCGACGGGCCGGTTCTGCTGCGTTCGTTCGATATATCGGTCAGTCGCCCGCACAGC
>JBDTQJ010000105.1:0-6909 GCA_039932235.1 Chloroflexota bacterium
ACCGGGCGGTCGCCGACGCGCTCTGGCCGTGGTGGCACGACGCCGCCCCTGCGGAAATCCCGGACCGACTACCTTGATCCGCCACACCTGCGCGTCTTCGCGGATGCGGTCGACATCGCTGCGGCCGGACTCTTGCCAAATGCCAGTGGGTCGAGGCCGAGGAGCCGATCCGAGCGTGGATCGGGTTCCAAATGGTGGATTTGGCACCGCATACCGGAATCCTGGCAACGTCCAGCGGGTTCCGGCTGAGGACGGTCGTTCCGGTGGGGTTCCGCCGACGGCCCGCTCAACGGGCTGAAGTTCCAGCCTTGACGTTGGCGCTTGGAGAGCGGGTCAGGCGACTCCGAGCACAATTGGGTGCTCAATGGGCGGCCAAGAAAAGGGCCACCGATGCCCGCGCAAAAACCGGGGCTTGACGGCGAGGTGGTACCGCATACCGGATTCGAACCGGTGATCTCCGCCTTGAGAGGGCGGTGTCCTGGGCCTCTAGACGAATGCGGCCTCGTGGTGCGTCCTGAAACGACCGGCGCCTAGGGTACCAAATGCCCCTCGCCGCCTCAAACGTGGTCAGCAGTCCGGCGGGCCGGCGGGAAATGCGTGGGGTGCATACATCGGCCAGCGAGCCGCACTTCCGTGGCCGCCCCGTGCACGTGCGGCAAGCGCCGGCCATCCAGGTCGCGATTTGGGGGTTTCCGTGGCCGATGCGTGCACGTGGCGCAAACGCCCACTCCTTGCGCAGCGGCGAAGACTGGCTAGCGCATGCCCGCGGGCACGGCCCCCAGCTCGGCCAGGCGGGCGAGCATCGCGGGACGCCGCTCCTCCAGCCAGCCGTGGATGCTCTGCGCGACCTGCGGCCAGGTCCCCGACCCCATGACCAGCCCGAAATGGGACGCACCCGGCACGAACTCGTAGTCCGCATTGAGCAGGTCCGCGACCCGATGCGCCTCCGCCGGATGAATGACGTCGTCGAGCCCTGCCCCGATCACCAGTGACGGCACCGCGATCCGGCTGACATCGACGGCGACCCCCCGCATCCGCTCGCGTCGCGCGCTGCCTGACTCACGGGCGCCGGCGAGCAGCTCCTGCATCTTGGAAAGCTCCGCTTCTTCCATATCCGGCATCCAGTCACGCAGCGCGTCCATCGGGGCGATCCAGCCCCACCACGCGGCGTCGTAGATGTCCGGAACGGCGTGCAGCTCGTGCTCGTCGGGCCGGCGGGGCAGCGCCGCGGCCGGCGGCGAGGGTGCCAGCAGGACGAGTCCCAGCACCGGGTTGCGCTCGGCGTACAGCATCGCCGCCAGCGATCCGATCCCCCACCCGATGATGACCGGCGGGCGGCCGAGGTGGCGGACCGCGACGCCGATGTCGTCGGCGTAGTCGCGCATCGAGGTCTCGTCGAGCTCCGCCGGCTGCGACGTGAAGTGGCCACGCAGGTTGAGTGCATGCGCCTCCCAGCCGCGCTCCGCGAAGTAGGCGGCGTAGCTCGACCACAGCCACGAGCCGGTGAGGGCGCCGTGGACGAGGAGGATCGGTGGCTTCCGCGAGCGTCGCTCCGGCTGGGTCGTCTCGAGATGGATCCCCTCGGGATCGATGAACGCCTCGTCGCGCTTGATCGCCTGCACCATGCGGCTGCTACACGTCCTCCTGGGATGTCGGCGGATGCTCCTCGACGCCGCCGAGCGGATGGAATGCCATCCCGGTCAGCAGCTTCGGGTAGAAGTAGGTCGATTTCTGCGGCATCACGTCCCCCGCGTTCGCGACCTCGGCAAGCTGGTCGAGCCGCGTGGGTCGGACGAGGATCGCCGCCCGGGCCTCCCCGGAGCGGACGCGGACCAGGGCGTCAGCCTCGCTCCTAGTGTAGGCGAGGTGCTCCCCAGCGGCCACCTCGGCGGAGGTGATCCCGAGTCGGTCGTCTAGCAGCGCCGCGTGCAGCAGCGACAGGTCGAGGCGCCGGACGGCGGTGCTGGTGCGTTCGCGACGCATCCGCTCGGCGGCGGCATCGGGGTCGGCAACCAATAGCCACCCCTCGGTCGCGCCGGTGACCAGTCCGAAGGCCGCCGCCTCCTCGTCTCGACGTTCCGCCAGCGCCGCCGCCAGCGCTTCCGGCGGGATGGCCTCGACCGTGAAGATCGGCCCCGGCTCGCGGACGAGGTCGCGCAGCGCATCGGGATCGGCCCCGAGCAGAAGCCGATGGGTCGGCCGGATCTCGAGCTCCTCCAGCTCGGCGTTGACGAGGACGCACATGATCCAGTCCGCCTCGAGCGCGCCGGCAGGCGCATCGGTCCAGTCGGGATGACTGCGCACTTCCGCCTGGTAGGCGAGGGCGGTCTCGTACCGATGGTGCCCGTCGGCCACGTACAGCGTCTGGCGCGACAGGAAGTTGGCCATCCGCTCGTCCGGCTCGATCGCCGCCAGGCTGTGCAGGAGCCCATCCCCGTCGCGAGCGCGCCACTCGTCGCTCCAGGCGCGGCTCATCACGTGCCGGTAGCGCTCGCTGCGATCCAGATAGGTGACCAGGATCGGCGACAGCTGCGTCCGTGTGGCGCGCAGCAGGCTCAGCCGATCTGCCTTCGGCCCCGGCATGGTGTGCTCGTGCGGCCGCATCCCGCTCCCCCACGGCTCCAGCAGGACGCGCGCGAGCACGCCGTGCACCACCGGCTCGTCCGGCGCGTCAGTGCGGGCGTGGCCGTAGTAGTAGAAGCGTTCCTCCGGTTCGCGGGTCAGCGTGCCGTCCCGTTGCCACGTATGGAGGGCAGCTGCCGCCGCCGCGTGCGGGTCCGCCCCGCCCGGCAGCTCCAGGTGCACCGCGTTGTGCGGGTCCCGTGCCGCGAGGTCGGCGCGCTGCGCCTCGTCGATGACGTCGTACGGCGGCGCCACCAGGTCGCTCAGGTCCGCCAGACGCCCCGGGTGAAGCTCGCCCTCGTCCGCCATCCGCACCCGCTCCGGGATGGCGCTGCCGCCGTAGTGATCCTGGGCATAGGCAAGCCCGCGGAAGGGGCGCACGAGGGGCATGCCGCGCAGTGTACCGAGTTGCCGCCGCGACCCGTTTCAGCCGGGGCAACGTCCGGACGGCGGCCACACCAATCTGGCCACTCGGTTACCGGTCGTTGCCTCGAGTCCGCAATCAACGTCCACCCAGAACCATTTCACGGTGCGGACGTTGCCTCACCGGCAACGCGCCCCGTGGCGGCCCGTACCTCCGGCCGGGGGTCACGCGACGCCTGATCAACGAGCGCCGCCGCCTCCCCGGAGAGCGGCGACTCCCCCTGGACGAGCACGGTGAGCGCGTTGCGCAGCAGTCGATGCCGCCCGGCGCGCCGGAGTGGAGACACGCCAACCGCGCGCTCGAAGGTACGCCCGCCCATCGGCAGCAGCCAGCGGATGAGCGGCTCCAGGGGCACCCGCAGCGGTCCGCTATCGACCGCCTCGCCGTTCACCGGGCAGACCTCCTGGCACACGTCGCAGCCAAAGATCCACGAACCCAGGGCGCGCGCCTCCCAGGCGGCGAACGGACCCGGATGCTCGATCGTGAGGTAGCTGATGCAGCGCCGCGCGTCGAGCACCTGCGGTGCGATGAGCGCGCCGGTCGGGCAGCCGTCCAGGCAACGCGTGCAGGCGCCGCAGGAGGAGCGGATCGGCTCGTCGGCGGGCAGCGCCTCGTGCACCACCAGCGCACCGATGAAGACCCACGACCCGGCGCGCAGATGGGTCAGCAGGTTCGTGTTCTTGCCGATCCAGCCCAGCCCGGCGCGGGCGGCGAAGGCCCGCTCGGCAAGCGGCCGGTCGTCGACGTAGGCGGTGTCGGCGACCCCCATGCCCGCGGCCCGCAGGTCGACCGCCAGCGCCTCGAGCGCGCTGCGCAGCGCGGCGTGGTAATCCGTCCCCAGGGCGTAGCGCGCCACCAGGCCGGCAGGCTCGGCGGGGGCCGCGTCGAGCACTGGTCCCAGCACCTCGGCGAGGTGATCCGGCGACGGGTCCCATGCGCTGCGCTCCGGCCCTACGTACGGCGCGGCGACCACCACGATCGAGGCCGCCGCCGCATCCAGGCGGGCCGGGTCGCTCGCGACGGCTGCCCGCTCCCCGCCCATCCAGCCCATCGTCGCCATGTGACCGGCCGCCACCGACTCCTCCATCCGCTGTCGCACCTCGGGGAGTGGCTCGGCCGGCGCGATTCCGGCCAGCTCGAGCCCGTGCCGAGCCGCGAGGCGCGCCACCAGGGCACGCTGCGGGGTCACTGGCCGCCGCCGCCGCGTCGCAGGACGAACGGCGGCGGCTCGCCGGGCAACGCCGGCACCGGGTTGGCGGCCGAGGCGGGCGTCACCAGCGGCAGCTCGACGCGGAAGATCGTGCCACGCCCGACGGCCGTGTTCGGTTCGGCCCAGATCCGGCCGCCATGCGCCTCCACGATGGCGCGCGTGATGTACAGCCCCAGCCCCAGACCGCCGAAGCGACGCTTGGAGGCGTCCATATCGGCCTGGAAGAATCGCTCGAAGACCTGGTCCTGCTGGTCGGGCGGAATCCCGATCCCGCTGTCGGCCACCGCCAGGTGGGCAAGATCGGCATCGCGCCAGGCACGGAGGATGACCGCGCCACCATCGGGCGAATACTTCACCGCGTTATCGGCCAGGTTGGTCAGCACCTGCCCGATCCGATCCCGATCCGCGCTCAGCACGAGTGCATCCGGCACTTCCACCTTGATCTCGCGATCGCGGTTCTCCCGCTCGAGCCGCTCCGCCACCGCGCGGACCTCGTCGACGAGGTCGATGCGCTCCGGCTCGATGCTGACCATGCCGCGCTGATCGATGCGGCTCACGTCCAGCAGGTCGTCCACCAGGCGCCGCATCCGCGTCACCTGCGAGCGGATGACCCGCAGCTGGGAGAGCTCCTTCGCCGAGCCCGGGCTGGCGCGCAGCCGTCCTTCGAGCAGCTGCGAGTAGCCCTGGATGCTGGTCAGCGGGGTGCGCAGCTCGTGGCTGACGATCGAGAGGAAGTCGTCCTTGATGCGCTGCGCCTGCCGTTCGCGCGCCATCTGGCGCTGCAGGTCGGACCACAGCGCCGCGTTCTCCAGCGCCGGGCCGGCACGCTCGGCGATCGCCTCGGCCAGGCGTCGCTCCGACTCGCCGAGCTGCCGCTCCCCCAGCGAGGCGGCCATCAGCACCCCGCCCACGCGGCCGCGGGTCACGATCGGGACGGCCAGCACGGTCTGCATGCCCAGCGCCTCGACGCCATCCGGGTCACCGGCGTAGAGGGGCGGCGGCTCGCTGCCCTCACCCGCCAGGATGGAGGTGGCCGTGGCGGCCGCGCCGCCGACGATTCCCTCCCCCACCCGCGGGCGGCGGGTCGCGAGGTGGTCGACGAGCTGATCGCCGAGCTCTTGGTGCGTTGCGGTTACCGCCGCCGGCACCAGGCGCGGCGTCTCGGCATCGGGATCCTCGATGCGAAGCAGGGCCACGATGTCGCCGAGCAGCGGCCCGGCACCGGTGACAATGGCACCAGCGGTCGCCTCCGGGTCGATGGACGCGCTGAAGTCGCGCGACATGCCGGAGAGGACCTCACGCTCGCGAGCGCGCTCGCGCTCGCGCTCCTCCTCGTCGAGCTGGCCGCGCAGCTCCGCGTTCTCCATGGCGCGGCCCAGGATGCCGCGGGCCAGCATGCCGGCCGCCAGCCCGGCGCCTGCCAGATAGGCGATCCGCACGGTGAGCAGCTCCCGGGTCTGCGCCCCGACATCGGCCGCGATGAGGGTCACCGCCGCGTAGGTCCCCGACGCAACCAGCGCCGCCCAGACCGATGCGCCGAAGCCGTAGCGAAACGCCACCGAGAGGACGATGGGCACGTAGAAGAGGTACGCGTCGATGGACTCGGCGGCGGCGTACACGGCGACCGTCACCGCGGCAAGGTCGAGGCCGGTGGCCACGATCCCCACGTCGCGCGCGGCGAACCGCGGGATCGCCAGGGCCAGCAACCCGTCGTAGATGACGACCGCTCCGAGCACGCCGAGCAGGACGGGGAAGCCGGGCAGGCGGTCGCGGAAGAGCAGGACCATCACCGCGGCGATGAGCACCACCGCGAGGCGCACCCAGGCCAGCTGGCGCTCCTGCGCGCGGAGCTGTCGATCAAGGTGACGTTCGAGGTCGGGCAGGCGCCTGCCCTCGGGTTCCATCGGGCCGGACTATAGCATCGGAGCGCGGGTGCCCCGTACACTCCGGTTTGACGGGGGGTACGTTGCAACCAGGCGACGTGCCCGGACGTCATACGGGCCACCAACCCGCCGCGCCGAGGGAGATGACGCACACCACCCGAGCAGCCACCGTCCGCAGAGCCAGCGCCGCCGCGCTGGCTCTCGTTGTCGTGACGCTGCTCGCCGCCGTAGCCCCCGCCGCCGCGGCCGACCCGGTCACCATTGCGGCGCGCGGCCTGCTGGGCGGGCGCTTCACTCCCGGCGCGTGGGCCGCCGTGAGCGTGAGCCTCACCAACGACGGCGCGCCGGTGACCGGCACGCTGCGCGCCGACTCCGCCTCCGGCGAGGTGCGTCGCGTGGTTGAGCTGCCGGCGGGGTCGCGGAAAGAAGTGGTGCTCTACGTCCGCCCCGATGCGTTCGCGCGCGAGGTTCCGGTGACCTTCACCTCGGACGCCGGCACGCTCACCGCGGTGGCCGCCGTGAACGGGCTGGAGCCGTCGCTGACCACCATCGGGATGGTCGGCGACGAGCACGGCGCGCTCGGCGCGCAGCTCGCCGAGCGCGATCTCACCACCGTCGTCATGCCGTTCGACGTCCCCGCCGCCGACATCCCGGAGCGGCCTGAGCCGCTGGCCGGCCTCTCGGTGCTCATCTGGGCGGCCGACTCGAGCGGGCTGACCGATGCGCAGCGCCGCACCATCGAGCGCTGGATCGGCGGCGGCGGGCAGCTG
>JBDTQJ010000106.1:0-6894 GCA_039932235.1 Chloroflexota bacterium
CGGATCGGTGGCGGAGAGGGAGGGATTCGAACCCTCGGAAGAGGTTTACCCCCTTCAACGGTTTAGCAAACCGCCGCACTAGGCCACTATGCGACCTCTCCGAACGGCGCCGATGATAGCATGGGCTCGTCGTCGCGACGACCTCCCCGCCTGGGCCGGCCGGGTATCGCGGTGCCCCCTTTTCGCCGCCCCCATCGAAGCGCCAGGAAGACCGATATCGTGCAGCGCCTACCCATCATCGGACATGCCCTCGACACCACTCCGCTGGAGTCCGTGCTGCGCGCCGCGCTCGCCGCAGCGGGGCGCGAAGTCGAGCTCGAACGCTGGGTGCGCAAGCCGCATCAGCTGGCCACCGCCATCGCCGAGCTGCGGGCCGAGGACGTCATCGGTGCACTCGTGGCTGCGCCCCACAAGGAGAAGGCGGCGACCCTGCTCGATGCCCTCTCCGACGACGCGCGGGCGTCGGGCGCGGTGAACATCGTCGTCCGCGACGGGCCGAAGCTGCGCGGCTACAACAGCGACCTCGACGGCATTCGCGCCGGCCTCGACGCCATCCTTCCCAGGGTCAAGGGCAAGTGGCCCCGCAACGCGGTCGTGCTGGGCGCCGGCGGTGGTGCGCGAGCCGCCGTTGCGGTGCTCATCCAGGGTGGGCTGCAGCGGGTCAGCGTCTTCAACCGGCACCTGCACAAGGCGGAGGCGCTCGTCGCCCACATGGCGCGCAGCGCGCGGCACATGGAGCTGCGCGCGCGCCCGTGGCACGACGCCATCCTCGAGGCGGATCTCGCCAAGGCGCCGCTGATCGTGAATGCCAGCGGGCTCGGCGATCGCGAGGGGAGCCCCGTCCCCGCCGAGCTGCTGACCGAGGCGATGTGGATTCTCGACCTGGTTCTCGCCGCCGGCCCCACACCGCTCATGCAGGTCGCGGCCGAACGCGGCGCGACGGTCGCCAACGGGCAGGCTGCCTTCCTGGCCGGAGCCGCCGAAGCGCTGCGGCGCCTGACCGGCACGCCCGGTGACACGGCCGTGCTACGCGAGGCGCTGGCCGCGGAGCTCGGCATGGCCGCGGCCGACGTCGCAGTGGTCGGCGACTAGCCCCCGGCGGTCGTCGCGAGCGCCAGCGTCACCGCCTCGTCGAGGCTGAGGCGTCGACCCGCTTCCCACGCGGTCTCGAACTCCGTGGCGTCGAGATCGTTCCGCAGGCGTGCCGTGGCCCCGTCGAACTCGGCCTGCTCGAACGACAGCATCGGTGCGTCGGCCGCCTCGCGGGCGGCCGTGGCGGCTGCGAGGAGTCGCACGGCCGCAGGGGAATCGTTGCCGACGAGCAGCAGCGCAAACGACTCGACCTGGTTCGCGACCGCGCCGCGATTGCCGGCGTGCATCCAGTCGTGGAGCGTCTCGCGATACAGCGCCAGCGCCTCGTCGGTGGCGCCGTTGTGGCGCAACGCGTGGGCGAAATCGCTGCGCGCCACCAGCACCAGCCCGTTGTCCTCGATCTCGGCGTATGCGGCGATCGCGGTGGCGAATGCCTCGCGCGCCTCGTCGAGCTGCATGGAGAAGCCGGCCACCCGACCACGGCTCAGGGCCGTGAAGGCGATCACCTCGGGGCTGCCGGACCGATTCGCCGCCGCCGTGGCGACGGCGAGCCTGGCGGCCGCGGCCGGCACGTTGCCGCGCTCCGCCTCCCACTGCGAGATGCCCGCCTGGATGAATCCGATGCTCGACCAGTCGCCCAGCTCCTCGGCAATGCCGGCCGCCTCGTCCGCCCATTCCAGCACCCCCTCCTCCTGGCCGACGAAGAGCGAGGTCATGGCCTTCGCGTTGCGCGCCTCCGCGCGCGCCCGGGGATCCGCCGCCGCGTCCGCGATGCGCATCGCGCGATCGGCCCATGTCATGCCCAGGGGGGCGCTGCCCACCATCCATGCGGCATTCGCCGCGGCGGCCAGCAGGCGGGCGGCCAGGATCGACGTCTCCGCGTCGGGGAGGCGGTCGACCGCCGTCGCCGCGCGGGTGAGGATCTCGAAGCCCTCTGACAGCGATCGGGAGCGACCGTAGACCGCCATCGCGAGGCAGATGCGGAGCGCCGATGCGACGTCCGCCTCGAAGCCCCACTCGACGGCGGCCAGGAAGTTGTCGAGGTCGGGATCCAGCTGCCGGAGCGCGACCGCCATGGCCGGGCCGGTGAGCCGCGGCGCGGCCGCTTCGGCAACGGCCAGGAAATAGGCGAGATGGCGGTCCCGCAGCTCATCCGCATCCCCCGCCGCCACCAGCCGCTCGCGGGCGTACTGCCGGATGGTCTCCAGCTGGCGATAGCGGGTCGTGGCCGCGCCCCGGTCCACCATGACGAGCGACTTGGCGATCAGACGACCCAGCAGCTCGAGGGCATCGAAGGTGGCGTCTCCGGCACCGCTCGACGGGTCGAGCACGACCGCCGCGGCCGCCTCGACGGTCCAGCCGCCGGCGAACACGGAGAGGCGGCAGAGGGTGCGCCGCTCTGCATCGGTCAAGAGCTCCCAGCTCCAGTCGATGGCCGCCTCCAGCGTCTGTTGCCGTGGAACGGCAGTGCGACGGCCGCCGGTGAGCAGCCGGAAGCGGTCGCTCAGCCGGGCCGCGATGTCGCCGACCGAGAGCAGCGCGACGCGCGCGGCGGCCAGCTCGATGGCCAGCGGGATGCCGTCCAGCCGGCGGCAGATCTCCACGACATCACGGAGTCCGGCCGCATCCAACGCGAAGCCTGGCAGCGCGGCACCAGCGCGGGCGGTGAAGAGGCGGACGGCGTCGGACGCAGCGGCGGCGTCCCGCCATGCGTCATCCGGGCCATGTTCGGGGTCGCTGTCGTCATCCGTCGGCACGGAGAGCGACGGGATCTGGAAGAGGCGCTCGCCGGCGACCCCGAGCGCCTCGCGGCTGGTGGCGACGATCGACAGTGTCGGCGCCGCTCCCAGCAGCTGCTCGGTGAGCTGAGCAACCGGCGCGATGAGGTGCTCGCAGTTGTCGAGCAGCAGCAGCAGGCGCTTTGCCTGGAGGTAGTCCACCACCGCGTCGACGAGCGGGCGCCCCGGCTCCTCTCGCGCCCCAACGGCACGCGCGATCGCCGGCACCACCTGGTCCGCGTCGCTGATCGGCGCCAGCTCGACGAGCCAGACGCCATCCGCCCACTGGTCGAGCAGCCCGGCCGCGGCCTCGCACATGAGTCGCGTCTTGCCGGTGCCTCCGGTACCGATGACCGTCACCAGCCGCTGCGTGCCGACAAGTGCGCGCACCTCGTCCAGCTCCCGGACACGGCCGACGAACGAGGTCAGTGGCTTGGCCAGGTTGGTGGACAGGACACTGAGCGAGGTGAGGGCCGGGAAGTCGTCGGTCAGTCCGGGGATCGTGAGCTGGAAGATGCGCTCCGGGACGGCCAGGTCCTTGAGCCGATGCGGACCGAGGTCACGCAGCGAGACGCCCTCGGGCAGGGAGCGCTCGACGAGCGCGCGGGTCGACTCCGAGACGAGCACCTGGCCGCCATGCCCGGCCGCGGCGATACGGGCCGCCCGATGGACGTCCACCCCGACGTAGCTATCGCCGCCGAGCACTCCCTGCCCGGTGTGCAACCCCATCCGGACCCGTAGCTGGCGCCCGCCGGGCCACGTCGCGCCGGCCACGGCACGCTGTGCCGCCACGGCGCCGCCGATGGCGTCCTCGGCATCCCCAAAGGCGACGAAGAACGAATCGCCCTCCGTGGTCACCTCCACGCCGCGGCCGAACGCCTCGCGGAGCAGCGCCTGGTGCCGCTCGAGGACGTCCCGATAGGCTGGTCCCAGCTCCTGGACGAGGCGCGTCGAGCCCTCGATGTCGGTGAACAGGAACGTGACCGTGCCCTGCGGCAGGTTGGCCATCGCGCGGCTCCGTCCGCGAGCCATCGGTCATGCGCACCGACGGCGCGCATCGGCCTTGGATAGACTCGGACTGATGTTCTACACCCACGGGTGGGTCCACGTCATCGCCGGCTGCATGTTCTGTGGCAAGACCGACGAGATGCTGCGCCTGCTGCGCCGTTTCTCGATCGCCGGCCGCCAGGTGCTCCTGGTCAAGCCGCGGCTCGACACGCGCACCGATCGGGTGACGGTCATCTCACGCTCCGGAGCGCAGCATCACGCGGTGACCGTGGACGACTCGTCGCAGATCGAGGGCGTGAGCGGCGAGATGGACATCATCGCCATCGAGGAGGGCCAGTTCTTCGACGAGCGGCTCCCCGACGTGGTGGAGCGCCTCGCGGAGCTGGGCAAGCAGGTCGTGGTGACGGGCCTCGACCGCGACTTCCGCGGCGTGCCGTTCGGAACCATGCCGCGCCTCATGGCGCTCGCCGACCAGGTCACCAAGCTGACGGCGATCTGCATGGTCTGCGGCGAGCCCGCGACCCGCACCCAGCGCCTGCTCGATGGGTCGCCCGCTCCCGCCAATTCCCCGCTGATCCTTATCGGGGGGATGGGCGACGAGACCTACGAGGCACGCTGCCGGCTCCATCACGAGGTCCCGACCGGCGACGATTGACGTAGCCGGCCGCTGACGGATGTCGGCGGCCGCATCGGTCTGATGGGCGTGGCCGCACTGGGTTCCGGGCGCCCAGCATGGTGCGCATCACCACCCGAGCACGCCAGGAGAAGATACCGATGCGCCCCGCCGCCGCCCTCGCCCTCACCGGAGTCCCGTCCCCCGCCCCGCGCCGCAACGAGGCGCCGCGACCGTGGTGGCAGCGCCGCACCCTGATGCGCACCATCGTCGGTGGCTGCCCCGATCACTGGTGGAAGCCGACCGCCCGCCGGACGGCCGCCTGCACCTGCCCGGCGTAGTAGGAGTCGGTGGCGGAGGGGGAGGGATTCGAACCCCCGGTAGGTTGCCCTACTGCGGTTTTCAAGACCGCTGCCTTCAGCCGCTCGGCCACCCCTCCGCGGGGGATTGTGCCATGACCGCCTGCGGGCGCGTCATGGCCCGATCGCCTGGTTCCCTCCCGCACCGGACGGCCCAATTCGGAGTGCAGGGGGCTGTCCTCGGGTGCACGATGCGCGGATGAGGCGGACGACCAACGCCCGCTCCCTCTGCTCGGGAGGCCTTTCCTTCATGGTTCGTCGGATCACATCACTCCTCGGCGCTCTCGCCCTGGGGCTGGCGCTCGTCGCGCCCGCCGCGGCGGCACGACCCAATGTCGCCACGCTGATCGGCGTCGACGAGATCCGGATGGCCGCCCGGCCCGGCCCGGCGACCGCCAACTGCTCGAATAGCGGCGCGGGAACCAACCAGTACGCCCTGACCGGCTGGGCGGTGGCGTCCGGCGGTCAGACCGCCTACCTGAACACCGCCACGATTCCATCCGGCCTTGGGACGGCGAGCGCGGTGCAGAGCGCCATGCAGGCCAGCTTCAGCGCCTGGACCGGCGCCCCGCGGATCTCGGTCACCACGGGTGGCACGGTGACGAAGTACACGGCCAACCACCGCTACGAGCTCCTCTTCGGGCGCACCGGCGGCTCGAGCATCGCGGTCACGTACACCTGGCGCTGGACCGATGGCAGTGTTGAGAGCGACACCGTCTTCAACAACCGGCTGCCGTGGTTCATGGCCACCAGCGAGGGCGACGGCTGCACCGAGTCGGTCGCGCGCTACGACCTGCGCAACATCGCGACTCACGAGTTCGGACACACCTACGGCCTCGACCACTCGGTCGATGCGCGGTTCAACACGATGTACCCGTACGGCTACACCGGCGAGACGCTGAAGTGGTCGCCGGAGCGCGGCGACCTCGACGGGATCAGCGCCATCTACTAGGCCCGCCCTTCCAGACCGATGCGGGCCGTCCGGCTGACCGGGCGGCCCGTTCGCGTCAGGTCAGGTGAGCTGCAGAACGATGAAGGTCGCCGCGGCGGCCACGGCCGCCGACAGCGCGGTGCCCCACGCCATGTCGACGACGGTCACGATCGTCGGCCAGCCGCGCAGGGTGGCCATGTTGGTCAGGTCGTAGGTCGCGTAGGCGACCAGCCCGAACAGACCGCCCCGCCAGGCGGCGGTGAAGACGCTCCCGTCGTCGACGCCGGCCTGGGTTGCGAAGACGGTGACGCCCACCGCATAGATGACGTAGAAGGCGCCGGCCGCCGCCCAGTTCGGGGTGTCGGCCATCAGGAAGCCGAGATGCTGCCGGTAGAAGCTGCGCGCCACGACGAGCAGCCAGATGCCGTCGAGGACGGCCATCACCGCGAAGGTGGCAACGAAGGAAGGCATGGTGCCCACGGTACGCCGATGCGCCGGCCGTGGATCAGTAAACCCGTGTCGCGTGCGGCGCACGTAGCCGGAACGAATTCCGGATCAGTTCCCCGCGTCGCGTGGGGCGCGACGGGAACGGACGGGCGGGGCCCCCGATACCGCTACGTCGCGTCACGCGCGACAGCAACGTCCGGTCCCGATCCAGTTACGAAATCCGGTCCGCGCCGAAGTGGGGGCGCAGCGCCTCCGGAAGCAGGATCGAGCCGTCGGGCTGAAGGTGCGTCTCCAGCAGGGCGGCGTAGGTGCGCGATAGACCCAGCCCGGAGCCGTTCAGGGTGTGGATCAGCTCGGGCCGCGCGTCACGCGCGGATCGGTAGCGCAGGTTCATGCGGCGCGCCTGGAAATCGGTGTAGTTGGAGCACGAGCTGACCTCCAGGAAGCGGCCCACGCCGGGTGCCCACGCCTCGATGTCGTAGCCCTTGGCCTGGGCGAAGCCGACGTCGCCGGTGCATCGCTCCACCGTGCGATATGGCAGCTCGAGCGCCTCGAGCACCTCTTCCGCGTTGCGGGTCAGGGTCTCGAGCTCGTCGTAGCTCGTCTCGGGGCGCACGAACTTCACCATCTCGACCTTGTCGAACTGGTGGACGCGCAGCAGGCCGC
>JBDTQJ010000107.1:0-6851 GCA_039932235.1 Chloroflexota bacterium
CCGCTCCGTAGGCGCATCACCCGACGACGCGGAGCGGGACCTCGAAGGTGTGGCCGCCCATGATCCGCCACGCCCGCAGCGCGCTCTCTGGAGGCGCCTCGGGCGCGAGGAGGCTGGCGACCAGGTAGAAGGGCAGGTCGTAGCGCGCCGTCCGACGATCGATGGCCGACGGCTCGGCCGCGGTGCGGGTGTGGGAGTGAAAGATCGCCACCAGGTCCTCGCCGGCTCGCTCGATGGCGTACACGATGCGCACCAGGTCCTCCGGATGCACGTTGTAGCGCGACGGTGAGGCCTCGATGTTGCGGGCGGCGAAGAACGTCGTCACCCGTCCCACGCCGTTCGGGCCGCGGCGGCCGGCGAGGAGGCCGCACGCCTCGTTCGGCAGCTCGGCGCGCGCGTGGACCAGCGCGGCCTCGGCGGCCGCGCGCGGGAGGAGCAGGCCCGGCGGCGCCGACCCCGGGGGCATCGGCCTAGCGCGCGACCGATGCGGGTGGCGCGGCCACATGCGGGACCGCGTCGCCGCAGGCAGGGCACGCAGGATCGCGTGCCACGCGGTGCTCGTCGAAGGTCGCGGCCAGGGCGTCGAAGGTGACGACCCGCCCGGCGAGCGAATCGCCGACGCCCAGGAGGAGCTTGATCGCCTCGTTTGCCTGGAGCAGCCCGATGACGCCCGGCAGGACGCCGACCACCCCCGCCACGCTGCAGGCGGGCGCCAGCTCCGGCGGCGGGGCGGTGGGGTGCAGGCAGCGGTAGCACGGCCCGGCGAACGGGAGCAGCGTGGTGACCTGCCCCTCCCAGCGATAGACGGAGCCGTGGACCACCGGGATGCGGGCGGCGACCGCCGCGTCGTTGAGAGCGTAGCGCGTCTCGAAGCTGTCGCTGCCGTCGATCACGACGTCGTAGCCCTCGATCAGGCGCGCGGCGTTGTCCGCCGTCAGCCACTCGGCGTGCTCGACGACCGTGGTTGCAGGGTTGAGGTCGTGCAGCGCCAGCCGCGCGCTGACGGTCTTGCCCATCCCCACGCGGGCATTGGCATGCAGCACCTGGCGCTGCAGGTTCGACACGTCAACCGAATCGCCATCGACCAGGCCGATGGTCCCAACGCCACCCGCCGCCAGGTACATGGCGGCCGGCGATCCCAGGCCCCCGGCACCGACCAGGAGGACGCGAGCGGCAAGCAGGCGTCGCTGGCCCGCCTCCCCGATCTCGGGGATGAGGAGCTGGCGGCTGTAGCGCGCCCGCTCCGCGTCGCTCAGCGACGTCCGTGGCGCCGCCCAGGGGCCACCCTCGGCGCGCCACTCGTCGATGGGGGCGGCGAGGTTGGCGACATCGGTATAGCCGAGCTGGAGCAGCTGCTGAGCCGCGTGCCCGGACCGCGCGCCGGATTGGCAATGCAGGAGGATCGGCGTCGCGCGATCCGGGACCTCCCAGGCAATCCTCTCGGCGACCTCACCGAGCGGGAGGTGGGTGGCGGTCGTGATGTGGCCGGCCGCCCATTCGTCGGGCTCGCGAACGTCGATGATCCGCCACCCGTCTGCGGCCAGCCGCAGCGCCTCGGTTGTGTCGACGCTGCGAACGCGGATCACAGTGCCTCGTCCGGCCAGGCGATCCGATCGCCGCGCACGGCGCCCTGCAGGACCTTCCAGGCGAGGAGCGCGCACTTCATCCGGGCCGGACCGATGGGCACCCCGAGGCTCCTCACCACGTCCGCGGCGGCCAGGTCGGCCAGGTCGGTGACGGTCTTGCCGCGCAGCTCGTCGGTGAGCAGGCTCGCCGCGGCCTGGCTGATGGCGCAGCCGCGCCCGTCGAAGGCGACATCGGTCACCCGCTCGCGCGCGTCGTCGAGCTGGAGCGTCATCGACAGCTCGTCGCCACATGTCGGGTTGGCGTCCGCGAACGCCAGGTCGTAGCGCTCCAGCACCCCCTTGTTATGGGGCTCGCGGTAGTGCTCGAGGATGAAATCGCGATACAGATTGTCCATTGGTCTAGGCGAAGAGCCGCTGGGTGCCGTGGATGGCGGCCACCAGACGCTCGATGTCCTCGTGGTCGTTGTAGACATAGCAGCTGGCGCGCGTCGTGGCCGGCACGTCGTAGCGGTCCATCAGCGGCTGTGCGCAATGGTGGCCCGCGCGCACCGCGATACCCTCGGCGTCGAGGGCGGTGGCCACGTCGTGGGGATGGATGCCGTCGAGGACGAAGCTGATCACCGCCAGGTGCCGATCGGGGTCGTCGGGACCGAGGCGCCGCAGCCCGGTGATCTCGCCGAGGGAGCCCCACGCGTCGACGAACATCGCGCGCTCGTGCTCACGGACGGCGTCCATGCCGAGCTCCTGGAGGTAGTCGATGGCCGCTCCCAGGCCGATCGCCTCGGCGATGGCCGGTGTGCCCGCCTCGAATTTCCACGGCGACTCATTGAACTCGGTCCCGGTGAGGGTGACGCGGCTGATCATGCTGCCGCCGGTCAGGAACGGGGGCATCGCGTCGAGCAGCTCGCGGCGCGCCCAGAGGGCTCCTATCCCGGACGGGCCGAGCATCTTGTGGCCGCTGAGCGCCAGGAAGTCCACGCCCAGCGCCGCCACGTCGACCGGCAGGTGCGGGACGCTCTGCGCGGCATCCAGCAGGACCAGGGCGCCGGCTTCGTGGGCCAGCGCGGTGATCTCGCTGATCGGGTTGATGGTGCCGAGCGCGTTGCTGACGTGGGCCACGGCCACCAGCTTCGGTCCGCGCGCCAGGTGGGCACGCAGATCCTCGAGGTCGAGGCGGCCGTCGTCGGTGATCGCCACGAACTCGAGCGCCGCACCGGTCGCGGCGGCGAGCTGCTGCCACGGCACCAGGTTGGCGTGGTGCTCCATCTCCGTGGCCAGGATCAGGTCGCCGGGGCCGAGGTTGGCGCGTCCCCAGCTGAAGGCGACGAGGTTGATGGCCTCGGTGGCATTGCGCACGAAGACGATCTCACGCCATGACGACGCACCGATGAATCGGGCGAGCCGGCGCCGCGCGCCCTCGTAGCGCTGCGTCGCGTCCTCGCTCAGCTCGTAGAGGCCGCGATGGACATTGGCATAGTGGTGCGCGTAGGTGTCGGCCAGCGTCTCGATGACGCTGCGCGGCTTGAGCGCCGACGCCGCCGAGTCCAGGAAGGCGAGCCGCTGCCCGCCGCGGGTGAGTCGATCGAACGCCGGAAAGTCGGCGCGCAGCGCACTGCCGTCAATCGCCGCTGGCGGCGTCACGGTCCCGGCGCGCTGCAGGGCCATCGGTCAGTCCCGGGCCGAACCCGGCCGGCTCAGTGCGGGGCGACCGGCTCGGGGGCCGCGGCCTCATCGGTCACGCCCTCGGGCAGGCCGACCTGCTCGCGCACCCAGTCGTAGCCGTTCGCCTCGAGCTGACGGGAGAGCTCCTCGCCGCCGGACATGACGACCCGCCCGTCGAGCAGGACGTGCACGAACTGTGGCTTCACGTAGTTCAGCATCCGCTGGTAATGGGTGATCATCAGGACACCCATCTCCGGTGAGAGGGTCGCGTTGATGCCCTCGGCAACGTTGCGCAGCGCGTCGATATCGAGCCCGGAGTCGGTCTCGTCGAGGATCGCCATCTGCGGGTCCAGGATGGCCATCTGGAGCATTTCGAGGCGCTTCTTCTCACCGCCGGAGAAGCCCTCGTTCACGTAGCGCGTGGCGAACGCCGGATCCATGTGGAGGAGGGTCATCTTCTCCTCCATCAGCTTGCGGAACTTCGCCAGCGGGATGCCGGTGTACTTGATCGACTTCTCGCCGTCCGCGTCAGCGGGCCGCGGGTGGTGGACCGCGTTGTAGATGTTGCGCAGGAAGCTTGCGACGGTCACCCCGGGAATGGCGCTCGGGTACTGGAACGCCAGGAAGATGCCCAGCCGCGCCCGCTTGTCCGGGGTCAGGGTGAGCAGGTTCTCGCCCCGCCAGGTCACGCTGCCGGCATCGACGTGGTAGTCGGGATGGCCCATCAGCGTGTAGGCGAGGCTCGTCTTCCCCGAGCCGTTGGGTCCCATCAGGGCGTGCACCTCGCCCTTGCGGACGGTGAGGCTGAGCCCCTTGAGGATCTTCTTGGTACCGATGCTGACCTCGAGGTCAGCGATCACCAGTTCGTCAGTCATGCGTGGGTACGTCGCTTCCTTGGTGCTTCGATTGCGTTCAATGGGCGGCCGCGCCGGGGTGGGCGGCCTCCGCAGGTTGTCGTTCGCCGGCCGCGAGCGCCGCATGCTCCGCGGCGTGGCGACGACGGACGCTGGCCGGGAAGGGCGGGCCACCGGCGGTGGCGGCGACCTCCGCGAGGGTCGTGGTGGTGAGGCTCTCGGTGAGCGCCTCGTGGACGCGCTGGAAGACCTCGTGCACGCTGCACGGCTGCGGCCGGTCGCATGCCTCGAGGTTGTCGACGCCGGCGCACGGCATCTCGAGCAGCGGTCCGTCGAGGGCGCGCACGACCTCGGCGAGGAGGATTCCCTCCGGCGCGCGGGCCAGCTGGTAGCCACCGGCCTGGCCGCGGGTGGCGCTGACCAGCCCGGCGCGCCGCAGGTCACCCACCAGCTGCTCGAGGTAGGCGTGGGGCAGCTTCTCCGCCTTCGCGACTCCGGCCAGCGACACCGGCCCATCGCCATGGCGACGCGCCAGGGTCACCAGGACCCGGATCCCGTATTCGGTGCGCGTGCTGATCTTCATCGCTCGCCGCCGCTCAGCTCGACCACGATGGCGCCGTCCTCGACGTGGGCGGCGTAGGCACGCACCGGACGCACCGGCGGAAGTGCCAGGACGCGGCCGCTGAACAGATCGAAGCGACCGCCGTGACGGGGGCACTCGACCGCGTTGTCGTCGAGCTCCCCCTCGCCGAGGTCACCGCCGTCGTGGGTGCAGACGTTGTCGATGGCACCCCATTCGCCATCTTCGGTGTGACCGATGGCCAGCGACCGGCCGTCCACCTCCACCACGCGCACTGTGCCGGGCTCCACCTCGGCCGCCCGGAGGCCGGTGGCGAAGCCGGTGCTGCGCTCCAGGGTCATGCCGCGTGGTCCGCGCCGTCGACCACGTCGGCATGGCCGATGCGATGGCCAAGCGCCGCCAGCATCGCGGTGCGGATCGGCTCGTCGCTGATGCGGCCCATCACCTGCTCGAAGAAGCCGCGAACGATCATCTGCTCGGCGGCGTCGGCGTCGAGGCCGCGCGACCGGGCGTAGAAGAGCTGCACCGGGTCGACGGCTCCCGCGGTGGCGCCGTGGCCGCAGCGCAGGATGTCGTTGGCCTCGATCTCCAGGACGGGAATCGGCTCGGCGCCGGCACTCGGGCTGAGGAGCAGGTTGCGGCACTCCTGGTAGCTGCTCGTCTGTCGCGTGCCGTGGCGCACGCGGGTCACGCCGTAGAAGGCGGAGTGCGCCGCCTCGTACAGGGCGGAGAGGTAGAGCAGGTCGCTGGTGGTGTGATCGTTGGCCAGGTCCTGCACGGTGTTGATGTCGATCATCTGGCCGTCGCCGGCGGCGGTGAGGCCCAGCAGCAGGCTCGTGCCGCCGGTTCCCGTCATGCGCACGTCGACGCCGAGCTTGGTGACCTTCGAGCCGACCTCCGTGTTAAGCGTCGTGACGTCGGCATTGCGCCCCACCTCGACCCGCTGCGCACCCAGGTTCCAGACCGCGTCGCCGAGCTGCTGGAGGTTGGCGTAGCGAACCCGCGCGTCGGTGCGCGCGACGATGTCGACCGTGCCACCGAACCAGCCCGCCTGCCCGTCGGGGGAGACGAGCTCCTCCATCAGCCGCAGGCTGGCACCCTCGTCGGCCACCACGAGGGTGTGCGGCAGGAAGGTCGCGTCGGCGCGCGCCTGCGAGATGCGGGCGATGAGGGTGCCGTCCACCTCGACCCGCGGCGGGACGTAGAGGAAGGTGCCGGACGTCCATGCGGCCAGGGATTGCGCCCACAGGCCCGCATGCGAGGGCGGCGGCTCGCCCCTGCCGAGGTGCTCGCGAACGAGGTCGGGATGCTCGCGGACCGCCGTCGCAAGGTCCGTGAACACGACCCCCAATTCGGCGAGGCGCAGGTCGGGAGCGTAGGGACGGAACTCGGCGCCGTCGAGCAGCTCGCCGTCGCGCGGCAGCTCCTTCAGCGAGACCCGGCGCCACTCCTCCTCCTGCCCGGTCGGCCAGCCGAGCTCCTCGGCGCGCGCCCACCAGGCAAGGCGCAGGTCACGCAGCCAGTCGGGCTCGCCGCGCGACTCGGAGAGGCGCGCAATCGCGGCCGCGTCGAGGGCGGTCGACGCGGCCATCGGTATGGACTGCGTCACCCGACCGCACCCTCCATCTGGAGCTGGATCAGGCGGTTCATCTCGATCGCGTACTCCATCGGGAGTTCCTTCACGATCGGCTCGATGAAGCCGTTGACGATCATGGCGGCCGCCTCGGCCTCCGACAGGCCGCGGCTCATCAGGTAGAAGAGCTGGTCGCTGCCGACCTTGGAGACGGTGGCCTCGTGGCCGATGGTGACCTGCTCCTCGTCGATCTCCATGTAGGGATACGTGTCCGAGCGCGCCTCGTCGTCGAGGATCAGGGCGTCGCATCGGACCGTCGACTTGGAGCCGGAGCAGCCGGGATAGACCTTGATCAGGCCGCGGTACGAGGTGCGCCCGCTGCCCTTGCTGATCGACTTGGAGGTGATCAGGGAGGTCGTGTTCGGGGCGGCGTGGATGATCTTGCCGCCCGCGTCCTGGTGCTGCTCGTCGCCGGCGAAGGCGATGCTGAGCACCTCGCCGTGGGCGCGCTCACCCATCAGGTAGATGCTGGGGTACTTCATGGTCACCTTGGAGCCGAGGTTGCCGTCGACCCATTCCATGACCGCGTCCTCGTG
>JBDTQJ010000108.1:0-6801 GCA_039932235.1 Chloroflexota bacterium
AACATGATCATCGACATCGGCGGCGGGACCAGCGAGATCGCGGTCATCGCACTGGGCGGGATCGTGGTGTCGGACAGCGTGCGCGTCGGCGGCAACCGCTTCGACGAGGCCATCGCCAACTACATCCGTCGCAAGTACAACCTGATGATCGGCGATCGCACCGCGGAGGAGGTCAAGATCCAGATCGGATCGGCCCTGCCGCTGGACGAGCCGCTGACCATGGAGGTGAAGGGCCGCGACATGATCGCCGGCCTGCCGCGCACCATCCCCATCACCTCCACCGAGATCACCGAGGCCATCGAGCAGCCCATCCAGCAGATCGTGACGGCGGTGCGCAACGTCCTTGAGCGCACCCCGCCGGAGCTCAGCAGCGACATCATCGACAAAGGAATGGTCATGTCCGGCGGCGGCTCGCTGCTGCGCAACCTCGACACGCTGCTGACCCAGGTCACCGGCATCCCGTGCCACGTGGCGGAGAACGCGCTCAACAGCGTGGCGGTCGGCACCGGGCTCGCGCTCGAGCACTTCGGGACGTTCCGAAAGAGCCTGGTGAGCAGCTCGTGACCGTTGTCGCCTCGGCGACCGATCTCCGTGCCGAGCTCCGCGAGCGCACCGGGTCGCCGGCCCCACAGCGCACCGCCTTCGTCGACTTCCACATCCACACCCGCTTCAGCCGCGATTCGATCCTCGGCGAGGAGCGCTTCATTCGCACCGCCATCGCCCGCGGCCTGACCCACGTCGCGATCACGAACCACAACAACGTCGAGGGCGCCATCGCGGTGCGCGACAAGGTCCGCGAGCTGGGGCTCGATGACCGGCTCACCGTCATCCTCGGCGAGGAGGTCTCGACGACCGATGGCGAGGTGGTCGGCCTCTTCCTGCAGCGCACCATCCCGCGCGGCCTGTCCGCCGACGAGACGGCCGATGCGATCCACGAGCAGGGCGGGCTGGTCAGCATCCCGCATCCGTTCGACCCGTTCCGTGGCTCGCACATCCGCGAGGCGCCGCTCGTTGCGCTCGCGGAGGCCGGCAAGATCGACCTGGTGGAGGTCTTCAACAGCCGCGTCACCTTCCAGCGCCACAACCAGGAAGCGGCCGACTTCGCAGCCCGCTACGGCATCCCGGGCATCGCGGCCAGCGACTCGCACTCGCGCTTCGAGGTGGCGATGAGCTTCAACGCGCTCCCCGACTTCACGGACGCCGCCACCCTGAAGGCCGCGCTGCCCGACAACGACTGGCATGGCTCGCGCTCGACGGTCTTCATCCACCTCACCACGCGCTGGGCGGTGTGGCGCAACATGTTCGACTCGTGGCGCGGCAAGCGCACCGCCACTGGCCCGATCCTCGGTCCGTCGACGCCCGCGCAGGCGGAGCAGGAACCCGTGGCCAGGCCCGCTCCCTCCGAGCTGCCGAAGAAGGACGACCCGGAGATGCAGGAACGTGGCTGAGCCGCCGGGCGAGCACGAGCACGGGCACTCGTTCTACGAGCCAGCGGAGTTCCTGGACGCTCCGCCCAACGAGGTGATCCCGCCAGCCGAGCTGTCGCTGACGCGCCGCTTCCTCAACTGGCGCACCCTGCTCGGCCTCGCGCTCGCCGCGCTGATCCTCTTCTTCCTATTCCGCCTCGTGCTCGGCGACCAGTTCGACTTCGCCAAGACGTGGCAGCAGATCACCGGTGCCGACCCGCTCCTGCTCGCCGCCGCGTTCGCCGCCTACTACCTCACCTTCCCGCTGCGTGGCCTGCGCTGGTGGTTCGTCCTGCGCCAGGTGGGCACCCACGTGCCGCCGGTCATGGCGACCAAGATCCTCTTCCTGTCGTGGTTCGTGAACTGCGTGGTGCCCGCCAAGCTCGGCGACCTGTACCGCGCCTTCCTGCTGCGCGGCAACATCGGCGCTTCGGTGTCGCGGACGGTGGGCACGATCTTCATCGAGCGCATCGCCGACGTGATCGTCATCGCGTCGCTGGCCCTGGCAGCAGGTTTCTGGTCGTTCCGCGGCCGCAACCGCCCGGAGGTCGACACCATCTTCCTGCTCGGCTTCGCGGCCGCCGTGCTGCTCATCGGCCTGGTGGTGGCGATGCGCTTCGCCGGCCATCGCCTGACGCGCTTCCTGCCGGCCCGCCTGGGCGAATTCTGGGAGCGCTTCCACCATGGCAGCACCGCGGCGCTGACGGCGCGCAGCGTGCCGGTGATCATCGGTCTGACGGTCGTCATCTGGCTCATGGAGGGCGCGCGGGTCTACTTCGTGATCCGCGCCCTCGACCTGCCCGAGGTGGGGCTGGGGATTAGCTCATCGGTGTTCGTCGCCCTTGCGGCGGCACTGGTGACTGCCATTCCGCTGACCCCCGCGGGGGTCGGCTTCGTGGAGCTGGCGATCGTGGGCGTGCTCGCCATCTACGGGGTCGCCAGCGAGCCCGCCACCGCCGTCGCGCTGACCGATCGGGCGATCAGCATCCTGACCGTGATCATCCTGGGTGGCATCTACTACGCCACCAGCCCGCTGGTCCGCCGCGCGCACAGCGCCGCGGGTCGCGCGATGACCGTCACGGCGCCCATCCCGCCCGCCGTTCCGCCCGCGCTCCCGCCGAGCGGCTGACGCCTCGGTACCTTTGGGTCATTGAGGGGAGCGGGGTGCGCTGCGAGGATCGGGTTGCTCGGACGCACCACCGGGGAGGCTTGAACGCCTTGGTGGCGGACGCGCGACACGGACGTACCAACCGCATGACGTTCCAGACTCCGCAATCCTTCAACGCCTGGCTTCGCAGCCAGCTGAAGGAGAAGAAGATGAGCCAGCGGCAGCTCGCGCTGCAGTCGGGGGTCGATCACTCGACCATCTCCCGGCTGATCAAGGGCGACCGCATGCCGTCGCTCGGGACCGCGACCAAGCTCGCCCGGGGACTACGCGAGATCCACGACGAGTCGGACGGGCCGGCGTACTTCGCAACCCTCAACACGCGCCAGGTGCTGCCCACGACCCGGGTCGAGTACGCGCTGCGCGGCGACGAGCTGCTCACCGAGACCGATGTCCGCGAGCTCATGCACGCCTACCTGGGCGTGCGCAACCGCCGTGGGCGCAACGGCCACGGCGAGCCCGAGCGCAGCACCAACGGCCTGAGCCGCGGCGCCTAGCCCTTCGGGGTCGCGACCCGCGACGACCGCCGGTTCAGCTTGAACGCCTTCGGCGGCAGCTGGGGCAGCGCCGTGTGGCCCGCGTACAGCAGCCGCGCGCGTCGCAGGTTCACCGCGTCGTAGCCGGCGTCCTCGCCCGGCGTCTCCAGCACGAACGTCGTCCTCGCCAGGCGCGGGTCGCGCAGCAGCGCACCGAGTCCCTGCGGACCGATGCGTCCCGCCCCCAGGTGCTCGTGTCGGTCCGTCCGCGAGCCGCGCTCCGAGCGCGAGTCGTTGAGATGGACGAGCGCCAGGTGCTCGAGCCCCACCAGCTCCGAGAAGCGGTCCACCACGCCGCTCGCACCCTCCGCGCTCGCCATGTCGTACCCGGCGCCCCACAGGTGAGCCGTATCGAGGCAGAAGGCGAGACGGTCGTGCCCACGGCTGACGGCCCCCAGAATCGCTGCCAGCTCCTCCAGCGAGGCTCCGATGGTGTCGCCGCCACCCGCGGCGTTCTCCAGCACCAGGATCACGCCCGGCGGCGAGTCGTCGAGGATGGCGTCGACGTTCTCCGCGATGCGCCTGATGCCAGCCTCGCGCCCCATCCCGCGATGCGACCCGATGTGGGTGTTGACATACCGTGCCCCGAAGGCCGGCGCGGACTGCAGCTCGTGGATCAAGCCGGCGCGCGACTGGCCGGCGGACGGCTCAGCCGAGCCGGCGAGGTTGATCAGATAGCTGGCGTGGATCGCGATCTGGTCGACCCCGGCGCGGGCCGCGTAAGCCACGAAATCGTCGGCATCGGCCGGAAGCTCGAGCCGCCGCCGCCACGCGGTCGGGTTGTCACTGAATATCTGGATTGCGGTGGCGCCGATCTGTCTCGCCCGCCGCGCTGCCTTCAACAGCCCGGTGGCGACGCCCAGGTGTATGCCGACCCGCGGCGCATCCGCGGGCCAGGTGAGGAGCCGGCGCGGCTCGGGGCGTGCCAGAATGCGGGCCATGCAGCAGGAACCCGATCAGCGCGCCGAGCCTGAGCCGCCACGCGACCTCGGCCACGCACGCCGCGAGCCGGACGCGCTGTCGATTGCGCTGGCCGCCTTCTTCGTTGGCCTCATCGTGATCGTGGCGATCCTGCTCGCCGTCCCCATGCTGACCCGGTGAGCAACCCTCAACGGCGGATCACGGGCTCGATCACCCCGTAGTCGCCGTCACTGCGGCGGTACACGACGCAGATCCCCTTCGACGCGGCGTTGAGGAACACGAAGAAGGCGTGGCCGAGCTCCTCCATGCGACCGATGGCATCCTCGGCGAACATCGGCTCCATGTCGAAGCGCTTCTGCTCGACGATCTCGCCCCGCGGCCCCGGCTCATCAGCGGCGACCGTCCCATCGGCCTCGCGCGCGAGGACGGCGGTGGTCTCGTCGAGCTGTCGCTCGCGCACGCTCCGCGGCCGCTGCCGAGAGCGGATGAGCTGGCGCTCCAGCTTGTCGAGCAACAGGTCCAGCGCGGCGATCGGCGTGGCGGCGGCCGCCGTCGAGCGCAGCACGGTGCCGTTGGAGAGCAGCGTGACCTCCGCGCGGTGCGCGGCATCGGTCGCGTGGGAGGCGTTGGCGATCAGCTCCACCTCCACCTCCGCATCTGGATGGGCGATCCGCTGCAGGCGACGGAGCTTCCGGTCGATCTGGCTGCGGAGGGCCTTCGTCAGCTCAAGATTTCGGGCCTTGACGCTCGTCTGCACGGCTGCGGCTCCTGCTGCGACGGTGGCCCTCTACCGTACCACCGCTGCCCGATTGGCCCGTGCATCACACCTCCCGCGCGATGGCGAAGCCGTAGACCTGTGAGGCTCCCGCGGCCCGCAGGACGGACGCGCAGGCCTCTACCGTGGCGCCGGTGGTCAGGATGTCGTCCACCAGGATGATCCGCCGCGGCATCGGCGCACGGCGGGCAGTGAAGGCCGCGCGCAGATTGGCGAGCCGCGCTGACCGATCCAGCCCGTGCTGCCGGATCGTCGCTCGCGAACGGGCCAGCACCTCGGCCACCGGGAGTGCGCGTGCCGCGCCGAGCGCCCGCGCGAGCAGGAGCGCCTGGTTGTAGCCGCGCTCGCGGAGCCGGGCGACATTCACCGGCACGGGGACCAGCGTCGCCGGGCCGCTGATGGCCAGCAGCTCGTCGAAGGAGGACAGCGACGCCGTAGCCAGGGTTGCGGCGAGCCGGGCAGCCCCACCGTACTTGAGCCGTTGCAGCGCGCGACGAGCGGCACCGTCGTGGCGGAAGGCCGCCATGACGAGGTCCAGCTCGATACCGGCGAGGACCGATGCATCCGTCGCCAGGAAGGCAACCTCCGCGTCGCGAGCAGGCCGCAAGGCCCCGACGCAGCGCCGGCAGAGGAGCGCCCCGAACGCGCCGCACCCGGCGCAGGATGGTGGAAGGACGAGCTCGAGGATGCTGGCCAGCGACATGCCAGCAGAATGGACTGGCAGGCCTTATCGGGCCGTTAGCGGCCGGTTATGCGAGCGGCTGGAAGACGAGCTGATCCCCGACCTGGGTGCCACTGGCCGCGATGGCGCCGACCGGCAGCTCGATGCAGTCACGCGCGCCCCGCGCCCACCACACCACGCGCCACGGCCGCAGGTCGGCCACGACTTTCGTCACGCGCCCCGTCTTCTCGACGAACACCGCGTCGATGGCGAAGCGCATGAAGAACATGTGGATGCTCTGGGTGCGCTCGATCAGCAGGCCGGTACCCGCCTCGAGGTGGTCGACGGAGAGGAGGCCGACGATGCGGTCGCCCATGCTTGACGCCACGCGACAACGAGACGCGAGGCTGGTGCCTCGCGTCTCGTTCTTGATGCTCAACACTGCTGGCCTGCTATTGGCAGGACCCCGAAACGAGCACGCATGGTTCGATCAGGTACGGGAACCCGTCCCCCGGACCGTCGAATGTCTGCGTCACCGCAGCGCCGCCATTGAAGGTGAAGGTCCAGGAAACGAGCTGCCCAATCCCGTCGTGGCTCGGCTGTCCCGCCACCTTTACGTTATCCATTGGGGCGTACGTCACGCCCTTCCACGCAAGGGCCGCGCCGGAGCTGACGTCGATGACGTCGGTGCCGTTGGCGTCGGTGTAGCCGGCCTGTGACGGCTTGAGGACGTACATCGCGATACCGATTCCATACTGAGCGGGATTTGTCTCTTGAGCATCCTGGTACGTCCAGGATGTCCCGTTCCACGCATACGGCGTCCCGGCCTTGGTCGTCCAGCCTCCGAGCTTCTGGTCGCCACTCACAACCTTGCCAGTGTTGAGATCCATGGCGCCCCCGCCGGATGGGCGATACGAAGCAGGCGGTCGCATGATGACCGTCACGCCATCGCCCACCACGAGCGAGTCGGTCTGGACGTCCAGGTTCCCGCTCACGTAGTAGACGCCAGCGTACTGGGTGTTCGGGACCCAGCTCCAGTTGCCGCCCGGGCTCGCCTCACCGTTGAGTCCGAGCTCGGGGTCGACGAATCGACGCACGGGGTCGAGGATGACGCAGTTGCGGGTGTCGACGCGGATGTCGTCGTACGCGCCCGGGCCCAGACGTGGCGCCGTGGCGGCCGTGCCATCGGAACCGACGCACGTGCCGGTCGCCGCGTTCACCGAACCCTGTCGGATGCGGATGTCGGGGGGGGCGCCCGCATAGGGAGTAGTGTCCGT
>JBDTQJ010000109.1:0-6800 GCA_039932235.1 Chloroflexota bacterium
AGGACGCGCGAGGCGACCGCCGGCTTGCTGAACACCTTGTCGTTGATGAGGTACTCGCCCGAGCGGACGCGACGGATGATGCCGATCAGGTCGGTCGGGTCGATGTCCTTGAGCACGTATGCCGCGGCACCGGCCTTGATGGCGTCGAAGAGCTGGTCCTCGTCGTCGTTGTTGGCAAGCACGATGACGCCGGTGTGCGGCAGCTCGCGCTTGAGGCGCTGGGTCGTCTCGATCCCGTTGGGGGCCGGCAGACCAAGGTCCATCAGCACCACGTCCGGGGTGAGCGCCTCGACCACTTCGAGGGCCTCGCGGCCGGTCCCGGCCTCGCCGACGACCTCGATGTCCTCCTCCAGGTCCAGGATGTTGCGCACCCCGCGCCTGAAGAGGGTGTGGCCGTCCACGATGACGACGCGGGTCTTGGTCCCCTCGCCGCTGCGGCGATCGCCTCCACGGCGTCGCTCCTGTTCGGTATTCGTCATTGCTCCTCCTCCATTGGTGTACCGATGCGCCCTGGCAGGTGCAGGAGGATTCGCGTCCCCTCGCCCTGCCGTGACTCGATCTGCAGTGCTGAGCCCATCAGCTCCGCGCGCTCGCGCATGAACTGGAGCCCGAAGTTGCGGGTCTTCCCGCTGGCCAGCCGCATGACGTCGAATCCGCGGCCGTTATCAATGATGGTCAGGTGGTCGCCGTCCATGCCGATGGCGACCTCGGTGGCGGCGGCGTGCTTCCGCACGTTCTGCAGCGCCTCCTGGATGATCCGCAGGACCGATGTCTTGGCCCCGGGGCTGAGGCGCTCGTCGACACCCTCGATCGAATCGGCCACGGACACAGTGATGCCGTTGCGCATCTCGAACTCGTCAGCCGCCGTCCGAATGCCCTGGGCAAGCCCCATGTCGACTGCCGGCGGGCGGAGGGTGGCGATGAAGTTGCGCACCTCGTCGAGGCCGTCGCGCAGCATGTTGCGCAGGAACGACAGCTCCGACCGCGCGACCACCGGATCGGACTCCAGCACGCGATCCACGTACTCGACCTGGAAGATGGCGTTGGTGAGGACCTGCGCCGGCCCGTCATGGACGTCCTCGGCAAGCCGCTGCCGTTCCGCTTCCTGGGCGGCGATAACCCGCAGCGTCTGGGCGGCAGGCGACGAATCGGCCTCCGACAGGGAGGGCTCGGGATCCGAGGGGTCCGAGCTTTCGAGGTAGGCGACCAGCAGCTCGAGGCCGCGCGCGGCCGTGTCGAGGCGCTTCAGGCGTCCCTGGTAGGTGACAAGCTCGCGGCCCATCCGGTCGTGCTCGACGCGAAGTGCATCACGCGACCCACCACCGGTACTGCCGCCGGCGCGCTGCTCCTGGCGAGCGCGGAGGGCCATCCAGTCCTCGAGACGCCGGCGGTACTGCTCGCGGAACCGCTCGGCCTTCTCACGGGTGCGGAGCACCTCGCGGCGCACGCTCTCGCTGGCCTCGGCGTACGTCCGCTCGAAGGTCTGCGGGGTGGGATCGGTGTGCGTGTTGGACACGGTCTCGACGGTGGCTCCAGAAGGTGGTACGGGGTCCGGACCAGTACCGGACGACATCCGCATGCTGTTTGCGCACTGTGCGTCCGGTCAACAGTACCTTGGCTGCCGGAAGTACTACCGCACCCGGTAGAGCCGCACGTTCGGAGCTTCGAAGGAGGGATCGGATTCGAGGAACGTCGCCTGATTCCCCCCGCCGTCGAGGCTCTCGGCACCCTCCCACAGACCCAGGGGATCGGCGGTGGCGCCATGCCGCAGGGAGACGACGATCCACTCGACCCCGTAGGCGCGGATGACCGCGTCGAGGACCGGATATGGGTCGGCGGGCATCGCGATTCCCGGCGTGCCGCTGAGCTGCCAGAGCGATGCCGGATCGTCGGACATGACGACGGCGCGGGTGGCACCCGCCTCCTGCAGCAACCGCGCGGCCGATTGGTCCACCGCACGATCTTCGAGCCAGCCCGCGTAGATCGCCAGTGATCCGACCACGGAGAGCACCACGGCTCCGGCCAACCCGGCACCCAGGAGGAACGTGTGGGTCCGAGGACGGCCGAGGAAGCGCCACCAGCGGGCTCCTGCCCGACATGTGTCGGGCAGCGCCGCGACGGCCAGTGGCATGGCGAACGGTAGCCACGCCGGGGCGCTGTGGTAGAAGGCGCCCCGCGGGGCGTGGAACGTGAAGACCAGCACCATCGCCACGAAGACGACGGTAAATGTCAGCACGAACGGCAGCAGCTCGGGCCGTCGCCGCGCACGGAAGAGTCCGAACACGAAGAAGACGACGAACACGCCGCCGAGCAGGACGCTCGTTCGGCCGATCAACTCCAGCAATGCGCCGATCTTCGACCCGACCACCTGGATCGGACCAGCTGCGAGATAGCTGTCGAGCGTCACCTGGTGGCCGATGGAGAACTGCTCGTTGTAGCTGGTGATCCATAGCGTGTGCCCGCCCGCCGATGGGAACGCGCTCCCGAAGGTGGCCATGTTCCGCAGCAGCCACGGGACCACGACCAGAAGGTAGGCACTCGCGCAGGCCATGCCCCAGGCGACGGCGGTGCCGATTGCCCACCGAGACGGCGCGTATCGCCACCGGATGAGCCAGGCGGTCGCCGGCGCCACCACCAACAGCACGCCGTCGACTCTGGCCAGCGTGGCGAGCCCTGCCGCCAGGCTTGCCGCCACCAACCATGGTCCAGGTCGTCGGGCCTCGACGGAGAGGCAGGCGGCGAAGATCGCCACCGCCCCCGGTACGCCGAAGACCGCGAAGTTCGCGACCTGCGGGTACATCAAGAGCAGCGGCCCGGCAAAGAGCGCCAGGATCGCACCGCCCATCGCCACCCTGCGGCTCCGCCAGAAGTGCCAACCGATGACGTAGGTCAGCGGCACCAGCGTTGTGCTCAGGATGACCATCGGGATCTGGGCGACGCCGTACGAAGTGCCGAACAGGGCCATGAATGCCGCCGGCACGATGGAGGTGAGCGGCATCCAGTGACCGTTGCTGGGTATCGGCAGATGGGGATCGGCAGGCAACGAGCCTCCCACCTCGAGAAAGCTCCACATCACCGGCGCGGTGAACCCGTGGCCCGTGGCCAGGCGCTGCGCGACAAGGTCGTAGTACGCGGGATCGGTGTATGCCGGCCAGCTGACAATCGTCGCGGCGGCGGTCCGAAGGAGCAGGGCGACCGCCGTGACCAGCACGAGGTCCCTGACGATCTGCCGTCTGCTCACCGCGGCAGGGTACCCGCTAGACTCGCCGCCATGTCCGCCCCCGAGCCTGCGGTCTCGCGCCTCCCATCACCGCTGACCCTGGCAATGGCAGTGATCGTGACGCTGCTGGTCGCCGTCGCGCTGGTGCACAACCTGACGGATGCGGACTACTTCTGGCACCTCGCAACGGGGCACCTCATCGCCGAGCGTGGCGCGGTCCCGAGCACCGATCCGTTCTCCTTCACCTGGGGCGGGCCATGGGTCGCCCATGAATGGCTTGGCGAAGTGCTCATCCACCTGCTGGTCACCGTCGCCGGCGGCACGCTGACGATGGTCGTCTTCGGCGCCGTCGCGGGAGCGTCGATCTGGCTGTCGGCCATCACGGCGATGCGACTGGGAGCGCGAACCCTGCCCACCGTGCTGGCGGCATCGGTCGCGGCGGTGATCCTCATTCCTTTCGTCACCGTTCGCCCCCAGGTCCTCTCATGGCTCCTCCTCGCCGGGCTGGTTTTCCTGCTGCGCGCCTTGAGCGCGGAGCATCCTCGGAGGGCGCTGTGGCTCGGCCCCCTATTCCTGTTGTGGGCCAACCTGCACGGGCTCTGGGTGGTCGGACTTGGGTGCGTGGTGGTGTACGGCCTCTTCACCCTCGCCGGTCGGACCCCGATGTCCACGGCGCGCGGGTGGCTTCTGGGAGGTGCCGGTCTGGCGGTGGTCGCGGTGATGCTGACACCCGCTGGACCGGCGGGAATCCTCTACCCGCTGCGCTACATCGAGCCGGGCGACTGGGGGTTGGCGAACATCGCGGAGTGGCAGTCGCCGGACTTCCACGACCCGGCGCATATCGGTCTGCTGATCCTGGTCGTCGGACTTGCCGCGGTGGGCATCGGTCGCAGGGTGCCGGCCTGGCTGGCGAGCGTGGCGCTGATTGGGCTCGTGCTGAGCCTCGTCTCGCTTCGTAACGAGCCGATCGCCGCCATCTGGTGCCTGCCACTCCTCGCCGTCGGGCTCGACGGCCGCTGGTCCGCTCGCGCCACCGCGCGGTCGCTGCAGCACGCGCGGCAACGCCGCCTCCTGGAGCTGGGCCTGGCGGGGATATCCATCCTCGCCATCCTCGCGATCCTCGTGCCACGCATTCAGCCGACCGACGTCGCCATCGCGAGGGCCGGCTTGCCGGTTGACGGTGTCACCTACCTCGCCAACGAGATGCCTGATGCGCGCGTCTTTGCCGAGTACGGCTGGGCGGGCTACGTCATCGACCGTCTCTCCGGCACCGGCGGGACGGTGTTCGTGGACGGACGGAACGACATGTACCCCGACGACGTCCTCGATGCCTACTCCTCGATCCGCGAGGCCACCGGAGCGTGGGGTGAGCAGCTCGCGGAGCGGGGGGTCGATGCCATCCTCGTGGCGCCGTCGGCGCCGTTGGCGGCAGCGGCCGCCGCGGGCGACAGCGGCTGGTGCGCTGCCGTCGAGGACGCGAGTCAGGTGCTGCTGGTTCGCTGCGCCACAGCCGACTGATTGGTGTCGCGACGCCGCCAGAGTGCGAGGACGGCGACCAGGATGCTGAGCCCGGAGAGCCAGGGGACCGGAAGCGCCAGGGTCATCGCGACCGGAACCGTCCAGCGCCAGCCGCGGATCCCGCCTCCCAGCGCAATCAGGCTGGCCGTCACGAGGCGCAGCCAGAGCGGAGCGGTGAACGCCACCGCGCTGGCGGGGATTGGCACGCCGGTGTTCTGTCGAAGGGAATCGGCCCACTCGAACCACAGGTGCGGGCCGATCGCGAAGCTGGCCGCCGAGATGCTCAGCGTGACCGCGAGCGCGATCAGAAGCGATCGCCAGTCGCGGCGCCCGACGAACCACAGCAGGCCGATGCCCGGCGTGACCTTGGTGAGCAGGTTGAAGGCCCATGCGCCCGGACGGCGGAAGCCGATCACCGCAGCGCCGGCCATCAGCAGATGCAGGTTCCCGGTGCTCACCTCGTCGGAGACCGGCGAGCCCGGGAATAGGAGGAACAGTGCGGCCCAGCGCGGGCCGACGAGCCATGCCAGGACCACGATGTTGAGCGCGGACCAGAGGCCCTTGAAGACCTCCCAGGGCAGGATTCCGAACGGGAAGAACAGCTGGGCAAACGCCGGCGAATAGAGGTACGCGTTGCGCCCGCCGACCGTCCCTCGGCCATAGAGGTGGTCGTAGTCGAAGTGCCAGTAGACGCGGGCGTCCTGCATGAAGTCGCGCTCGTTGAAGTTGAGCCAGATCCAGGCCATCGCGAGGCCGCCCACGCACAAGAGCGTCAGGCCCGTGGTGAGGAGGCGTTGGGTGCGGGGGGTGAGGGGCACCCTCAGCATTCCGGCGGGTCGCCCACCAGCGACCACGGCCAGGCCGCACGCGGCGGATAGGGATCGCGATCGAGCGGCTGGTAGCTGCCCAAGCCCTGGTCGCGATACGTGTGGTCGCGCACGTCGCGCACCTCGCTCGGCTGGAGGGTCGGCCGCTCACCCACCAGGCCGATCAGTGCCGCCTCGCGATCGGTCTCGCAGGCATAGCGCGCGACCGCGGCCGCTGCGCGCACCGCATGCTCCTCGGGGCCGGCTGACATGGCATCGTCCGCGAGGGAGCGCGCCGCCGCGAGGTCGCCATGCGCGGCCGCGAGAACGGCCCGCCATGCTGGCGGAGCGTCGTCGGGCAGACGTCCGAAGTACAGGCCCAGGTCCCAGGCGACCTGCGGGCGTACGTCGTAGCCATCGAGCTCGTCGAGGCGAGCGACTTCACGCAGTGCCGCGGCGGCGACGTCGTGCCTGGCCGTGGCGTCACGGAACACCGTGATCAACGACGGATCGATCGCCATGGCCAGCCCGAATGCGCCCACGGCGGCGGACTCCTGACCGCTGGAGCGGCGCATCTCGCCGAGCCGGAACGCGTACTGCGGATCCGTGATCCCGCGGCGGACCGCTTCGTCAATCCGCGCGCGGGCACCCAGCGAGTCGGGGTCGAGGGCTGCAAGCGCGCCCGCCGCGCGTGCGTCGTACGGGTTGCGCTGGTAGGCGGCCGCGTAGGCTTCCTTTGCGCGATCCAGGTCACCCGCATGCCAGGCCGTGATGCCCAGGCCCAGCCAATAGCCCGCGGTGCCGGGGTACGAGGCGGTCGCCGCCTCGAAGCGCTCCACCGCCACTGGCCAGTCGCCCGCAACGGCGGCACGTCGCCCGTCCGCCGCCGCCAGGCGGGCTTGGTCGACTCCCACCACGTTGGGCAGGGCCACCAGGCCGAGCACGGCCAGCGCGGCAGGCAGGATCCACCGTCTCGAAACGTTCCTCCCCGCCGGTACGGGGCCGTCTGGCGCGACGGTCCAGGCTGCCAGCGTAACGATTGCGGCCATCACCGCGGGCAGCGAACTGAAGTCGTCCAGCAGGCATGCGACTGCGACGCCGACCAGGACAGCCAGTGAGAGGCGACGCGGCTGGTCCAGAGCGCCACGCCACGCCGTGATCAGGAACATGATCACGAGCGCGGCGAAGCCGGCGGCGAGCAGGAGGCCGCCGTCAGCAAGCGTCTGCAGCGGTACGTCGTGCGCGAGGCGGACGGG
>JBDTQJ010000110.1:0-6786 GCA_039932235.1 Chloroflexota bacterium
CTAGCCCTCCGCTCACCCCCCGCTGGTGGGGACCCCAAGGCACCACGACCACCATGGCCGAGGGTGAGCGAAGCGCACGAAAACGTCCCGAAGGAACCGCCGCCGCGAACCGTTGATGCAATCTCCGGTGTCGCGTCACGGCTCCGTTGATGCAATCTCCGGTGCCGATCGGCCGCCCCTTCGGGACAACCAGAGAATAGGGTGCGGCCGAGGTGGCCGCAATACCCCTTATCCCCGAATGTCGGACCACTATCACGGGTTGTCCACATCCAATCCCCAATGTGGACACTCGGCGTGCGGGCGACGACACTGAATGTGCCGATGACCCACCGTCCGCGCGTCCTCTTCCTGTGCACCCACAACAGCGCCCGCTCTCAGATGGCGGAGGGCCTGCTGCGCGACATCGCCGGTGACGACTTCGAGGTGCACAGTGCCGGCATGGAAGCGACCGAGGTGCGGGGCGAGGCGGTCGCCGCCATGGCAGAGATCGGGATCGACATCCGCGGCCAGCGTAGCAAGACCCTCGACCGCTACCTGCGCCAGGAGATTGACTGGCTCGTGACCGTCTGCGACCAGGCGCGCGAGGCCTGCCCGGTGCTTCCCGGAGTACGCGACCAGCTGCACTGGAGCATTCCGGATCCCGCGACGGTGAACGGGGCGGGACGCCTGGCTGCCTTCCGCGACGCGCGCGACGACCTGCGCGCCCGCATCGCCGCCTTCGTGGCGGCGCGCCGGGCGGCGGAGGAATCTCCGCCGCCCGAATCGGTCTAGCAGCAGCTTCCGCCGCAGCAGTCAGGATCGCAGCACATCGCGATGCACCTCCTTTCCGCAGCGACCGTACCACTCTATCGATACTTGTCAATATAGACATAGACGGATAGAAAGCGGGGGCGCTACGCTCCGCCGCATGAGCCGCGGCGTCCCCGCCTGTCCCCACTGCGCACAGCCCATCGAGCAGCCGCTGGTCTGCGACCGATGCGACTGGCGCTGGTACGCAAACCCGAAGCCTGCCGCCGGCACCCTGGTGGAGCGCACCAATGCGGACGGTGACGCCGAAGTGCTGCTGCTGCGACGCGCGGTCGAGCCGGGCCTCGGCGCCTGGGACCTGCCGGCCGGCTACCTCGAGCCGGGCGAATCGGTCGAGGAGGCGGCCTGCCGGGAGACCGCCGAGGAGGCGGGCTTCGAGGTGCAGCTGGTCGAGCTGGTGGGGATCTACACGTCGCGACCCGGCAACGCGGTGAGCGCCGTCTTCCTTGCGCGTCCTGCCGTCGCCGGCGCATCGGTCAACGCGGACCATGAGTCTTCCGAGCACGCCTGGGTGACGCGTGCCCAAGTGCCGGGATGGCTGCCACGGATGGCATTCCGCTCGATGGCCACCGCGCTCGCCGATTGGGCGGGCGACCGCCGCGGCGTGCCGCGCGACTGGTAGCCTCCGATCCACCCGAAGCGACCCGGCACGGGCCCTGCGGTACACTCGGAGACCAGCACGATCACCCACGATCTCGGAGGCCCCATGCCCGACTCCCCCGACCGCGTGAGCGTGGCCGTCACCGGCGCCGCCGGGCAGATCGGCTATGCGCTCCTCTTCCGGATCGCCTCCGGCCAGATGTTCGGGCCTGACACCCGCGTCGAGCTCCGGCTGCTGGAGCTGGAGGCCGCGCTGCCTGCCCTGGCCGGCGTGGTCATGGAGCTCGAGGACTGCGCCTTTCCACTGCTCGATGGCGTCGTCACCACGTCGAGCGCCGAGGAGGCCTTCAGTGACGCCAACTGGTCGCTGCTCGTGGGAGCCGTGCCGCGCAAGCAGGGCATGGAGCGCAAGGACCTGCTCACCATCAACGGCGGCATCTTCACCGGCCAGGGCGAGGCAATCGGCCGGCACGCGGCCGACGACGCGCGGGTGCTGGTGGTCGGCAACCCGTGCAACACCAACGCGCTCATCGGGTCATCCGCCGCCGCGCGTCACGGCATGTCCCGCGACCGCTGGTTCGCAATGACCATGCTCGACGAGAACCGCGGCCGCTCGCAGCTGGCGATCAAGGCCGGCGTGCCAGTCAGCGAGGTGCGCGACCTGGCGATCTGGGGCAACCACAGCTCGACCCAGTTCCCCGACTTCTATCACGCGACCATCGGCGGCGCGCCGGCGGTCGAGGCGATCGACGAGGCGTGGTTGCAGAACGACTTCATCGCCACCGTCCAGCAGCGAGGGGCGGCGATCATCGCGGCCCGCGGACAGTCGAGCGCGGCCAGCGCCGCCAACGCCGTGATCGACACGGTCCGCAACATCACCCAGCCGACCGGCGACACGTTCAGCGCGGCCATTCCCGCGCCTGCCAGCGGTGGCTACGACGTCCCGGAGGGGCTCGTCTTCGGCTACCCGCTCCGCGCCACCGCCCCCGGCGAGGTGGAGATCGTGCAGGGCATCGCCCACGGCGAATGGGCGGCGCAGAAGGTGCGCGCCACCACCGACGAGCTGCTGGAGGAGCGCGATGCGGTCACGGAGCTCATCGGCGCATGAGCGAAAGCGAGCGGACGGACGCCCCCGAGCGGGAAACGGCGCCGGCGGCGACGCTGACGTGGGGCGGCCGCCGGGTTGAGCTGCCGGCGGTGCCCGGCACGGACGGCGACACGGGCATCGACATCGGGAAGCTGCGCTCCGAGACCGGGCTCATCACCTACGACCCCGGCTACGGCAACACCGGCGCCTGCACGAGTGCCATCACCTACCTCGACGGCGAGCAGGGCATCCTCCGCTACCGCGGCTACCCGATCGAGCAGCTGGCGGAGCAGTCCACCTTCCTGGAGGTCGCATACCTGCTCATCTGGGGCGAGCTGCCGACCGCCGCGCAGCTCGAGACGTTCGTGGGCGAGGTGACCCACCACACGCTCATTCGCGAGGAGATGCGCCACTTCTTCGACAGCTTCCCGAGCCACGCGCACCCGATGGCGGTGCTCGCCGCCGGCACGGTGGGGATGAGCACGTTCTACCCCGATTCGCAGAACATCTTCGATCCCGATGCCGTCGAGATCACCATCAACCGCCTCATCGCCAAGCTGCCGACCCTCGCCGCGTGGTCGTTCAAGAAGGCCATCGGGCAACCGTACGTCTATCCGCGCAACGACCTGGGCTACGCGGCCAACCTGCTGAACATGATGTTCGCCGTGCCGTCGGAGAGCCACGAGGTGGACCCCAGGGTCGCCGAGGCGCTCGATCTGCTGCTGATCCTGCACGCCGACCACGAGCAGAACTGCTCGACATCCACGGTGCGCATGGTCGGCAGCGCGCACACCAACCTGTACGCCAGTATCAGCGCCGGCATCTCCGCTCTGTGGGGGCCGCTCCACGGCGGGGCCAACGAGGCGGTCATCAACACCCTCGAGCGGATCGTCGAGGACGGCGGCGACGTGCGCAAGTGGGTCGACAAGGCAAAGGATCCCGACGACGCCTTCCGTCTCGCCGGATTCGGGCACCGGGTGTACAAGAACTTCGACCCGCGGGCCACCATCATCAAGCGCGCGGCCGAGCGTGTGCTGGCCGCGACCGGTGCCGACGGCAAGCTGTACGAGGTTGCCCAGCGCCTCGAGGAGGTGGCGCTCGATGACGAGTACTTCGTCAGCCGCAAGCTGTACCCGAACGTCGATTTCTACTCGGGTTTGATCTACCACGCCATCGGCTTCCCCAAGAACATGTTCACCAACTGCTTCGCCATCGGTCGCCTGCCGGGATGGATCGCGCAGTGGCGCGAGATGATGGGGGCCAAGGAGACGAAGATCGGGCGACCGCGCCAGGTGTACGTCGGCGAGCCCGAACGCGCATACGTGCCCATCGATCAGCGGCGACCCGGCTAACCTACGCCGACATGCGCCTGACGATCCTCGGCCGTAGCCCTGCTCGGCCCAATCCCGGTGAGGCCTGCGCGGGGTACCTCGTCGACGGCGGCGGGGCGCGCGTGCTGCTCGATGCCGGTCCGGGGGTGGTGGCCCAGCTCCTGCGCCGCTGCGTGCCCGAGGAGCTTGACGCCGTCCTGATCAGCCACATGCACAGCGACCACTTCCTGGACCTCGTGACCCTGCGCTACTCGTATCCGTGGCTGGACGAGGCCAAGCAGCGGCTCAGGGTAATCGTGCCCCCCGGGTCGACCGACCAGCTGCTGGACCTGGCGCGTGGCGCTGGCTACCCCGACTTCTTCGCCCGCAGCTTCGATTTCGTGGAGCATGACGGTGAGCGACCGATCGAGATTCGCGGCCTCCGCTTCGAGCCCTACGCGATGCAGCACTACGTTCCCACCTGGGGCTTCCGGGTCCACGCCCGTGGCGACGGTGACACCGATGACAAGGTGTTCGCCTACTCCGCCGACAGCGCTCCCACCGACAACCTCGACGCGCTCGCCCACCGGGCCGACCTCTTTCTCTGCGAGGCTGCCCTCCGCTCGCTGGAGGAGGACGCCCGCCCGCCCGAGCCGCGGGGCCACCTGCTGCCAGGGGAGGCCGGCGAGATCGCGACACGTGCTCGGGCCGGCAAGCTGGTGCTGACCCACCTGCCGCTCATCGATCATCACGGTTGGGCCCGCAAGCAGGCGTCCGCGACCTTCGAGGGTCCGGTCGAGGTCGCCGAGGTGCTGAAGACCTACGAGGTCTGAGCTACTCCACTCGCGCGCGGGCGATCCAGCGATCGGCGCCCCACGTCGCGAGGCCCCACACCTGGCTCAGCACGGCCGCCATCACGACCAGCAGAACCGCGGGTCCCAGGACGCCGGCTCCGGGCAGCCGTCCGGCCAGGACGAGCGTCGCCAGGAGCACCACTGCGGCGAGGATGACCACCATCAGCGCGGCGATGCGCAGCGCGGTCCATCCGAACCAGGCAGCCGAGTGCCCCTGCGCACGGCCAGCCAACCACAGGACGGACGGTCCCGCCGCTCCCCCCAGCGCGGTGTAGAACCCGAAGCCGCCGAACAGGTCGCCGAGTCCCAGACGCTCCCCGCTCACGAGGAGCACGAAGAGCCAGGCGGCGACGAGGGTCGACAGCGCACCGATGCCCATCAGCCAGACGAGCAGGAGCGTCGCGGTGCCGCTGCTCAGCCGTTCGACCAGGCCACCGTCCCCGGTCTCGACCAGCTCGGTCGGGCCGTCGGCTGCGATTTCCTCGCCGTCCGCGTTGCGCTCACGTCCGGGTCGCGTGCCCGAGTCGCCCATCAGGCCGATGCCGCCGCGGTGAAGCCGCCAGCCAGATCCGCCACCAGGTCGTCGACGCTCTCGATCCCCACCGAGAGCCGCACCAGGCCCGGCGGCACCGCGAGTGGCGACTCCGCCACCGAGAGGTGCGTCATCGCCGCCGGCACCTCGATCAACGATTCGACCGCGCCGAGCGACTCGGCCAGGGTGAAGAGGCGGGTGGCGGCCACGAACGCTCGGGCCGCTGCCTCACCCCCGCGCAGCTCGAAGCTGACCATGGCACCCGGCATTCGCATCTGGCGGGCGACGAGATCGCGCTGCGGGTGGTCCGGCAGGCCGGGGTAGTGCACCCGCTCGACCTCGCTGCGGGCGCCGAGCCAGGCGGCGATGAGGCCGGCATTGCTCGACGCGCGCTCCATGCGGACCGCCAGGGTGCGCAGGCCGCGCATCACCAGGAAGCAGTCGAACGGGCTGGGGACCGCCCCGGCGGCGTTCTGATGGAAGCGGAGGCGCTCGGCCATCTCGTCCGAGCGGGTCGCCACGAGGCCGCCGATCACGTCGGAGTGGCCGCCGAGGTACTTGGTGGCACTGTGCATGACGATATCGGCGCCGAGGTCAAGCGGCCGCTGCAGGTAGGGCGTGGCGAAGGTGTTGTCCACGACGGTCACGACGCCGGTCGTGGCCGCCAGGCGCGCCACCGCGCTGATGTCCACCACCTTGAGGAGCGGGTTGGTCGGGGTCTCGATCCAGATCATGCGCGGCGGTGCCGAGCCGGAGAGGGCGCCCGCGATGGCGTCGAGGTCGCGCAGATCGACCGCATCGGTCTTGATGCCGTAGCGCTTCCAGACCTTGTCGGCGAGGCGCCACGTCCCGCCGTACACGTCGTCGCTCATGAGCAGCCGGTCGCCCGGATCGAGCAGGTACAGGATGTTCTGGGTGGCCGCCAGCCCCGATGCGTAGGCCAGGCCGTGGGTGCCGCCCTCGAGCGTCGCGATTGCGGTCTCGAGCGCCCGCCGGGTCGGGTTGCCGGAGCGCCCGTACTCGAAGCCGTCGCGGATTCCGCCGACGCCATCCTGCTTGAACGTGGTGCTCATCTGGATGGCGGGCACCACCGCCCCGGTGTGGGGATCCGCCTCGGCGCCGGCGTGGACGGCCAGGGTCTCGAATCGATCGCCGCCGCGGCGATCATGCTCGTGATCGGTCATAGGCGCGCCATTGTGGCACGCACGGCGCGGTCGGACGTCGCGCGCCTCAGGTGGCGGGTTCGACGAATGACTTGGCCGGCGGGTGGCTGGCGTGACGGGCGACCACCTGCCAACGGTCGTGGCGACGCACCCACTCCTCGGTATAGCGGCTGAACGCCTCGGCGGCGAGAGCCGCGTCGCGGGACGTCACCGCGTCATCGCGTTCGGGGGAAGCCCAGGTCGACCTTCGATGTGCCCGGATCTGGCCAGCGAGCGGTCACGACCTTGGCGCGGGTGTAGAACTGGATCCCCTCCGGCCCATACATGTGCAGGTCGCCGAACAGCGAGGCCTTCCAGCCGCCGAAGCTGTAGTACGCGACCGGGACCGGGATGGGGACATTGATGCCCACCATGCCGACGTTGACCTCGAACT
>JBDTQJ010000111.1:0-6697 GCA_039932235.1 Chloroflexota bacterium
GGGATGCCCGGCTCGGCGGCCCAGCGGCGCGGGTCGCCGGTCAGGCTGATGGCGCCGTAGGTGCCGCCGTGGTAGCTGCGGTAGCGGGCCAGGATCTTGTGGCGGCCGGTGTAGAAGCGCGCGATCTTGATGGCGTTCTCGTTGGCCTCGGCACCGCCGTTGGTGAAGAAGAAGGTGTCGATGTCGCCGGGCGTGATCTCGGAGAGCTTCTTGCCCAGCCGCGCGCGGGGCTCGGTGGCCATGAACGGGTTGGCGTAGGCGAGCGTCTCCGCCTGGGCCTTGATGGCGGCGATCACCTTCGGGTGCCCGTGGCCCACGTTGGTGCACATGAGCTGCGAGTTGAAGTCGAGGTAGCGCTTGCCCTCCGGCGTCCAGAAGTAGCTGCCCTTGGCGCCGGCCACCGGGATCGGGTCGACCTTCGACTGGGCGCTCCACTCGAAAAGTGTGTGCTGCTTGGTGAGGGCGACCATCTCGTCGCCGGTCATCGTTCCGTGCTGCGTCTCGGTCGCCATGCGCGTCTCTTCACGTGCCTCGCTGCGGTCGGTCGATTACACCACAGCCCGCAGCGCGCGGTGCGCGGGATTGCCTCGCTGCACCGGCCATCCGCAGTCTCAATTTCACGCCCCGTGACCGTTGCACGCGCGGCGTGGCCCATTCCGCCTCCAGATTCACGCGGAGTGTGACGTTGGACGGTCCGACCGGCCATTCCGGCCGGCACCGGTCGCTCCCCGTGAATCCGGTCCGATTGTGCGCAAGGGAGCTCCCGAGGGCCACCCGTCCCTGGCCACGCGCCACGCAGCAGGTCGCGCGCATCGAGCGCGGGCGCCAAAGCGCTAGGCCGGATCCCAGCGGAAGTCGCCGGTGAAGAGGCCGTCGACGATCCCGATCTGGTAGCCGAGGTACAGCCCAAAGGCGAGCGACAGCACCCCGGACCCGATCGTCAGCACGCGGTTGAGGCTCTCCGACCGCATGCGGCTGACGAGGAACGGCAGACCGATGAGGGTGGTCAGCAGCGCCATCCCGGCCGATACGCCGATGCAGAAGATGACGAGGTACACGAGCGCCGCGCCGGTGTCCTGGATGGTCGACAGGACGAGCAGGGCGACCGCGGCGCTGCCGGCCAGGCCGTGCACCAGGCCGACCACCACCGGGCGCAGCAGCTGGTACCAGCCGAACGTCGCCAGGAGGCCGCTGGCCAGACGCTTGTCCGACCCGTGACCGTGCAGGTGGGCATGGCCGTGGGCGTGCGGCTCGGCGACCTCGGCGTGGGCGTGGACGTGCTCGTGGGGATGGCCGTGCATCGGTGCGGGCGGGGTGAATCGCTCCGTGATGCGGCGCATGCCGCCGCTCAGGGTGAGGACGCCGAGGAGGATCAGCATGATCGCCACCCCGAACTCCATCGCCAGGCCGACCGGCGGGGGAATGACGACGTTGAAGCCGATGATCGCAACCCCGACCAGGGCGACCGTGATGGTGTGGCCCAGGCCCCACAGCGCGCCGATCAGCGTGCCGTGCAGGAAGCGGTTGCTGCGCGACAGGATGGTGGTGACGGCGATGACGTGGTCGGCATCGGTGGCGTGCCTCATGCCGAGCAGGAAGCCGAAGCCGGCGAGCGCCAGGAGCTGTGACATCGGTGCGCGGGAACTCCTCGAGGATGACGAGTGTAGCCAGTTCATCGGTCTATTGCAATGCGTTGCAATAGCGAGCGTCTGCCTATACTACGCGCCATGCTTCGCTCTGGTTCACATATCGACGACCTGGCCTCGGTGCGCGACGAGCTGCGCGCCCGAGGGCTGCGCTGGACACCGCAGCGGCGGACCGTGGTCGAGGTGCTCGGCCAGACGCGCGGCCATGTCACCGGTGCTGCCCTCGTGGAGCGCTGCCGCGAGCGCGACGCGGCCACCATCCCGTCGACCGTCTACCGCACCCTCGACGTGCTGGAGCAGATCGGGCTGGTGCGCCACGGCCACGGGCCGGATGGGCGCGAGGAATACCACGTCGGCGCCGAACCGGAGCACGGCCACCTCCACTGCTCGGCATGTGGCGCCAGCTGGGAGGTCGGGACCGATGCGGCGATCGCCGTCCGGGCGGCATTCGAGGCCAGCCACGGCTTCGAGGTGGACCTCTCGCACCTCAGCGTGCTTGGTCGGTGCCGCGCGTGCCGCGAGGCCGCCAGCACGTGACGACCTTCCTGGGCGTCCCGTCCGGTGCGGTGACCGATGCCGCCGATGCCACCATCCTCGGCATCCCGCACGGCGTCCCGTACCCGGCGCCGGGGCTGACCGCCGGCTGCGCGGCGGCACCGGCCGCGATTCGCGCCCGTTCCCAGCGCCTCGCCCGCTTCGTCGGGCACCACGACTTCGACCTCGATGGACCGATGCTGCCGTCGGGATCGACGTACCGCATCATCGACGCCGGCGACGTGACCGGCGACCCCGCCGACGGGGCGGGGAACTCGGGGCGCGCCGAGACCGCGGTCCGCGAGATTGCCGCGGCCGGCAGCGTGCCGATCGTGCTCGGGGGCGACGACTCGGTGCCGATCCCGGTCCTGCGGGGCCTTGACGCAGCCGGCCCGCTCCACGTCCTGCAGGTCGACGCGCACCTCGACTTTCGCGACACCGTCGCCGGCATCCGCGATGGCTACTCCTCCCCGATGCGCCGCGCCGCGGAGATGGGCCACGTCGCGCGGATCGTGCAGGTCGGCCTGCGCGGGGTGGGCAGCGCCCGCCCCGGTGACGTCGCCGACGCCCGGGCTGCCGGCAACGTGCTGATCACCGCGCGCCAGCTCCGCGAGCGCGGCGTGCCGTGGCTGCTGGAGCAGCTTCCCGTGGACGCGCCGCTGTTCATCGCGTTCGACTGCGACGGCCTCGACCCTGCCGTCCTGCCGGCGGTGAGCGGCCTCTCGCCCGGCGGTCTCGCCTACGACGAGGCGGTCGACCTGCTGACCGGCGCGGCGAACCGCTGCAGGCTGGTGGGCGCGGCCTTCACCGAGCTCGTGCCGGATCGCGACGTCAACGAGCGCTCAGCCCTCGTCGTGGTGCGCCTCGTCAGCCTCCTCCTCGCCGCGCTGGCCCGTCGCGCGTAGATCGAACCCCGCGCAGCGGAGCACGGGCAGCGCTGGGTAGCGCGGGAAGCGCGGGTCGGTCGCGGACAGGCTGCACAGCACGAACGTCGAGCCGCGGGCGTTGCCCGTCACCCGAGCGTGGACGCACGCCCCGCACAGGCCGGCGGAACGAGGAACGGCCCCGGCCGGGGGCCGGGGCCGTTCGGGACGCATCGGGACTACAGGGTGGCCAGGCGGTCAGCCTCGCGCTCGAGTGCGTCGGCCGCGGTGTCCGAGATCCAGCGCGGAGACAGGTCCTGCGCCTGGTCGCCGAAGGCGGCCAGCTGCGAGCGGTAGGCATCGGTCTGGCCGTTGGCCAAGAATGCCGCTGCCTTGTCGAGCCGGTTTTCCAGCAGCTGCACCTTTGCGGGATCCACGTCACCGGTCGCGACGTAGTACTCGACCAGGTCGCCCAGGCGCTCCAGGGTGACCTCCTTCGACCAGCGCGCGATCTGCGGGTCGTGGTCGGAGGCGCCGCGCGCCACGTCACCGTCGTAGTCGGCGGGGAAGTCGGCGTTGAGGTGGGCTGCCCGGATCTGGACCAGCTCGGCAAACAGCGCGTCACTGGCGAACTGCATGTCGAGCGTCTGGGCCATGCCCTCGAACGTGTAGCTGTACGCGCTCGACGGCACCTCGGCGAGGAGGGTGTCGTAGAGGTTGTGCAGCCCCGCCTCGTAGAGCGCGCCCAGCTGGTCCGCCCCGAAGAGCGGATCGCCGGGTGCGAACGGATCGTCGGGCCGCGGGAAGACGTTGAAGTCGCCCGCGGAGACGAACCGCGCATCCGGGTCGACGGCGGTGATGGCGTCGAAGATCGCCGCGTTGTATGCCGCCTGCTCGATGCGCTGGCCGACGCGGCCATCGGGACCCGAGCTGAAGTGGTTGCTCACGGCCCACAGGTCGGTGAAGACGCTCGTCCCGATGCCGTCGCGCCAGACCCGGAAGTGGCCGACCTGCGGCGCCCGGGTGTAGACGTTCGAGCCATCGGTCCCGGTCGACGTGTCGACGTCGCCGGGCAGGTCCGCGTTCACCGCCTTGGGGTTGCTCATCTCGGCGTTGAAGGCGAGCGGGGTCCCGCGGTAGTCGATGCCGGTGTCCGCGTTGAGCACCGGGTCGTCCGAGGTGACCGGCAGGAGCTCCACGTGATCGGTGCGGTACATGAAGGCGGCCACGATGCCGCGATCATCGGCCCCATCCCGGTCGTAGGCCGTGACGTAGGTGGGACCGCCGGCTGCGCTGATCGCCAGGGCGAGATCCTGGAGCGTGTCCGGCTGCCCATCCGCGTCGTTCGTCGTGCCACACGACATGGTGCCTCCGACGACCGAGCAGATGTCCTGGTCCTCGGCCTCCTGGATCATGAGGATGTCCGGGGCGTGCATCGGCCCGGCGATCTGTGCCGCCAGGTCGGCGAGGTGCTGCTCGTAGTCCGCTTGCGAGAGCGGCACGTAGTCGAACGGCGGCCTCACGCCCAAGCAGCCGGTGTTGCCCAGGAAGTCGCAGCCGTCGAACGGGTCGTCGCGGAAGTCGTAGAGGTTCTCCACGTTGTAGTCGCTGGTCGCGTACTCGGCGCCGGCGACCGCCGCCGACGGCGGCGCGTTGAGCGCCGGATCGACGCCCTGCGACAGCGCCGGTTGCTGCTGAACCTCGATGCCGTACTTGCCGAACGTGTACGTCAGGCCGCCGGTGAGGGCGTTCGTGACGGTGTCGAAGGTCCGGGCCGGCGCGATGAGCGTCGTGTTGGAGCTGGTCAGCCACTTGAGGCCGTGGCTGGTGAGCAGGATGCGCATCCCATTCCCGTTGTCGAACGACCCGGCGGGACCGATGTCATCGAGCGGATGCGGGTCACGGAACACGCGTCGCGCATACGGGTCGCTGCGCTGCGCGAGCGGGTGGTCGCCGCGAATGACCCATGCCTCCGCGTCGTAGGTGCTGGAGAAGACGTCGCGCGGCGCGGTCACCTGAGCACCGGCGTCGAGGTGGAAGAGCATCCCCTCGTGCCGCTCCCAGTAGCGGTTCGCGTCGGCGAGGTCGTCTGGCGGCGTCGCCTCGGTGACGGTCAGCTCGCTCGTGGGCACGCCGGTGCGCTCCACGGCGACGACGCGTGGGTTGTTGAACTCGGTGAGATTGAAGAACTCCGTCATGGGTCCGCGCAGCACGAGCTGGTCACCCACGACGGGGAAGTAGGAGCCGCTGCCCTCGCGGAGAAGGGTGGTGAAGCGGCCCATGTAGACGTAGAGGCCATCGCTCGTCAGCGGGTCGCCGTCGGCGCCGGCCGTCGTGCTCTGGAGGAAGAAGGCGTAGTTCTGGCCACCGGACGCGGTGGGAAGGCGCAGCCGCTGGGTGACGACGCCACGCAGGGTCACCGTCTGGCCGTTGTAGTCGTTGATGTCGGCGGTGCCGTCCTCCTCATCGGTGGTCTGGCCGTTGACCTCGCCCACCGTGAGGACGGGCTCGATCGTGACGGTCAGCTCGCAGGTATCGGTCTGCGGTGTCGCGTCGTTGTTCGCGGCCTGGACGGTGACCGTGTACGTGCCCGCGGGGGTGGTCGCCCCGATGAGCACCTGCGCGCTGGCCGGCGCGCCGGCTGATGGCGACGGGGTGACGGTACCGATGCTGAAGGTGCCCGGGTCGGTCGGGCTCACACCCTGGATGGTGAACGAGGTGACGGTGCCGTCCGAGTCGGAGGCGCTCACGGTCGCGCTGGCAGCCGCATCCTCGAGCGCTCGAATGGCGTCGCCGCAGTCTGCGACGACCTCGCCGGCACCGCCGTAGGGTGTGCCCGCGGTCGGCGTGTTCGGGTTGATGGCGTCAACGAGACTGAAGTCCGCGAACGCCCAGTCAGCGGCGGTATCGGTGTCGACACCCACCGCGACACGATGCGCCCCGGCCGGAAGGAAGGTCCCCTCAGGTCCGAAGTGCGGCGCGCCGAGCGCCGGCGTGTCGGTCGTGCTGTCCATGATCCCGATCGAGTCGCGGACGACCTCTGACCCCGTCACTGAGGTGGAAGTGATCGACGCGGTCGTGACGAGGGCGACGGTGAGGCTGCCGTTCTCCATGAACCCGTCGGCGAGGTCGCTGTTGGGCGTGACGCCGTAGGCCCCCGCCACCAGCGCGTTGCCCACCAGGTGATAGCCATTGCCACCGATGATGTCGGCCGCGGTGAAGTCCTTCCGCGCGTCGATGTGCCCGTATGTTGTGCCCGCGTCTGACTCGACAGCGATGAGGCTCAACCCCGCGAGCGAGGTGCCGGGCACGCCGTAGAGCTCGGCGAACTCGACGTCGGCGCTGGTGGTGCTGACGAGGACCTCGTTGATGAGGACCGGATCACCCGTCGCGGCGCGCGAGGCGCTGCCGAAGGGCAGGAAGCCGGCCACCAGGGCGAGGGAGATGGTCAGCGCGAACAGGCGACGGGTCGGAGCGAGCGACATCGGGGCGGAATCCTCGTGGAGGGGGATGGGTCGCGGCGGGCTCGGGATCCACCGGATGGCTGTCCGCAAACCCTAGCGCACCCGGAGGTCGGCGCACCGAGAAACCGGTCATGGTTCGGTGCGTCAGGGCACATAACTGACGGCGGTGCCGTATCGGTACCGATGCCGG
>JBDTQJ010000112.1:0-6589 GCA_039932235.1 Chloroflexota bacterium
CGGGCACGGATATGGGACCATGCGGCGGCCCACTTCACCTCGCGCCACAGTGATGCATGACAGTTCGCTACAACGAGGACCTCGATCCCAACGAGGGGCCGGGCCTGGGGTGCTTCACCCTCCAGGCGATCCTCTTCGCGGTCATCCTGCTGCTCATCCCGGTCGGCCTCTTCACCTGGGGCTGGCCGGTGTGGCTGCTGACCGTGCTGCTGTTCATCGACCTGTTCCTGCTCTTCTTCGTGAGCATGACCAGCGTCTTCCTGCTGCGCGTCTTCTTCGCCCAGCGTCGGGGCAGCCGCGGGCGCCAGGTGGGCGTCGCACGGCCGGCCCGTCGCGTGATCACCACCGAGCACACCGACGAGACCGGTGCCGCTGACGCGACGGACACCACCGACCAGACCGATGACCCAGGAGACCGCTGAATGCCCCTGATGGTGACCTTCTTCAACGTGCGCAAGGGGCGCGACACCCTCTTCAAGCGCGGCATGCGCCACATCTTCCCGCGCCAGGCGCGGCAGACGGAGGCGAAGTACGGGATCCGCTTCGTCGGCTGGTTCAACGTGACGGAGGGGTCGACCTGGAACAACGTGCTCATCCTCGATCTGCCGAACTACGCCGTGCTGGACCAGCTGTATGCCGACCCCGGGATGCGTGGCTTCGGGCATCGGGTGGCCGAGTCGATCTTCGACTCCAAGCACACCATCTTCCTGCGGGAACGGATGGGGCCCGACATGATCTACAAGCCATGAGGAGACCATGACCGCCGCTCCCCGCCTGACCGCGCTCCGCGAGCTCGCCGCCGAGTCCGAGATGGAGCGTCGCGACTTCCTCTACGAGTCGACCGAGCAGCTCCGCCGCTTCCTCGAGAACAACCGGCAGCGGCTGTCGGAGATCGGGCCGATCAAGCTCGTCGACGACGAGACCGACTACCTCCTCTACCACCCCGTCGACGGCACGTGGACCACGCGCCTCACCTACCAGGACCCGGCGGACAGCGAGTGGTACGACGAGGAGCAGCTGGTCGAGGCGGTCAGCGAGGTGGTCGAGCTCTACAACCCGGCCGACATCTACGCCTGGCTGATGGAGGCGGCCGCCAACCCGACCGAGCACCTCATCCCCGCCGACGCCCTGGAGGAGGCGGAGTCGCTCGAGGAGGTCGGGGAGCCCGCCGCCGCGGACTGGCAGGCCGAGCTGCCACCCACCCAGCAGGAGACGATCGCCGCCCAGCGCCTCTGGCAGCTGGCGGACGCCTACCGCGGCCAGATCGGCGCCCAGCAGCGCCAGCTGCTCCGCGAGTTCACCGCCAACGCGGAGGAGGTCCTCAAACGGACCGGCGAGCTGACCCTCATCGACGAGCCGGACGACGGGCTGGTGCTGCGCGCGGACGGCCGCTTCGAGACGAGCCTCGACCTGTCGGACCTGCCGGTCGGCTCCGTCGCGGCCGAGGAGGCGACGCGGCCGGGCATGTCGATCGTGGACTCGCGCACCGTGGCCGAGTACTACGACCCTGCCGACGTGCTGCAGTGGGTGACCGATGCGCTGACCGAGCGCTACCCGCACGTCGACTTCAGCGCCGTCTACGAGTAGCCCTGCGCCCGTGACGACGAGCGACGGTCCCGGGTTCGGCCGCGCCTGGGAGGAGCTGACGGTCGAGGAGCTGTTCGCCGCCACCGGCGGGCTGCTGGACGGCCACTTCATCCTGACCAGCGGCCGCCACGCCGGCCGCTACCTGGAGAAGTTCTGGGTGCTGCAGTACCCGGAGCTGGCGGTCGAGATCGGACGGCGCATGGCCGATGCCCTCAGCCCGTACGAGCCGACGCTGGTGGTGGGGCCGACGACCGGCGGGGTGCTGCTGGCCCACGAGACGGGGCGCCAGCTCGGGGAGCGGCTGGGGCGCACGGTGCGCGGCATCTTCGCCGAACGCGTGGAGAGCGGTGGCCGCCGGCTGCGGCGCGGCTGGACCGTGACACCCGACGAGCGGGTGGTGCTGGTGGACGACATCCTGACCACCGGCCTGTCGCTGATCGAGACGGTCGACGCGGTCCGCGCGGCGGGCGTCGAGCCACTGGCCGCGGCGGTCATGGTGGACCGCTCCGCTGGACCGATCGATGGCGCCCCACCGCTCCACGCCCTGGGGCGGATCGACATCCCCTCCTGGACCGCCGACGCCTGCCCGCTGTGCGCTGCCGGCTCCGCAGCCGTCAAGCCGGGCAGCCGCTAGCGCCGCGCCCTACTCCAGTCCGGGTCCCGCGCCGATCCCGTCGCCGGGGCGGATCCGATCGACGTGGCCGGCCTCGTCATGGTGCGGCTCGCCCCAGCTGACCTGGGTGATGCGCGCGGGCGGCCACTCCCCGTCGTCGGGGACGATCCCTGCCTCCGCCTCGGTGGGGATGCCGATGGGCGCCACCAGGTAGCGCCCTGCCAGGCGGCGCGCCTCGGCGTCGAGCGCGAAGCCGGCCTTGGCGCGGTGGAAGGTGACCGTCACGTCCGCCTCCACGACCGGCGTCGAGCGCAGGCCGCCGGTGAGGTCGATGCGGGTTGGGGTATCGACCGCCAGCACGCTGCACGGCCGCCCGTCGGCACGGGCGTGGCTGCGGATCGCATTGACGAGGTCCACCGCGGTCGAGATCGGCTCGCGCAGGGGGCCGCTGGCGCCGGAGCCAAGCAGCGCGTCGACGAGCAGGGTCGCCTGCCCGATGCGCTCACGAAGGCGGAGCAGCAGGTCCGGCGACGGCGCAACGAACAGGTCGAGTGCGCCGGCCGATGCCATCGCCTGCAGGACCGCCCAGTTGTGGCCCGCCGCGCCACCATGGAAGTGGCTCGGGTCCCCGACGAGCACCGTCATGACCCGCCGGCCGGCGGCCGCAAGACGGCGCGCCACCACGAAGCCGTCGCCGCCGTTATTGCCGGGACCGCACAGCACCACCGCCAGGGGCGGATCCGCCAGGGCGCCACCGGGCCCGACGACGCCCTCGTCGAGGCGTGCCAGCTCCGCCAACGCGACCTCGGTCACCGCCGCGCCGGCGCTCTCCATCAGGGCATCCTCGGACAGCCCGAGCCGCAGCGCGGCTTCGTCGATCTCCCCCATCTCGGCCCCCCCGATCAGGACCGGCCTGGTGCGCGCCGGCCGGCCGGCGCCATCGGTCACGGGAGAGTCTTCAGGTACTCGACGATGGTGTCGATCTCGTCATCCGTGAGGGTGCCCGCGAAGGCGGGCATGCCCATCCGGAAGGCGGGATCCGAGACGCGCGGATCCTCGCCCTTGATCCAGATGTGGATCCAGTCATCGGGCTCGGCGGCGGCCAGCTCCTGGAGGTTTTCGCTCTTCGGGCCTGCGCCCACGCCATGCAGGCTGGGGAACGCGCCGCTGCCGCGGAGGTCCTGGCCATGACAGGCCTGGCAACCGGCGCGCTCGATGAGCGCCATCGCTGCGCCGGCGCCGCCCGGGCCGCCGGAGCCGCTGGGCAGCGGCCCGACCAGCGGCGGGTTCTCGCCGGCCAGGTTGGTGGCCAGGTAGACGCCGCCGACGAGGACGACGAAGACGGTGAGCCACAGCGCCCAGGCCGGCAGGCCGGAGGTGCGCGACTCGATGGGGGTGCGGACGCTCATGTGGGTATCAGCTGCCTGTTGCGGTGGCGGTATCGGTGGCTGTCGTTGCTGCGGCTGCCGGCGGCGGGGCAGCGGTCACGGGTGCGACAACGTAGTCGGCGCGATGGCCGGAGGTGAAGAGCAGGAACAGCTCGCCCAGGAAGGCGAGCGCTCCCAGGGCGATGAGCCCGAAGCCGATGCCGGCGACGACATCGAACCAGGCGAGCGTGCTTCGCAGCTCTTCCGGAGCCGCCGCGCCGGCGCGCAGTGACCCCTCAGCGAGGCCACCGGCCATGAGCGACAGGCCTGCGATGGTGGCGCCGCCGAACGTGCCCCAGAGCTGGATCCCGGCGAGCGGGCTGGCGTGCCAGTCGCGGCGCAGGATGCGCGGCAGCCCGTGGTCCGCAGTCGCGAACCAGGCGAAGGTGGCCGCGCCGGCGGTCAGGAACAGCCAGCTGCCCATCGTCCAGCTGGTGCGCCCCACCAGGGTCTGCACGCCGCTCAGCGAGCCGATGGCATCCAGCATCGCGGACGCGCCCAGGAAGGCGAGCGAAATGACGGCGAAGGGGATCGATCCCCTGCCGAGCACCAGCGACCAGCGGCCGCTGATGGTGAGGAACAGGTTGGCGATCACGATGAAGGCATGCACCACGAGCATGATCGTGGCGGCGCCGCCGAGGGAGGTGACGAAGCGCGGTACCGATGGGTCGAGCAGGGACCCCAATGCCGAACCGATTCCGAGCACGAACCACAGCCCCAGGCCCAGCAGGGCGAGGCCGGATGAGTAGAGCGGGTTGCCGGTGGCGCGCGGGACGACGTAGTAGAGCGCCCCCACGGCCGCGCCGACCACCCAGTAGACGAAGACGAGGCGCAGGAAGGCCGCCGCGATCAGGGCATGGGTCGTGTCGTTGAGACTGATGAACGGCAGCTCGCTCAGCGCCCCGAGACCGTAGAAGCCGAGCAGCGCGAGCAACCCGAGGCCGAGGTAGTAGATCGAGACGTACGCGCCGCGAATGCTGGTCAGCACGCTGCGCCAGAAGACGAGGTTCACCACCAGCAGGGCGAGGAGCGGGAGGCCATCGATCCACCACGGCGCCTCCATCAGCAGGCCGGGCGTGCTGAGCTCATTGATGTAGGCGGCCGCCAGGCTCGCCGCCACGCCCAGGTTCCACAGGACAAGCGCCACGTTGGCCAGCGCGTTGCTGGCCAGCGGCTGCCCGGTGAGGCGCGGCGTCACGTACCAGATGCCGGCGATCGCCGCGTTGGTGAGCCACCCCCACACGAGGGCGGCGAAGAAGCCGGAGGTCACCGTCTCGGGCGTGAACGCGAACGTCCAGTTAACGATCGGGATAACGAACGAGAAGTCGATCCCGTTCGGCAGCGCGTCGGGGAAGAAGGCGGGTGCAATGCGCAGGCCGACCCACAGCAGGCCGATGCCGGCGGCGACGAGGAGCCAGATGGCGGCAAGCGCGAACCACATCCCTGCCGCGCTGTCGGGCGCCGACGGGATGAAGGATCGGCGTCCGCGGGGCGCCTCGTCGTAGGGACGGAGCTTCTTGTACCTGCCGGTCATCTGCGCGCGCTCACAGCCTCCTGGGTTGCGGAACCTCGAGAGAGCATCGGCACCTCCGCGCTGGTGCACGGGTGTGCCCGGGCGCATGTGGCGGTGCGTCCTGCGCCGCATTGTACCCAACCGCATGCCGGTCACACGAGTCTCTCGGCGGTTGACCGATGCGGCCCGATGACCTACCATACGGCCTCCATCGCGGGGTGGAGCAGTGGTAGCTCGTCGGGCTCATAACCCGAAGGTCGGCGGTTCGAATCCGTCCCCCGCAACCATTTCGCATTCCCAGATCTCGAGAGCCGCCTCCCGCCAGGCGGCTCTCGTGCCGTCCCACGGTCAGCGGCGCGACTTGATCCAGGTGCGCAGGACGAGCAGCGCGGCGATTGCCACCAGCTGTCCACCGAGCACGATCCGGTTGACATCGATGGCAGGTTGCCACTCGACTGTGCCACCGCGGATCACGTAGGCACCCGCCGGTCGGGCGGTCAGCCCGAAGCCGGCGCCGCCGTTGTTCTCCGCGTCGCCGCCACCACCAGCGCCACCACGCACCTTGGCAGCCGGGATGACGGTCATCCCGTCGCGCTCGACGGGCTCGCCGAACACGATCGAGGCACGCATCGCATCGCGCGCGCCGGTCAGCAGTTCATCAACGTTCATGGTGGGCCTCGCTATCGGTCTACTGGAGCCGCCAGCATGACCGATGCAGGCCTCAGGTGGGTAGGTGCGCCCCGGGCTCCATCTCAGAGACGGCGTGGTGGATGCCGTATCGGTCCAGCAGCGCGAGGTAGGGGTCCGGGTCCATCTGCTCGGGAATGCGCACCCCGCTGCCCGACCACGCCCCGCTGGCGATGAGCTCCATGGCGATGACCGGGTTGAAGCCGGTCTGCCAGCCGACGACCTGCGAGCCGTAGCGCTCCATCGTTTCCTGCGCATCGGCCATCTGGTAGTGGAACGTCTCGCGCGGCTGCCCATCCCTGCGACCGATCACCCACGTCCCGACGATGGCGCGGCCACGCATCTTGTCGCCCATGCCGATCGGGTCGGGGACCACGGCGGCCACGAGGTCGCGTGGGCTGACCTCGACGCCGCGGACCGTCACCTTCTCGGTCCGATCCAGGCCGATGTCGTGGAGGAACTTGAGCTTCTCGATGAAGTCGGCGCCCAGCGCGTACTTGAAGGTGACCTTCTTCACATCGAGGGCGCGCGGGACGAGGAGCACCTCCTCGTGCTCGACGTTGACGCACTCGACCGGACCGATGCCCTCCGGGAACGGGAACGCCTCGGGGGCGCTGAAGGGCTCGGTGGTGTGCCATCCGCCGTCCTGCCACACGACGGGCGGGTTGAGGCACTCCTCGATGGTCGTCCAGATGGAGAAGACCGGCGCGAACGCATACCCGGGAATGTGCAGGTCGCCGCCGTCGCGGATATGGACCTCGT
>JBDTQJ010000113.1:0-6468 GCA_039932235.1 Chloroflexota bacterium
GGAACATGCGCGCCCGGCTCTTGCCGAAGCTCATCGCCTGGTTATTGGTGCCCTGCGCCTGGCGCATCATGAAGAAGATGAACCCGCCGATCAGGAGGACCGGCAGGAAGGCGGTGATCAGGAGGGTGAGAATGCCGCCGGCGGCGCTCTCCTCGACGGCACCGTACTTGACGCTCGCCACGCACTCCGCGGGATTCGCGGCCCCGACGGCGGCGCACAGGTCGGCGCGCACGTCGATCAGCTCGGACGAGACGACGGCGGTCTTGGGATTCTGGGTGTTGCCGCCGACGACGACGCTCAGCTTGGTGCCGTCCTGGGTCACCGAGTCGACCTTGCCGGCGGCAGCGTCGACCATGAGCTGGCTATAGGTGTACGGGGGGGCGGAGCTGTTGTCGACGATGTAGGTCCACAGCAGTGCCAGCCCGAAGACGGCCATGACAACGAGCACGACGCTGTTGCGGACGAGTCGGCTGCTCAAGGTAGTTCTCTTTCTGTCTCGGGTTCGCGCCCGACGTCACATGTCGTCGGGCCGCAAGTATAGGTGCGCCACCCCGGTCGAGCCACTCGACCGATCAGGCCAGGGACCGATGGGTCATCGATGCCCGGCATTGACAATACGCGCCGGAGGGACAGGTGGCTCACTCGATGGTGATGATTCGCTCTCGGACCGATGCGCTCCGGCCTGCGCCGAGCTCGATGCGCAGGCCGCCGCGAGGCCCCTCCGCCGCCTCCAGCAACGCCTCGATGCGCTCTGCGCTGGGTGCCGGATCGCCGATCGCCAGGCGCAGCATCCGGCGTCCCAGGGCGCGATCCGGCGGCGCGTGCCAGTCCAGCGTGCCGGTGTCGTCGGTGCGTCGCCCCAGCTCCATGGCCGCCACGGCGTCGAGCAGCGCGTCGTCGTCCGCGGCGAGGCTCGCGAAGCGCGCGATCGACTCGACGGCCGCCGGGCGAAGCTGCTCAAGCAGCGGCAGCAGCTCGGCGCGCACGCGATTGCGCAGGAATGCAGGGTCCTCGTTGCTCGGGTCGAGGCGATAGGCGAGCTGCGCCTCGTCCAACACGGAGCGCAGGGTTGCGCGGCGCTCGGCGATCAGGGGACGGACGATGTTGCCGCGGCGCACCGGGATGCCGCTGGCGCCGGCAAGGCCGCTTCCGCGCAGCAGGTTGATGAGGACGGTTTCCGCCGCATCGTCGGCGGTATGGGCGGTCGCGATCAGGCCATCACTGCCTGCGAGCTCGACCATGAAGCGGTAGCGGGCCTCGCGACCGGCCTCCTCCAGGCTGCGGTGCTCGTCGCGCGCCAGCGCGGCGACATCGGTACGCCGGGAGGCGAAGGGCAGATCGAGCGATGCGGCGAGGCCACCGACGAAGAAGCCATCCTCCCCGCTCTCCGGCCGGAGGCCATGGTCGAGATGGGCGACCGTCAGGCGCCACGCGACGGCATCGGTCCGGGCGAGGTTGGCGGCGCCATGCAGCAGGGCGACCGAATCGGGGCCGCCCGAGACGGCCAGCACGAGCTGCGCGTCTGCTGGAATGCCGAGCGCGCGTGCGCCGCGCAGCACGGCCTGCGCGAGGCCATCCAGGGATGTGGTAGCGGAGGGCGGATTCGAACCACCGACCAAGGGCTTATGAGTCCCCTGCTCTGCCACTGAGCTACTCCGCCAATTGGGTCTTCGAGGATACCGGTGATGCCGGGCCGCGGCAACCGGACGACGCTCCGCGATCCCCCAGCATCCAGCGCGGATTGAACCCGACGGGACCAACAGCCTGGGTCGCGCTGCCGAGGCGCGGCGGGCGCCACCTGGACCTGGTCGTCGTCCCCGCTACCTTCTACTAGCCGCCAGCCAGCGTATACGTCTGCCCGACAATGACGCCAGCCCGTCCGGGGCACTGGTCCGCCGCCACCGGCTGGAACGTAAGTTGCCCGCCCGTCAGCGACCACTGGTAGGTGCCCACGCCGTCGCATTCGCCCGAGCGGAGGAAGGTGATCTGGCCGTCAGCGACGCGTAACCCGCCGTGGACCGTCTCCGTGCCGCGCTTGACCTGGTAGCCGGTGTCGGTGAGGGTCAGGGTCAACTGCTCACCGTAGCTGAGGGTCGTCTGCCACTCGCCGCGGAGCTGAGCCGGAATGGCAGGCAGGGTGGGCTGTGGCGTCGCGGTCGCGGTGGGTTGGGGCGTCGCGGTCGGCTGTTCGCTGGGTGGGCCGGACGCGCCGCCAAGGCTCGTGCAGGACGTCAATCCGAGGGCCATGATCGCCAAGACGAGCGGCATTGCGCGCATCGCCCACATGATATTCCTCGCGTCAACCGCGTCACGTGATAGCCCGCACCGCGTCGCCTTCCGGCCAGGCACGGCGCCGCCCGCCTCCTTTCGCGTCCGAGAGGCCCGCATGGCCGCGGAAGTAGGCGCTAGGGACTGTTGTTCCGGCCGGTCCGCGGCCAGCCCTGAGGGGCCCTCTGCGGTACCCGCGCGCCTGGAGGCCTGAGCAATCCAGGCAGCGCATGTATCGCGCCACGGTGGCCGGTGGCGTCAGCGTTGCTGCAGGGGCCTTGCGCGGCGGTGGGGCACTAAATATCAAGGGAGATATCGCGAGCCCCGCCGCCCCACCGCAACTACTGGATGCTGAGCTCGAGCGTCCCCGTGGAGCCGGCGAAGCCGCCTACGGCGCAAGATCACCGCGATGGTCAGGCGGCACGCGGGGAGAAGATATCAAGGTGACATCGCGAGCCCTGGCGTCGAACTCCTCCCGGACAGCACCCAGCAGCTCCGCCTCGGCGCGGACCATCAGGGCACCGGCCGCAACGACAGGCCCCAATGGGTGATGGCAAAGCTTCAGCTGGCCTCAGCTGATCGTCATGGAAGCCCAGGATCTCGTCAGCGATCGGCAGTAGCTCGGCGAATCCTTCAGCAATGAATGACTCGAGGACGATGATGATCGGGTCTGCGGCGCCATGGACGGCCCATATCCGCGCCGTCTCCCCCGGCTGGAAGTGAAATTCGCTGTCGTCGCCGAGCCCGAAGATGAAGTTGTCTCCGACCTCGTCCGGGCAGGCCGACGGCGGTTCGACGGTCTGCAAGACCCTCCAACTAACGGCTTGTCTGACGACTGGCGCCAAGACATTCGTCCAACCGGAGGCCCCGGCTCTTAGCCGGGGCCTCCGTGCAATGGTCGGTCAGGCGGGGGCGGCTGCCACGTCGTCGACGCCATTGAAGAAGTAGGCCGGGTTACCGCGGGTCACCGGGCGGCGCTTCATACACACCAGACCGTTGTCGTTGTGGTCGATTTCCGCCCATTGTTCGACCCTGACGAAGGTCTCGAGCGCAGCGGCGTTAGCAAAGCCGGCTTCCACCGCGAAGGCCTCGAACGATGCGGTGAACGTCGTTCCACCCGCCTCGTATACCGTCAGCCCCTCCGCCTGGAACCCAGCGACCGTGATCGCCCACCACTCGTCCCGGTCGACCAGGAAGTAGCCGGACGCTTCGTGGGCGCAGCCGTTGACCGGCCCCGCGGCCAGCGCCACGGGGGCGATGGCGGTGGCGAGAAGCAGGGCCGTCGCCGATGAGAGAAGCACGCGTCGCATGCTGGGCACCTCATATCGCGGCGGGTCGGGTTCGCCAGTAGCTCCGTGCGCGTCCCCCGGCGGCCATTGACTGGGACCGCACTTCTTCGCTCCCCGCCTGCGGATAGTTGTACTCCGGTGTGGCCGGGAATGGCTAGGGCAACCCAAGCGTGTGGTGCCTACAAGCAACGGCGTGCGCTGATCGAAGGCGCTGAGCGACTTCTTGGGTGAGGGGACCAGCGCGGGGATCATTCCTGCGATTGGAAACATTCACCACGGCTGATGAACTGGCAGCTCTCGACCGCCATCGCGCTCACCGCCTTGTTGGAGACAGCCACGACTGAGTAGGGCGACCGTGGCCCCGGTTGAGACTTGGTCTCCCATTCATCGGCGCGGTCAGCGCGGCCGGATCAATCATCCCTGTCGCTTCTTGGCCGCGCTATGGCCACAGCGCGGCACGAGCCGCCCGCACGTCGGCGATGACCGCGGGATCCGCCCCGTCGCGGATGACACGCTCCAGCAGCCGCGCGAGCAACTCGGTTGACGTGGTCCGGATGCCTTCCGCGTCCGTCGCATCGGGAGACGTCCCCAGCGCCGCACGGGTCGAGACCACGATCGCCCGAAGCTCGAGCGCCTCACGTGCTTTGTCCGTCATCGCTGGCCGTCCAGCATCGCCCGTGCGGGGGCATAGGTCGTCGCGGACACGCGGGGTCCCATCCCCTCGAGAATGTCGCGAAAGAGCTCGATGATCTCCTCGGCGTCGTTGATGACCATCACGTGCTTACGCTCGAGCGTTTGAGTCATACGGAGTGCCTCTGATGCGAGATCCGGGGCATCCGTCCGACGACGGTTGGAACGCGAGCAACACACCGGGGCTGGGCACCCAGTATGCGCCCCTGTGCCCCGGGTACCCCCGATCGGGCACCAACTCGCGCAGCCATCGGGACCTTCAAGATTGGCTGACCGGTCGCGCCTCAGGCGAGGAATCGGTGCGAGCGCTCCTCGTCCGGCCGCAACGCATCGAGGGTTCGCAGGAACGCGGCTGCCGCGGGGCTCATCTCGCCGGCGTCGCGTCGCCGCGCGACCACGATCTGGCGCTTCACCGGCGCCATGTCGCTGATCTTGACCGGGAACAGGCGACCGGTCCCGATCTCCGCCAGGACGGATGTGCGGGGTAGGAGCGCGATCCCCAGGCGCTGCTCCACCATCCGCTTTGCCGCGTCGATGTTGTCCACCTCCAGGTACCCTCGCGGCGCGATGCCGGCCTGCCGGAGGACGGCGCTCGTCAGCTCGTGATACGAGCTCGTGCGGTCGAACAGGATGAGGTGCTCGGTCGCCATTCGCTCCATCCGGATCTGCCCGCTCGATACGAACGGATGCCCCCGGTGCACGACCAGAACGAGCTCGTCTTCGTAGAGCAGCGAGGAGATCACCTCGGCGTGCTGGATCGGCCGCATCAGGCCGATCTCGACCTCTTCGCGCAGCAGCATCTCGAGCACGTCCTCCGAGTGGCCGCTGCGCACCGACAGGTGCACGCCCGGATGATCCGACTGGAACCGATGCAGCATGGTCGGCAGCACGTACGTGCTCACCGCCGGCGCCGCACCAATGGTCAGTCGTCCGCCGCTTCCGCTGGCTACCTCGACGACTGCCTCGCGGCCCCGTTGCACCGCCGTGAGTGCTCGCACGGCGTGCGGCAGGAAGGCACGCCCGGCCTCGGTGAGGCGGCTGCCATGACGGCCGCGAGCAAAGAGGGCACTCCCCATCACGCGCTCCAGTCCCTGGATGCGCGCCGTGAGCGCTGGCTGACTGACGAACAGGGCGTCGGCAGCGCGGCTGATCGTCCCCTGGCGAGCCACCTCCACGAAGGCCTGAAGCTGTCCGAACTGGGGAGCGGATGTATCGGTCATGCTGATGCTATCCATTGAAAGAATCGTCTTGACCGATACTACCCGGGTCGTCAGGGTGAGGCAATGATTACGACGAGACAGCCCCAGGCTACGACGAGACTCCCCCACGCGATGTCGTCGGCCCAGCGTGCCGAGCCGGCCGACTCGTGGCTGCAATGGCGTCCCGAGCAGGTCGAGGAGCCCCAGCGCCTCAGCGTGGCCGAGCTGGCTGAATGCCTCTGCCCGGACCTCTGCAACCGCGATCACGCCAACGAATAGGACGGCCGTGCCCACCGTGATCGCCACGTCGCATGCGCCGCAATCGACGAACGGCATCGATGGCCCGCTCGCTGATGAGGTGGCCCCCACTCGCCGCTGGATGAGGGACGAGCGCTTCGCGGCGACCATTCGCCTGTACTCCGCACGCCAGGTCGTCGAGCAGCGCGGGAGGATCGAGACCGATTATCCAGTCGCGCGCAATGCCGCGGATCGGTTCCATGCCCGGCTGCGAGAGCTGTTCCAGCAGCGGCGCTCGATCACCACCTACGGTCCCTACTCTCCCGGGCAGGCCGTCGCCATGAAGCGGGCCGGGGTCGAGGCGATCTACCTCGGCGGCTGGGCCACTTCGGCCAAGGGGTCTATGGACGAAGACCCCGGCCCCGATCTGGCGAGCTATCCGCTGGGCCAGGTGCCCAACGAGGCCGCGGGCCTGGTCCGCGCACTCCTCACCGCCGATCGCAACCAGCGCTTCGCCCGCTCCCGCATGACCGATGCACAGCGCGAAGCGACGCCGGAGATCGACTATCAACCCTGGATCATCGCCGACGCCGATACCGGCCACGGTGGCGACGCGCATGTCCGCAACCTCGTCCGCCGCTTCGTCGAGGCCGGGGTGCCCGGCTACCACATCGAGGACCAGAAGCCGGGGGCCAAGAAGTGTGGCCACCAGGGCGGTAAGGTGCTCGTTCCCAGCGACGAGCAGATCAAACGCCTCAACGCCGCCCGCTTCCAGCTCGACGTGA
>JBDTQJ010000114.1:0-6370 GCA_039932235.1 Chloroflexota bacterium
GCTCGATGCCGACTGCGCGATAGCGATCCGCCAACTGCCGGCCGGGTCGTCCCGCCGTCCAGAGCATCGGGTGGCCGTGGCCCAGGAGTTCGTACTGGCCCGCGAGTCCCGCGATGAACGGGAAGAAGTCGGGGTAGGCCGTCCGCGTCTCGGGACAAAGCGGACCATTGAAGTGGAACGTGAAGGCAACCACGCGGCCCGGAGGTCCCTCACGCCGTGGAAGCGTATCGAGATGCGGCGAGCCGACAACCTCAACTCGTGCGCGCGGATAGGCTCGCTGATCGCGCGCTGCCGGATGTGGCCCCGGATGTAGGAATAGGCTGGCCGCATCTCGATGTGCTCCACCGGCATAGCTACCGTGTTGGACGCCGCGCCCGCCGTAGGACTGGCCGGCCCCGTGTTCCATGAGCGCGATTTGGGACCGGCCCAGATTGGATGCACGCTTCATGTCGCCGTAAGCGGCCGCGAGGACCGGACGATCCGATCCCCGCGGCTCGCTGGGCACGTAGCCGAGCGAGCGAACCCGCTCGGCGGTCTTGGTGTCGGTGGTCATGAATGACCCCCGAGTGTCGCCTGGCAACGCGCCGAACACCGCCGCCAAATGGTCGGCATAGTGCGGCGCCGAGGCCAGGACATCGATCACGCTTAGCTGGCGACCGTGTACGTCGTGAAGGCGTCCGCGTTGCGGGGCGCCGGGAAGATCCCACCGACGAGGGCGATGTCGCGGCCCGCGGTGGATGGAACGTCCGCCTGGAGGTTGAGCGCCTTATCCTCGGCCCACACGAAGCCGCGCGACGGTCCAACGATGACATCCACGGCCGAGCCGTCGAGCGCGGGGACGTAGATGGGTGTGAGACCAGACAGGGTGCCGCCCGTCCCGCCACCGGCCGTGAAGGCCGCTGCGAGGGTCGAGTAGAGCGGTGCGTTGGTGAGCGGCGCCTTGGCGTCGATGAACGCCCCGACGGCCGAGGCACTCATCCAGATGTGGGTCGGGGCCCGCTTGCACGCGAGGATCGAGTTCTGCCAAGCCACACCGAAGAACGGGTTCTCGGGATCGAGGACCCCGCCGTTTGTTGGCGCCTTCGCCCCGCCGGAGCTGGGGGTGTAGCCCGCCAAGAGGGCGGCGATTGCCTTCTCCTCGCTGTCGAGGGCATAGGCTTCACCCATGTCCCCGGTCAGGAGGTCGAAGAACGAGCGGTCCGCCCGCTGGATCATCTGGATGCTGATGTCGGCCCCGCCGAAGACCGAGACATAGGGGAAGGTTCCGGTCCCGACCTTGGTGGCGGTCGTCGTGAGCACGCCCTTCTCGGCCGACCCCGCCTGGGTGCCAGCGACAGCGCGTGTCGTGATGATCGGCAGGAGCATCGACGTGCCCGTGGCGGGCGGCGCGATCTGCCGGGTGGAGCCGAGGAACGGACGGCTCTGGCTGATGAGATCGTCGTAGTCCGGCACGAGCAGGTTCGGCACGAGGCCGGGCTGCTCCGTCGTGACCACGTCATCGAGCGCGAGTTCCTTGATGAGCGCGCTGGGGATCGCCTCGCCACGCATCCGGCGCAGCGTGATCTCGACCCAATCGCTGAGCTTGGGCTTGCGAGCCTCGCCCTTCGGGACGTTGAACTGCGCCCGCTGGAGTTCGATCATCTGATCGAACGCACCAAGCGCCTTGTCGAGCTTCTCGTCGCGGGTGTGGTCCGCGTTGGCGGCCACGATCGCTGCGGTCAGCTTCTCGTAGTCCATGCCAGGCGTGATGACTCCGGTGGCCGGAGCCTGGGTATCTTCGGCCATTGTCGGGCCAGATCCTTTCTCCTGCGAATGCAGGATTGACATGACGCCATCACCCGAAAAGGTGGGCATCCATGTGGTTGACAGTTCGCCGAGCACCGCCGAGTTCGGCCCGTAGACCGTCGTCGGGAGGCCATCGATGAACTTCTGCTGTGGGCGCCCGGGAATGTCCCGGAAGCCTGGGGAAGTGCCACGCGATACGCCGTCGCGGGCGAGCGTCAGTTGCTCGTCACCTCGCTGGGTTTTCGAGATGCGGACCGTCAAATACGGCGCATCGGGAAGGTCCTCATATGCGATGCCGAGGCCAGTCGGTGGGTCCTCGTGATCCATGCGGGCACGGACCTGTGAGGGATCGACGGCCCCGAAGACGCCGCGCTGGAACAGCATCCGCCCATAGGCTGGGTGGGTGACTACTTCGTCATATCGGAGGACGCGGAGGCGCATCTGGCGCTTCTCGGTATCGACCGCGAGGACATGCTCGTCAGGGAAGTCGAGCTGCTTCAGCGGGCCGAGATCCGCGTTTGTGGTGATCGTGTCTACGGTGGTGTCGTCTTGCATGGAGGCAAACCCTCATAAGGACTTGCGCTCTGGGGCACATGCGCGTGACCACCGATGCGATAGAGGCTTTTAGCTCACCCGGGAGACATACCGTATCGCGGAACCATCTTAGCGCATCATGTCAAGCGTCGCGCCACGAGGGCCGCGGCATCCTCGAGCGCGCCCGCCACCTCTGGCGAGAGCAACGATGCTCGGTAGTCCTTGATGGCCACCCGATCCCGGCCCTTGCGGGCGCATTCGAGGAGGATGGCCCGGTTGCGTATCCGAACGCCCGTCCGCAGGGGCGATCCGCCGCGAGTGTCGGGATGGTGCGTCAGGCTGTCCGCGCGGTGGACCTTGTGATACGTCGGGCGCCGCGATAGGCGCACCACTTCCGTCTGGGCGAGGAGGCTGATGAGCACGCTGTCCTGCCCGCACGGTTCCGCCGCGTTGTAGCCGCCGATCGCCCGCAGCATGGACGTGTCGAGCACGCCGAACTCGATATACGTCCGGCTCGAGCGGAACAGTTGTGGACGCTTGCCCGCCTGGTCGTACCAGATCACGCCCGAGCCGTTGACGCGGGCGCCGAGCGCCAAGAGGCTCTTGATATGATCCGGCTCGATCCAGTCGTCGGCCCCATGCGGTGCGTACCACTCGAACGGGCTGCCCAGGATCATCGCCTGCTGGACAAATGGTGCCCCGTGATGTTCGGGGATCATGTCCACGATGAGCCGATCGTGCGTGAAGCTGACGGGCGGCTTCTGCCCATCGCCGAGGACCATGACGATCGTCTCGGAGTGCGTCTGGGCGAGCGCGTGGCGGACCGCTTTGTCGATCATGTCCGCCGGGACCCCGTAGTACGGGATCGCGATGAGGACCGTCATGCGAACACGGCTTGCAGACGCGGCACCACAACCTCGTCGGCGTGGAACCGGCGCGCGAAGTCGAGCCCGATCGTTGCCCACTTCCTTCTCGCGGCGGGTTCCGCGAGCAGCCTGAGCGCGTCGTAGATCGTGCCCTCGTCCGCGACCACGAACGGCAATCCGCCAGCGCGGCGGGCGATCTCGTCGAGGGTGGCGGGTGCCGCCCCGGCTACGACCGGGATGCCCATGCCCCACGCCTCGACAGCATTACAGCCGTAGCCGAGCGCGACCTGGTCGAAGTAGATGTCCGCGTCCGCCTTCTGCCGGAGGCAGTCGGCCCACGTCGTGCCCTCGATGACGACGACCTCGAGCGGAACCTCGCGGGCCAGCCGCTCTGTCGCTTCGAGGAAGGCGGCGGTGCTCTTGATGATCCGGCTCGTCGGGGCGTGCGCAATCCGAAGCGGCCCGTCATTCGGCCGGCGCAGGCTTGCCAGCCAGCCGAGGTTGTACGGCGAGGGCGACCACTCCACGTCCGAAGGCGCCATGAGGTAGAGATCGAGGGTCGAGACGAGCCCGCGCGCCCGCCTTGCCCGCTGTTCGCGCAGCAGCAGGTCCCGGTCCCGCCGGAAGATCGTCCCGTGGTGGTGGACCACGACCTTCCGCGGCGGCGGGACATGGAGCAACGGACTGGCCATGAACCCCAGCGCCTCGTGGATCACATCGGCCGCCCGCCAGGCATCGATGGCGCCTGCCCACGGGAGATCGGTCCCGAAGCCGTAGTGGGTGTCCCGACGGTGGGTTGCGCGATAGGTCCAGCCGGGCGCGCAGCGGTCGAAGGCGAGCTTTGTCCGGTACGCATCACCCGCCGCATCGTAGAGGGCCGAGATGCCGAGGACGTTCACAGGACCCAGATCGCCTGACGGCCAACCGGGACCTTGCGCGCGCCTGGAAGCAGCGTGGCGTAATCGTGGCCCCAGCAGTAGCCGCCGGCCTCCTTGCCCGGTGCATCCCAATCAACCGTGACGAGATGACGACGGGCGAGGCCGCGGAGCCGTTCGACGAGCGACATGATATCGGTTGGCGGAACGTGCATCAGCACCTCCGACGCGATGACGAGATCGGCAGGCCGTTCGTCCAACTCGCGGATATCGCCACTGACGAGCCGAGCTCGAGGTCCAAGCCGACGCTGCGCCGCTGCGAGCTGGTCGGGGCTGATGTCGACGCCGACGTAGGTTCGGAGGTCGGGTTTCAGCTCGAACAGAAGTTCGCCGATCCGTCCGAACCCGCAGCCCACGTCGAGGACAGAGGCGAACCGGAGCGGGCGCAGGACGTCGACGAGCGCGGCCTCCTGTGCGACGAAGCGCTCCGGCCGGAAGTCCCGTTCGTACGTTCGGCCGCGGGTGCGCCAGTAACCGAGCGGTTCGGTCATGAGAACGCTGCCCAATCAATGGGCGCCATCTTGCGGATCGTCTCATTGACCGGCCGCGGTCGCGGGCCATATGGTCCAGGGGTGCGGCCACCCGAGATCGTGTCCCGGTGACGGGCCCAGACCCAGCCCGGCAGCCCGTCGACCATGACGACCGGCGCGATCTCGCGGACTCTCGTATGACCGTAATCGTAGACCGTCCCATCATCACCCGGCGGCGTCACGAGCGTGTGCATCGCGTTGCGATCATGGCGCACGACTGAGTAGTGCCCGGCGGACAGCCAGATCCCGATCGGTAGCATGAGGATCGTCCGTTGGGTGATGCCGCGGGCGGCACGCTGGTACCGGGCAACGGCATCAGGCACGAGCCCGTCATCGTCATCGAGGCGGGTCGTCAACACGGTGTCATCGGCCGGCCCCACGAGCTCGCGCCACGGGGCCCGGTAATCCGCGGCAGCGAGCCGCTGGCGAAGCCCCACGTTGTTCGACTCGACTTCGGGTCGCCAGATGAGCGGGAGGAAGTTAGGAGCCGCTGAGGCAAAGGCTCTCTGTCGCTCCGCGAGCAACGGGTCGCGATCATCGAGGAGCACGATCCACGTCCAGTCCCGCGTCGTCTGGGCGGCCATGAGCGGCAACGTGACGGCCCTAGTCACGGCGAGCCTCCGGCGGTTCGATGCCTTGTCCCAGGCGGGGCCATACGCCGAGCGGGTCAACACGAAATGTTTCACACGACCCCCAGGAGATCGAGGAAGTCCCCGTCGTCGATGATCGTGACGACCGGCGGGTACAGCACGATCCGGAGCGAGGCAGTACGCGGCCGGACGATGGCTGGACGGGGTAGGCGGATATTAGGCGGCTGCCAGCCCGCGGCTGTCGGGGCGCTCAATGGTGTCCCGGTGACAATCGGCGCAAACGGCGTCAGGGCCAGACTCGCGGTACCCGGCGTGACCGTGGTACCCGTACCGCCTGTGACCGTCGGAGCGAACGCCGAGATCAGGAGTGTCGCCGCGTCCGGCGTCACGAGCTTGTGGTCGCTCGCCGTGACGGTCGGGAACAGCGCCGCCAGGACGAGCGCGGTCGTTGACGGTGTGACGGTGACGTTCGCCGTGGCGCTCACCGTCGGAGCGAACGTAGCGGTCGTCAGCGTCGCGATGCCGGGAGTCACGGTGAAGCTGGCATCAGCCGTGACGGTGGGCGCGAACGCCGAAAGTGTCAGCGTCGCGGTGTCCGGCGTGACCGTGACGTGCGCGGTAGCCGTGACAACGGGCGCAAACGTCGCGAGCGACAACGCGGCGGCGTCCGGTGTGAGCGTCAGCCCAGCCCCAGCCGTGACGGTTGGGGCGAACCCGGTCAGGGCCAGCGCGGCGGTATCTGGCGTGACGCTCTGGTTGGCTGTGGCAGATACGACCGGCGCGAAGGTCGCGGTCGTGAGCGACACCACGCCCGGCGTGACGCTCTGATGATTGGATACCGCGACCGTCGGAGCAAACGCCGCGGTGGTCAGGGACGCGATGCCCGGCGTAACCGACTGATGGGCGGTCGTGGCGACGGTCGGCGCGAAGGCCGAGGTGACGAGAGCGGCTACGCCGGGGGTGACGGTCTCATTGAGGACCGGCGCGAATGATGCGAGGGTGAGGCTCGCGGTACCCGGTATGACGGACTGGTGATTAGACAGAGCGACCGTCGGGGCGAACGCGGAGAGTGTCAGGCTCGCCGTTGCCGGGATGACCCCGCCACCCACGACCGGCGCGAATGGAGCCAG
>JBDTQJ010000115.1:0-6282 GCA_039932235.1 Chloroflexota bacterium
CATGCTGCCGATCATCGCCCGCACCGCCGAAGAGATGTTCAAGATCGTGCCGCGCCGGCTGCGGGAGGGGACGATGGCCCTCGGCATGCCACGCTGGCGAGCGGTCGTGCACGTCTACGTGCCGACGGTCGCGGCCGGTATCACGACCGGCATCGTCCTCGCCGTGTCTCGGGCCGTCGGAGAGACGGCACCATTGCTCTTCACGAGCCTCGGCAGCAACTTCATCACGACCGACCTCAATCGGCCGATGACCGCGCTGCCCCTCTACATGTTCCAGAACGCACTGAACATTGGATTCCCGGCAGCCGTGCAGCGTGCCTGGGCGGCCGGCCTGACCCTGGTGGCGATCGTCCTCATCTTCAACGTGACCGGACGCTGGCTCGCCTCGCGCACCGCCATGCCCACGAACGGACGATGATGGAGGAACCGATGATTGCAGCCCCGCCGCGTACCATCGCGGTGCGCATGGATGCGCAACCACACCAGGCGGCCGACGACGAGGTGACCATGGAGCAGACGGCACCGGCGCCCTCGATCGAGGTCCGCGACCTGTCCGCCTGGTACGGCACCCGGCGCGTGGTCGATGCGGTGAGCTTCGACGCCACCGATCGCGCGATCACCGCCATCATCGGTCCGTCCGGCAGCGGCAAGAGCACTGTGCTGCGCGCCATGAATCGCATGCTGGAGGTCGTGCCCGGGGCGCGGATCGAGGGCCACGTGACCTTCCAGGGCGTCGACCTCTACGGCCGCGACATCGAGCCCGCCGCCGTGCGGCGCACGATCGGCATGGTCTTCCAGCAGCCGAACCCGTTCCCGACGATGTCCATCCGCGACAACGTCGCTGCCGCGGTCCGTTTCAACGGGCTCGCGAGCTCGCGCAAGGAGCTCGACGAGGTCGTCGAGCGCTCGCTGCGTCAGGCCGCGCTGTGGGACGAGGTGAAGGACACGCTCGGGAAGTCCGGCGCCTCGCTCTCCGGTGGGCAGCAGCAGCGGCTCTGCATCGCGCGCGCCCTGGCGGTCAACCCGGAGGTCATCCTGATGGACGAGCCGTGCTCCGCGCTCGACCCGATCGCGACCCTGCAGATCGAGGAGCTCGCGCGCGAGCTGCGAAAGGAGTACACGATTGTCATCGTCACCCACAACATGCAGCAGGCCGCGAGGGTGAGCGACATGACGGTCTTCATGAGCATGAACGCCGATCGCGCCGGCTACGTCGTGGAGGTCGGTCCCACGGAGCGCATCTTCACCCGGCCGGAGAACTCCATAACCGAGGACTACATCACCGGGAGGTTCGGATGAGCGACGACCGGGACGTGCGCGCCATGGACCGGGACGCGTCCGGCGCCCGCCTGCGCCGCGACCACGGCGGACTGCGATCGGTCTTCGACGAGGCCATGCTGACGGTGAAGGACGACGTCCTGCGCCTCGGCTCGCTCGTCGAGTCGGCCGTCGAGCGCGCCGGCCGGGCGCTTGTCGAGCGTGACGTGGCGCTCGCCGACCAGGTGCGCTGGGACGACGCGCAGGTCAACGAGCTGCAACGGCGCGTCAACCAGGAGGTCACGACCGCCATGGCGCTCCAGCAACCCATGGCCCGCGACCTCCGCGAACTGCTCGCCCTCTACCACGCGGCGGCCGAGCTCGAGCGGATGGGCGACTACGCGGTGAACATCGCGAAGCTGGCCCAGCAGCTCTCCGACGAGCCGGAGGAGCCGCTGCTGCCGCAGATCCCGAAGATGACGACCCTCTGCCGCGAACAGCTCCACGACGCGATGCGCGCCCTCGTGGACGTCAGCGAGGAGGCGGCCCGCGCCGTCTGTGCCCGCGACGACGAGCTCGACGAGCTCTACGACAGCGTCTACGAGGAGACGATGACGCTCATGGCCCAGCGACCGGACCGGGTGCGGCAGGCGACGCACATGCTCTTCACCGCCCATCACCTCGAGCGCCTCGGGGACAGGGTGACGAACATCGGCGAGGACGTCGTCTACGTCGCCACCGGCCGGGTCGAGGACCTCAACCCGTAGACCGATGCCGACCGACCGATGAGCCGCCGCCGGATCCTGGTTGTCGAGGACGACCGGACGCTGCGCACCGCCCTCGCGTTCAACCTGACCCGCGAGGGGTACGAGGTGCAGACCGCGGTCGATGGCGAGCAGGCGCTGGGCATTGCCCGCGAGGCGCGACTCGACCTGATCCTGCTGGATGTCATGTTGCCCGGCATGAGCGGCGTCGAGGTGCTTCGGGTGCTGCGCCGGGAGGGCGTCTCGACGCCGGTGATCGTGCTGTCCGCCAAGGGCGACGAGATCGACCGCGTGGTCGGCCTGCAGGTCGGGGCCGACGACTACGTCGCCAAGCCGTTCAGCCGGCCAGAGCTGCTGGCTCGCATCGAGGCGGTCCTGCGCCGAGGGCGTCGCGAGTCCGCAGCTGCGCCGCAGGCGGGCGACGACGCTGAGCCGCTCGAGCTTGGGCCGCTGGTGATTGACGTGGCCCGACGCCGCGCGACCCTGCGCGGCAGCGCGCTGCGCCTCACCACCAAGGAGTTCGACCTGCTGGCTCACCTCGCCGCGCATCCCGGTCGCATCTTCACCCGCGATCAGCTGCTGGCGCGGATCTGGGGCTACGACTACGACGGCGAGGCACGCACCGTCGATGTTCACGTGAGCTGGCTCCGCGGCAAGCTTCGCGCAGGCGACGGCCACAACTGGTTCCGCACCGTGCGGGGCGTCGGCTACGCGCTCGCCCCGCCAGACGGATCCGCGGGATGAACCCGCTCGCCGCGGCCGCCTTCGAGGCGCTGGTGACCAGCAGCGGCGGGGTCGTGCTGCTCCTCGTCGACGACCGGCTGCGCATCCTGGAGGCCGGCGGAGACGCGGCCGCGCTGGCCGAACGGTCGGCGGCGGACCTGCGCGGCATGAGCCTGATCGCGGCGTTCGGCAGCGCATCGCTCGACCGCATCTGCCGTGAGGCGACGACGAGCGCCGCGCCCGCATCCGGAGAGGCGGACATCGGTCGCGCGGCGCGCACCTTCGCGGTCGACGCCGTACCGATCGCGCTGGCCGGCCAAGCCGAGCCGGACGCCGACGCAGTCGGCCCGCCGCTCGTCGTGGCGATGCACGATGTGACCACCCTGCGTCGCGTCGAGCGCGTGCGGCGCGATTTCGTTGCCAACATCAGCCACGAGCTGCGAACGCCGCTGGCCTCGATCAAGCTGCTCGCCGAGACGCTCGGGGCGGGAGCGGTCGACGACGCGGCCACGGCGCGCGACTTCCTTGCCCAGATCGAGCGCGAGACGGATCACCTCTCCCAGCTCGTCAACGAGCTGCTCGACCTGTCGATGATCGAATCGGGTGAGACGAGCCTCGCGATCGAGCCGCTCGACCCCGACGCGGTGCTCGACGAGGTAGCCGCACGCATCGGTCCGGTCGCCCAGCGTCGCGGGCTGCGTGTCCGGCGCCTGCCGGCGCCGGAGGGTCGAGGAGGCGTCCGCATCGCGGGCGATGCGGACCGCATCGGTCAGGCGGTGCTCAACCTGGCCCACAACGCGGTCAAGTTCAGCCATCCCGGCGGCGAGGTGCGCCTCGGCTGGGCGCGCCGTGGCCAACATGTGCGGCTCTCAGTGGCGGACGACGGGATCGGGGTGCCCGCCGCGCACCAGCCGCGCCTCTACGAGCGCTTCTACAAGGTCGACCGGGCGCGCGCGACTGAGCGCGACGAGACGATGGCGAACACGAGCGGCGGCAGCGCCGGGCTGGGGTTGGCGATCGTGCGGCATATTGCCGAGGCGCACCGCGGATCGGTCGGCATGGACAGCGTCGAGGGTTCGGGTTCCACGTTCTGGATCGACCTCCCGATCGCGGACTAGGCGGCCACCACCCGGTCCCGGCCGCCGCGCTTGGCCATGAAGAGCGCCACGTCGGCGGTTCGCAGCAGGGCCTCGCGGGTCGGTTCCGACTCGTCGACCTGGGCGCAGCCGGCCGAGACGGTGACGTGGATCTCGTCGCCATCGACCGCGATGGTGGCGGCGGCCAGGGCACCGCGCACCTCGTCGGCGAGCGCCACCGCCTGCTCCCGCGACGCGCCGTCCATGATGGCCACGAATTCCTCGCCGCCCATGCGCGCCACGAGATCGGTGCGCCGGAACCGTGTTCGAAGGATCTCCGCAAACGTCTTGAGGACCTCGTCGCCGACCTGGTGGCCGTGCAGCTTGTTGAAGCTGCCGAAGTTGTCGAGGTCGAAGACGATCGCTGCGATGGGCCGATACGTGGCGTTGCGATGCCGGTGATGGGTGGCAAGCATGCGTTCGAGCATGGCGTCGAAGTGGCGGCGGTTGAAGAGACCGGTCAGCGGGTCGCGGACGGCGAGCTCGGTCAGCTCGGCATGCAGGAAGCTGTTGGCGATCGCCAGGCCCGCCTGGTCGCCGATGAGCTGCAGCGCCTCGAGCTCCAGCGCGGTGAACGGGACGCCCGCGGCCCTCCGTCCCACGCTGACCGCCCCCACCACCACGCCCTGCCGGACGAGCGGCAGACCCACCCCGTGCAGGATCTCGGGTGCGGGGAGGTCGCGGATGCCGGCGGCGTACTGCGCTCGGCTGAATCGGTCGTCGATCACCGTCGCCCGATCCCGGATGGCGCGGCCGGCCAGGCCCTCCCCCGGCCGGACCTCGACGCCCACGGCTTCCGGCGCACCGCTGGTATGCGCCACGCGGTAGCTGCCGTCAGCCCGGTCGAGGACGACCAGCGCGACCAGGTCGGCGGGAACCACCTCGCCGACACGGGCGACGATGGCCTGATGGAGCGCCTCCGGGACCAGGGTCCCGCCGATCTCGTCCCCGAGCGCGTGCAACGTCTGCATCAGCCGCACGCGCGCATCGAGGCCCTGGCGCTCCTGTCCGAGCGCGATGGCGCTCGCCATCCGCCCCGCCACGACCCCGACCACGTCACGGTCGGCGCGGTCGAGCCGGCGGCCCTGTGACTCGATGTTCAAGACACCGATGACCCGCCCATCGGCGACGAGCGGCGCGACGATCTCGCTGACGGTGCGGGCGTCCACCTCCAGGTAGTCGGCATCGACCGAGACGTCGGGCACCAGGATGACCCTGCCGCTCGTCAGGGCACGACCGAGCAGGCCCAGCGTGCCGTCGAAGGCTTCGATGGACCGGCCATAGCCGCGCTGCGCACCGAGCCGCAGGTGCCCGCCCTCGAGGAGGTGCACTGAGACACTGTCGTAGCGAAAGCGCTCGGCCACGACGGCCACCGCGCGGTCCAGCAGATCGGGCGTCGGTCCGCCGCTGGCCAGGGCGACGCCGACCGACTCGAGGCCTGCGATCTGCCGGGCACGCCGCCGCTCGGCGACCACGGCGACTCGGGCCTGCTTGGTCGCCGACTGGAGAGCGACGACCACCCGCCGCGTGCCGAAGGCCACGATGGCGGCGCATCCGGCCAGTGCAAGGCCGCGCTCACCGATGGCCGTGCCGCGATCGAGGTGGGAGATGACCGGAACGAGGTAGATGATCACCGTGGCGGCGCCGACGAACACCGCCTCGGCGGTGCCAATCGCCGCGGCGCCTGCCACGACCGGCACGAACAGGGTGAGCAGCGGATAGGGGGCGCCTGCCACCAGGAACGTGGCGGCCGAGACGTAGGCCATCACGACGCCGAGCCGCACCAGCGGATGTGCCAGGTGCCGCCGGCCGGTGCGCCGCGCGAGCCTCGGCAGTGCCCACTGCACGGTGAGCGCAAGGGCGCTCAGGGCCAGCGCCGCCACGGTCTCGAGCGGTTGGCGGCGCGCGACCGCCACCAGGATCACCACGGGAGCGAGGGAAGCCGTGTAGAAGAGCACCACGTCGCGCGTCAGCCAGCGCGACACGCCCATTCGCAGGTTGGGCGGGCGCAGGCGGCGGACCCCGGTCCGCGACGTGAGGTCGTGCATCTGCAGCGACGGTAGCCTCGTGCCGCCGCGCAGGGGTATGGCCGAAAGGTACGGGGCGGCCCCCGCCGCCCCGTACAGGGGCTAGGCGACCCCCGCCGGTTCTCGGTCGGCCAGCTCCTGCGGCTGTTCGGCCTTCACAGGCTCCACGGCGGCCAGATCGATCTCGATCCGGACGGCCTTGCTGACCAGCCAGCCGCCCTGCTCGAGCGCGACGTTCCAGGTCAGGCCGAAGTCCTCGCGGTCAACGGTGGTACGTGCGCTGAACGCGACACGCCGACCACCCTGCAAATTGGGCTGGACGCCGTGGAACTCCGCATCCAGGACGACGGGCTGCGTCGCATCCCGGATGGTGAG
>JBDTQJ010000116.1:0-6252 GCA_039932235.1 Chloroflexota bacterium
TCACCACCGGTACGGCGCGCAATTGAGGTGCCGTTGCTCTCGCCGGGCGCAAGTCGAGCGGGACGACCCTCGCGCCGGCCGCGGCGACGTGTGCCACCCTTGGCGGCGTGACCGACGAGCAGCGCGAACCCGAGCAGCCCCGCGACGACGGCTTCGCCGAGCTGGGACTCGGCGAGGCGCTGCTGACCTGCCTCGCCGAGCTGGGTTACGAGGAGCCGACGCCCATCCAGCGCCAGGCCATTCCGCCACTGCTGGAAGGACGCGACCTGCTCGCGGAGGCGCCGACGGGGACCGGCAAGACGGCCGCCTTCGCGCTGCCGATGCTCCAGGGGCTGGAGCGCAGTGACGACGGCTCCCCGCGGGCGCTGATCCTGGTGCCCACCCGGGAGCTGGCGATGCAGGTGGCGCAGGCGGTGCATCGGTACGGGCGCGGCGTGGATGCACGGGTGCTGCCGGTGTATGGCGGCCAGGCCATCGGGCAGCAGCTGGGACGGCTGCGCAACGGGGTGGACGTGGTGGTCGCCACGCCGGGACGGGCGGTCGACCACCTGAAGCGCGGCACGCTGCGGCTGGACGGCGTGCGCTACGTGGCCCTCGACGAGGCGGACGAGATGCTCGACATGGGCTTCGCGGAGGACCTGGAGACGATCCTCGCCGCGGCACCCGACGACCGCCAGACGGCGCTCTTCTCCGCCACCCTTTCGCCGGCCATCGTGCGCATCGCGGAGCGGCACCTGCGCGACCCGGTGCGGGTGACCGTCATCCGCGAGGTCGCCGGTCCCGAGGGGTCCGACACTGCCGCGCCGCTGGTGCGGCAGGTTGCCTACGTCGTGCCGCGCAGCCACAAGCTGGAGGCGCTGAGCCGCATCCTCGACGTGGATGCGCCGGCATCGGTCCTCGTCTTCGCCCGCCGCCGGCTGGAGGTGGACGAGCTGTCGGAGGCGCTCGCGGGGCGCGGCTACGACACCGCCGCGATCCACGGCGGCCTGGTCCAGGAGCAGCGCGACCGGGTCATGAACCGCTTCCGCGACGGCGCCGTGCAGGTGCTGGTGGCGACCGATGTGGCGGCGCGCGGCCTGGACATCGAGCAGGTCTCGCACGTCGTCAACTACGACGTCCCGACCGATCCGGAGGCGTACCTGCATCGGATCGGGCGCACCGGGCGGGCGGGGCGCAAGGGCGTGGCGATCACCCTCGTCGAGCCACGTGAGCAGCGGCTGCTGCGGAACATCGAGCGGATGCTCAAGCGGCCCATCGAGATCGCGCGGCTGCCGACCGTCGCCGATCTGCGTGCCCGCCGCCTGGAGCTGCTCGACGCGTCGCTGCGCGAGATCCTGCTGGGCGGCGACCTGGACCGCTACCGGGCGGTCATCGAGCCGCTGGAAGAGGAGTTCGACCTGCTGGACGTGGCGCTCGCCGCCGCGGCGCTGGCGGACGAGGCCGGGGCGCCGGACCGCGAGGAGGTCGAGGTCCCGGAGCTGACCCTGCGACCCGCCGGCGGGTCCGCGCCGGTGTCGCGTCGCGTGCCGCCGCGCTCGTTCGCACCGGGCGGCGAGGGGGTCACGCGGCTGTTCATCGGCGGCGGCCGCCAGATCGGGCTGCGGCCGGCCGACATCGTGGGGGCCATTGCCAACGAGGCGGGGATTGCCGGGCGCGCGATCGGCGCGATCGAGATCACGGACCGATACGCCCTGGTCGAGGTCCCGGAGGGCGCCGCCGACGACATCGTGCGGGCGCTCAATGCCGCCAGCATCCGCGGGCGGCGGCTGCCCGTCCGACGCGAGCGCGACGCCTAGCCGCGCCCGGCGAGCTCCTCCGTGTAATTGATCATGTCCAGCTCACCGGGGGAGCGGCCCTCGGCGGTGAGCAGGGCCGCGGCTTCGGAGCGGTGCTGCGTCCCGTGATTCACCACGTGGGCGAGCATGTGCCACACCGGGACGCCGTCGAAGACGTGGCCGACAAAGCCGTCGGACAGCGTGGGGAGCCACGCGTCGGTCGCGGCCCATTCGACGTCCCATCGGTTGCGGAGCTCCTGCACCGTCGGGAGCGGCTCCAGCTCCGGTGATGGCCCTTCGTCTGCGCCCTGCGACTCGAAGCCGATCCGCCAGCGCTGCGTCGCCCCGAGGTGGTGGACCAGGATGCCGCCCAGTCCGCGCTCACCGACCACGTTCGGCCGTGACCAGAACGCAGGATCGAGGTCGTCGAGCACGGCCAGCACACGGCGGGTCGCCCATCGGTCATAGGCGTACAGGAATCGGATGTCGTCAGGCTGCATGGGATCCTCGTCGCGGGGTGGAGGGACGTCACCATCATGCCGCCAATAGCGGACAACCCGCGTCAGCTTCCGGATCGCCCGCCACGATCGTTGACGGTCGCACCGCGTGGCGCGGATACTCGGGTCCGAAGCGGAGGTCGACCTGGTGAATTGTCCCTCCTGCGGGGAGCCCAACGAGCCCGGCAGGAAGTTCTGTGGTGAATGCGGCGCGTCACTGGCGCTCGCCTGCCCCGCGTGCGGCGCGGCGAACGCGGCAGCCACCAAGTTCTGCGGAGAATGCGGCACCCGCCTGCAGGCCGATGCGACCGCCGCCCACTCCCCGGACGACACCGGCGTACCGGTCGCCGAGCGGCGGCTCGTCTCCGTCCTCTTCGCCGACCTCGTCGGCTTCACGACGCTCTCCGAGTCGCGGGATCCGGAGCTGGTGCGCGACCTCCTGACGCGCTACTTCGACACCGCCACCGGGATCATCGGCTCGTACGGCGGGACGGTCGAGAAATTCATCGGCGACGCCGTGATGGCGCTGTGGGGCGCGCCGACCGCCTTCGAGGACGACGCCGAGCGGGCGGTGCGGACCGCACTCGACCTGGTCGCCGCGGTCCATGCCATGGGGGAGGACATTGGCGCGGACCTGCAGCTGCGGGCCGGCGTGCTGACCGGGGACGCGGCGGTCACCCTGGGCGCGCAGAACCAGGGGATGGTGGCGGGCGACCTCGTCAACACGGCTGCCCGCCTCCAGTCGGTGGCGCTCCCCGGGACCGTGCTGGTGGGCGAGGCGACGATGCACGCGGCATCGGGCGCGGTGGCCTTCGAGCCGGCCGGCGAGCAGGAGCTCAAGGGCAAGGTGGCCCCGGTGCCGACGTTCCGCGCCCTCCGCGTCATCGCGCAGCGCGGCGGCGTCGGGCGCAGCGAGCAGCTGGAGGCGCCGTTCGTGGGTCGCGCTCCGGAGCTGCGCATGCTCAAGGACTTCCACCAGGCCACAGGTGCGGAACGCCGGCCGCGGCTGGTGTCGATCATCGGGCAGGGCGGCATCGGCAAGAGCCGGCTGGTATGGGAGTTCCTGAAGTACATCGACGGGCTCACCGAGACGGTCTACTGGCACCAGGGCCGCTCCCCGGCCTACGGGGAGGGCATCAGCTTCTGGGCGCTGGCGGAGATGGTCCGCGGCCGCGCCTCGATCACCGAGGGCGACGACCCGCCGGCTGCGCGCACCAAGCTGGCCGCCACGCTCGACGAATGGGTGACCGATGCGACCGAGCGCCGCTGGATGGAGCCGCGCCTGCTCCAGCTGCTGGGTCTCGAGTCGACCGACGCCGACGAGCGGCCGGACCGCGAGTCCCTGTTCGCCGCATGGCGCGCCTTCTTCGAGCGCATCGCGGACCGCGGTGTCGTGGTCCTCGTCTTCGAGGACCTGCAGTGGGCGGATGACGGCCTGCTCGACTTCATCGACCATGTCCTGGAGTGGTCGCGGGAGCGGCCGATCTACCTGATCAGCCTGGCGCGTCCGGAGCTGCTCGACCGGCGCAGCGACTGGGGCGCGGGGCGCCGCAACTTCACGTCCCTGGTGCTGGAGCCGCTGGGCGCGGCGGACATGCGGGAGCTGCTCGCCGGGCTGGTGCCCGGGCTGCCGGACGCGGTGGTGGAGCGTGTCCTCGAGCGGGCCGAGGGGATCCCGCTGTACGCAGTCGAGACCGTGCGCATGCTATTGGCGGAAGGCCTGGTGACGCCCGAGGGCGATGCGTACGCCCCCACCGGCGACCTCTCGGAGCTCTCGGTGCCGGCCTCGCTGCACGCCCTCATTGCCTCGCGCCTCGACGGGCTCGAGGCGGCGGACCGGTCGCTGCTCCAGGCGGCCTCGGTCATCGGCAAGACGTTCGGCGTCGATGCGGTGGCGGCGGTCAGCGGGGAGGAGGAGGCTTCGGTCGCGACGCGACTGCGCGGGCTGGTGCGTCGCGAGATGCTGACCCTGGAGGCAGATCCGCGTTCGCCGGAGCAGGGGCAGTACGGATTCGTGCAGTCGCTGGTGCGGGAGGTGGCGTACGGAACCCTCGCCAGGCGAGATCGCCGCCGGCTGCACCTGGCCGCCGCGCGCCACTTCGAGTCCCTCGACGACGAGGGGATCGCGGGCGCGCTGGCCGAGCACTACGTCGCCGCCTACCACGCCCAGCCGGAGGGTCCGGAAGGCGAGGCGGTCGCCGCCCAGGCCCGGGTCGCGCTGCGCGGCGCGGCCGAACGGGCCCGATCACTGGGCTCCTTCATCCAGGCGACGCGCTTCCTGGAGCAGGCGCTGGAGGTGACGACGGACCCGGTGGAGCGGATGCATCTGCATGCCGCGGCCGGTGACGCGGGCCTCTACGCCGGGCTCGTCGACGAACCCATCGCACACACCCGGAAAGCCCTCGAGCTGGCTCGCGAGCTCGGGGATCGGCAGCGGGTCCTGGGGGCAGTCGTCGAGCACGCGCAGGCCCTGCGGGCCGCTGGGAATGTCGTGGGTGCGGTCGCCCTCCTCGAGCCCCTCGGCGAGGAGTACGGCGACCTGCTCGAGACGCGCGAGCACGTTCGTGCATCAGACGAGCTGGCGCGCAACTACCTGCTGCTGGGGCGCAGCCAGGATGCGGTGCGGGTGGTGGATGCCACGCTGCCACTGGCCGAGCGGCTGGACCTGATCCGCGAGACACTCAGCCTGATCGTGACCCGCGGGCCTGCCCTGGCGAGCCATGGACGGTTGCGCGAGGGGATCGCCTCGCTCATCGGGGTGGTTGCCAGCGCCTCGTCGTACGGGCTCCCCGCCGTCGAGCTGCGCGCGCGGGTCAACTTGAGCTTCGCCGCCGCAGCCGAGGATCCGGCCCTCGCCTACCGCACGGCACGGGACGGCTGGGAGCTGGTACAGCGTCTCGGTATGCGCGCCTACGGGTTCTACCTGCTCGGCAACGCCGCCGAGCTCGCCATCCGCATGGGCGACTGGGACTGGCTGCGCCCCGAGCTCGAAGTGGCCACCTCAACGGTCGTGGTCGACCGCGCGGCGGCGATGCGGCTGGCCGAGCTGCGCGGCCTGCGTGGCGAGGACGTCGCGGCCGAGCTCCAGGCACTGGTCGACCTGACGGCCGACACGACCGAGCTGCAGGTCCGCTCGTCGGTCGACGAGGCGCGCGCCTTCGTGGCACTGGGACAGGGCGACTTCCGCGCCGCCCTTGGTCATGCGGAGCGGGCCTATCGGCTGGTGACCGCTCCGGACGCGACCGCCGGCCAGACCGCGATGCGGGCAGCTGCGTGGCTCGGTGATCGGGAGTCGGTCGAGGCGACGCTCCAGGTGCTGGCCGATACGCCCGGCCGGGTCCCCGCGGCAATCCGGCGCGAGGGCGAGGCCGCTATGGCGGCGCTCGACGGCCGGTCGACCGAGGCGCTGGCCGGCTTCCTGGATGCGCGCCGCCTGTGGCAGGACCTCGGCCTCGCGTTCGAGGCGGCGATCTGTGCCCTCTCGATGGTGACGCTCGTCGACATTCGGTCACCCGAGCTGCGGGCGGCCGCGGACGACGCGGGAACAACGTTCGAGCGCCTCGGCGCGCGGCCGTTCGCCGTGCTGCTCGAGGCGGCGCTGAGGAACGCCGGGGTGACGGCGCGCGGCGCGTCCTTCACGAGCGAGGTGGGATCGGCCACCGCCTCGCGGGCGGATTGAGTGCCTCTCGACCGATGAGTCCCGACTGGGGCGTCATCACGGTCAAGGGCGCGCGCGAGAACAATCTGCGCGACGTGAGCCTGGACATCCCGAAGCGGCAGCTGACCGTCTTCACCGGCGTCAGCGGCTCCGGCAAGAGCAGCCTCGTCTTCGAGACCATCGCGGCGGAGAGCCGGCGGCTCATCAACGAGACGTACACCGCGTTCGTGCAGGGCTTCATGGCCACGCCCTCCCGCCCCGACGTGGACGCATTGGAGGGCTTGACCGCGGCGATCATCGTCGACCAGGAGCGGATGGGCGC
>JBDTQJ010000117.1:0-6108 GCA_039932235.1 Chloroflexota bacterium
GACTGGGCCGAGCTGAAGGCCGTCGTCACCGGACACGGCCCGGCCTCGCAGTCGCGGCTCGAGTTCCGCCGCGTCAACTACGCGGAGACGCAGTGGGTCCGCGACGCGCTGCTCGGCGGAGCCGCGGCGGCAGCCTGAACGCCACCATGAGCGACGCGACGCCGGCGCGCGTCTGGGAGGTGTTTCGCCAGGAGGCGGAGGGGGACCCGATGGTCCACGGCGGGAGCGTCAACGCCCCCGACGCCGAGCTGGCACTGCATTACGCGCGCGAGTTCTACGGTCGGCGCCAGGAGAGCCACCGGCTGTGGGTCGTGCCGCGCGACGCGATCGCCGAGCTCGACGACCCGGATCTCCTCGACCCGCCCTTCGACCGCTCCTTCAAGCGGCCCGGCGGCTACATCATCAAGCACAAGCTCGAGGCGGCCCGCGCCCGCGCCAGCGCACCGGACAAGGGATGAGCGACCTGTCACCCGATGCACGGGCGGCGCTCGCGGAGCTCCTCCTCACGATGGCGGACGACGAGCTCGTGATCGGCTACTGGGACTCCGAGTGGACCGGCATCGCGCCGATGCTCGAGGAGGACGTGGCGATGAGCTCGGTCAGCCAGGACGAGATCGGCCATGCCGCGGCGCTGTACGAGATGCTCGCCGGCCTGACCGATACCGACGCCGACGCGATCGCCTACGGGCGTGAACCGGAAGCCTACCGGCATGCTGCACTGCTCGACCATCCGCGGACCGACTGGGCCTTCAGCATTGCCCGGCGGTACCTCTACGAGACCGCGGACGCGGCCCGCCTGACCGCGCTGGCGGGGTCGTCGTACGAGCCGTTGGCCCTGCTGGCCGGAAAGATGCGCCGCGAGGAGCGCTACCACCTCATGCACGTCGACGCCTGGGTGCGCCGCCTGGGCGAGGCGACCGGCGACGGGCGTGACCGTCTCGCCGCCGCGTTCGAGCAGCTCGGCGACGACGCGCTGACCGTGCTCGGCCCGCTCGACGGCGAGGCGGCCCTGCTGGCGGCCGGCATCCTTCCCCAGCCGATGGATGCCACTCGTGCCGCCTGGCTCGAGCGCATCAGCGGTCCGCTGACCGCACTCGGCCTCCAGGTTCCGTCCGGCACGCCGCGCGGCGACGGCCGCACGGCTCACGGTGACGACTTCGCGTGGCTGCATCGCGAGATGACGATGGTCTCGCGCTCCGAAGTGGGCGCCACGTGGTGACTGCCACGCCCACCGCCGAGGCGCGGGTCTGGGAGGCGCTGCGCGGCATCGCCGATCCGGAGATCCCGGCCATGAGCGTGGTGGATCTCGGCGTCATCGGTGCGGTCGAGGTGAGCGAGGCACGCATCCATGTCGACCTGCTGCCGACGTTCGTTGGTTGTCCTGCGGTCGGCGTCATGCGGCAGCAGATCGGGGAGCGGCTCGGCGCGCTGGGCATCGCCGAGCGGGTGGAGGTCGAGGTCAGCTACGACCCGCCGTGGACGAGCGAGCGGATCAGCCCCGCCGGCCGCGAGCGGCTGCGCGCGAGCGGCTTCGCGCCGCCGGTCGCGGCGCCATCGGTGAGTGGCCTGGATGAGCTGATGGTGCTTTCGGTCGCCGAGTGCCCGTACTGCGGGTCACGCAACACGAGCCTCGACAATGCGTTCGGGCCGACCCTGTGCCGCAGCATCCACCACTGCGCGGACTGCAACCAGCCCTTCGAGCAGTTCAAGACGCTCTGAGCTCCGCCAGCGAGTCGAGGTCGTTGACCAGGATCTCGCGGTCCTCTTCGTCCTCCATTTCGGCGGCGATGCGGCGCGCCTCCTCGATGTGTGCGCGCGCGGCATCCGCGTCGCGAGCCACCAGCAGCGCGCGGGCCATCGCCTCGTGGGCGGCGCCGAGGAAGAAATTGGTGATCCCGGCCTCCTCGCACAGCGCCAGCGATCGGGCCGCGTGCCAGCACGCCGGCTCAGGGCGGCCGAGCACGGCGTAGACGCGGGCGCATTGCCACTCACCGGCAACGAGGCGGTACGGCTCCCGGTGCCGGCCCGCGGCGCCCCAGTGGTGCCGGCTGGCGTGCGCGGCATGGACCATCTCGTCGTCCTGGGCGGGGCTGCGGTTCTCAGTCTCGAGGAGCGTCCAGACGTGGTTGAAGAGGTCCACGGCTAGCTGGCGGTGCAGGTCGGCGCCATCGACGGATGACGGGGTGGTGGCCATGGTCACAATCGGCTCCCTGTGCTCGATGATCCGGTTGAGGTGGTGGAGCTGGCGCTGGGCGCGCGCCAGGCGAGCCCGGGTTCGGTCGCGCGCCCGGGCGAGCAGCGCCGGGTGCTCGGCGATCGGGGCGCGCAGGACGAGGGCGATCTCCGGCAGCGGGAGGTCCAGGTCACGGAGACGTGCGATGAGGCGGGCCGCATCGGCCTGGTCCCGGCGGTAGAGCCGGTACCCGGTGTCGGGATCGATTCGCGCAGGTGCCAGCAGGCCGAGCTCGTCGTAATGGCGCAGCGCGCCGACCGACAGCCCGCAGAGGCGTCCGAAGCGACCGATCGAGAGCAGCGCATCCATCGCAGGCGAGTCTGAACCCTCGGGTCGGTGGAGAGTCAAGCCCCTCGGCGCGCGGTGCGCCGACGCGCTACCCTTCGCACCCATGGCCATCGACTCCGACGAGATCCGATCCGCGGCCACCGAGCTGCTCGACGCCGGCCCCACCAGCGACCCGCTGGCGCCGATGCGTCACAGTGCCGCCCACATGCTGGCGGCGGCCGTCATGGACATCTTCCCCGACGCCAAGCTGGGGATCGGTCCGGCCATCAAGGACGGCTTCTACTATGACCTCGACCTGCCGCGCGCCCTGACGCCCAACGACCTCGAGGCGATCGAGGCCAAGATGCGCGAGCAGCAGGCCGCGGACTTCCATTTCGAGCGCTCTGAGGCGTCGCGCGACGATGCGACCGCGCGCCTCGACGCCGCCAACCAGCCCTACAAGGTCGAGATCATCCGCGACCTTCCCGCCAGCGAGGGCGAGACGGTCAGCTTCTACCGCCACGGGAGCTTCGAGGACCTGTGCCGCGGCGGGCACATCGAGTCGACCGGCGGCCTCGGCCCGTTCAAGCTCCTCAGCGTGGCGGGCGCGTACTGGCGCGGAGACGAGCACCGCCCGATGCTGCAGCGGGTCTACGGAACCGCCTGGAACACCCAGGAGGAGCTGGTCCAGTACCTGTGGCGGATCGAGGAGGCGAAGAAGCGCGACCACCGCAAGCTCGGCCGCGACCTCGACCTGTTCAGCTTCCATCCGGAGTCGCCGGCGGCGCCCTTCTGGCATCCGAAGGGGATGCGCCTGTGGCGCGCGCTCGAGACATGGTCGCGCGAGGTGCGCGCATCGGGCGGCTTCGACGAGGTGCGCACGCCGGCCGTGGTCCGCAAGGAGCTGTGGGAGACATCGGGCCACTGGGGCAACTACCAGGACAACATGTTCGTCCTCGACGACTCCGACCACATCTCCGGCCTCAAGCCGATGAACTGCCCCGAGTCGATGCTCATCTACCGCACCCGGGCGCGCTCGTATCGGGACCTGCCGATGCGCCTCGCCGACTACTCGTGGCTCTTCCGCAAGGAGCGCACCGGCGCGCTGGCGGGCCTGTTCCGCGTCCGGCAGCTCGTGCAGGACGATGCCCACGTGCTGTGCCGCGACGACCAGGTGATCGACGAGATCAACCTCGCCCTTGCGCTCGTGCGCAAGCAGTACGCGCCGTTCGGCTTCGAGCCGACTTTCAAGCTCGCCACGCGGCCCGAGAAGCGGCTCGGCAGCGACGAGTTCTGGGACACGGCCGAGAACAAGCTGGCCGAGGCACTCACCGGCTCGGGGACGCCATACACGGTCGATGCCGGCGGTGGGGCCTTCTACGCGCCCAAGATCGACATATTCATCGAGGATGCGCTGGGTCGCGAGTGGCAGATGGCGACCGTGCAGCTCGACTACCAGCTGCCGCAGCGCTTCGACCTCGAGTATCGGACCGCCGAGGGCGGCTTCGAGCGGCCGGCGGTGATCCATTACGCGATCTACGGCTCGTTCGAGCGGTTCACCGGCATCCTGGTCGAGCACTTCGTGGGCGCCTTCCCGCTGTGGCTGGCACCGACGCAGGTGACCGTGGTGCCGATCGCGGACCGCCACATCGACTACGCCGGCGAGGTGCGCGACGCGCTCACGGCGGCCGGACTGCGTGCCGAGGTCGACGACCGCTCGGAGCGGATGCAGGCGAAGCTGCGCGACGCGCAGGAGCAGCGTGTGCCGGTGATGGTGGTGGTCGGTGACCGTGACCAGGAGGCGCGCGCCGTCTCGCCCCGTCTGCGCACCGGCGAGCAGCAGCAGGGCGTTCCGCTGGACGACTTCGTGGCCGGGCTGGTCGCGCGCAACGTCGCGCGCGAGCTGTGGCCCTTCGATGAGGGGAGCGGCTCGGGGGCGTGAGGAAGATGCGCGCCATCGGGCAGCTGGCGCTCCGATCCACTAATCCGTCCGGCTGTGCCGAGTTCTACGCGGCGGCCTTCGGCTTCAAGACGATCGCGGTCGACGAGGGCGGCGCGGACCTGGAGCTCAACGGCTTCGAGCTCAGCCTGCGGCAGGCCGACACCGCGACGCGCGACGGCATCCAGATCGGCTTCAAGGTCGACACCGCGGGCGAGGTGGATGCGTGGGCACAGGAGCTGGCGCGGCGTGGCTTCGCGCTCATCGGCCCGCCGTCCGGCGACCGATGGGAGGGCTCTCGATCCTTCCGCGTCGCCGACCCCGACGGGCGCCAGGTGGCGATCTTCTACGACTGGCCGCGCTGAGCGTGCCACGCGTTGACCGGCATCGGTCCATCGGGTACCATCCTCCGGCGTTTCGCACGTAGTAAGTGGGCCACCCGTCCGTTGCGGCCGGTGGCTCGTTTGTTGAAGGAGTGGTAGAGCAATAGCACGGGATCTCCGGCTCAACGAGATGATCCGTATCCGCGAGGTACGGGTGATCGACGATCAGGGTGAGCAGCTCGGTGTGATGCAGACGGCTGACGCCCTCGCTCTCGCCCAGGAGAAGGGGCTCGACCTCGTGGAGGTGGCGCCCACTGCCGTACCGCCGGTCTGCCGCATCCTCGACTACGGGCAGTACAAGTACGAGCTCCAGAAGCGCGAGCGCGAGCAGAAGAAGAAGCAGAAGTCACAGACGTTCAAGGAGATCCGCCTGCGGGTCAAGATCGACGTCAACGACCTCCGCACCAAGACACGACGAGCCGCCGAGTTCCTCGACGAGGGGGACCGGGTCAAGGTCAACGTCCAGTTCCGCGGTCGGGAGATGACCCATCCGCAGCTGGGGCGCGACCTGCTCGTCAAGGCCGGCGAGATGCTGGCCGAGCACGGCACCATCGAGCGCCAGCCGCTCATGGAGGGCCGCAACATGTACATCGTGATGGCGCCCGTCGACAAGCGGGCGGAGAAGAAGATTGATTCCGGCGACGGTGCCCCGCGCACCGACGCCGCGGCGGGTCCGGAGGCCGGTCCCGGCGACAACACGATCGGCGAGGCGCTCGTCGCCAAGGGACAGGCTCCGGTGGTCACGCCACCCGAGCCGGCTCCCGAGGCAGCAGCCGCGCCGGCAGAGCAGGGATAGGGACAAGTGCCGAAGATCAAGACCCACAAGGGAACGGCCAAGCGCTATCGGAAGACGGGATCCGGCAAGTGGGTCCGTCCGAAGGCATGGCGCGGCCACCATCTCGAGATCAAGTCCAGCCGCCGCACGCGTCGCTACGCGGGCGTGGCCGGTGTCAGCAAGACGCACGAGGCGCAGCTCAAGCGCCTCATGCCGTACGCGAAGTAACCGATGGCACGCGTCAAGCGCGGCGTCGCCGCCCACAAGCGCCACAAGCGGCTGCTCAAGCAGGCCGAGGGACGTCGGGGCACCCGCTCCACGCTCATTCGCCCGGCTCGCGAGGCGCTCTTCCACGCCCTCGTCTACGCGTATCGGGATCGCCGCGACCGGAAGCGCGACATGCGTCGCCTCTGGATCCAGCGGATCAACGCCGCCACCCGACAGCACGGCGTGCCGTACGGCCGCTTCATCGCCGGGCTGAAGTCGGCCGGCGTCGAGGTGGATCGCAAGA
>JBDTQJ010000118.1:0-6047 GCA_039932235.1 Chloroflexota bacterium
CGGCTAGACTCGGACCGATGCAGGAGCGCCTCCCCGACCTCAACCTGATCCTCGTCCGCCACGCCGAGCCGATCCCACCCGGGACGCCGGGCTGGGAGGAGCGCGACGACGACCGGCCGCTCACCGAGGCCGGGCAGCGGGCCGCCGGAGAGCTGGCCGACGAGCTCGAGCCATTCCAGCTCCACGCGATCTACTCCTCGCCGTACGCCCGCGCCGTGGCCACGGTCGAGCCGACCGCCCAGCGGCGGATGATGAAGGTCCTCCTGCTCCCCGACTTCCGCGAGCGACGGCTGACCACGGAGTCGCGCGAGGACTGGCGCCACCACCTGGAACGGTCGTGGCAGGAGCCGGACTACCGCCTCCCCGGTGCGGAAAGCGGACGCGAGGCGCAGCGCCGCGTGCGTGCCCAGCTGGACCTGCTGCGCAGCCGCCACGCGGCCGGCGGGAGGGTCCTGGTCGGCAGCCACGGCAACCTGATCAGCCTCCTGCTGGCCACGCTCCAGGAAGGGGTCGGCTTCGACTTCCACCTGGCCATGCCGATGCCGTCGATCTACCACCTCCATCACGACGGTGCCGCGTGGCGCGTCATGGGCGGCCACGGCTTCCGCCCCCTCGACGACGCAGCCCCGCCCGCCTGACGCGCGGCTCAGGCGTCGCGCGCGACCAGGTCCTCGAGCGTCTCCCGTCGGCGCGAGAGGCGTGCCTCCCCCGCCTCGACCACCACCTCGGCGGGACGCGGCCGCCCGTTGTAGGTGGAGGCCATGACCGCGCCGTAGGCGCCCACCCGACCGATGGCCAGGACGGCTCCGGGACCGACCGCGCGCAGCTCCCCGGGGTCCAACCAGCGACCGATGTCGTGCGCCAGCACGTCGCCCGCCTCGCACACCGGCCCCGCCAGGTGGACGGTTGCCGGCGCGTCGAACGCCGTTCCGGCGCGCACGAGCGACACCGGATGCTCGGCGCCGTAGAGGAGCGGCCGGATCAGCTCGCTCATGCCGGCGTCGGCGACGAGGTACGCGAAGCCGTCGCGCGGCTGCACGCGCACCACGCGCACCAGCAGCCACCCCGCATCCGCCACCAGCGAGCGGCCCGGCTCCACGATCAGCCCGGGCCGATCCGCCATCCCGCGAGCCAGCTCCACCGATGCCCAGCCCCCGCCGAGGTCGATCGCCGGCACGTCCAGCGCGCCCAGGCGCGCCGCCAGGGCGCGATACGGCGCCGGGTCATCGATGTCGGAGCCGATGTGCGCGCCGACCGATGCGATCGTCACCCCGGCGTCGCGCGCCATCGCCAGCGCCGCGTCGAGGGCATCGATCGGGATGCCGAACTTGCTCGTCGCCGCCCCGGTCGCCAGGTGCCGGTGCGTGGCCGTCTCGATCCCCGGGTTGAGGCGCAGCCCGATCCGTGCGTCCCGCACGCCCAGGGCGAGCAGCGCACCCAGCTCATCGAGCGACTCGGCGTTGACGAGGGCCCCGAGGCGCAGCGCCTCGGCCGCCTCCACATCGGTCTTGCCGACGCCGTTCATCACGATCCGCGACGGCGGGCAGCCGGCGCGCATCGCCAGTGCCAGCTCGACGCCCGTCACCACCTCGCAGCCCGCACCCTCGGCGACGAGGCGGCGCAGCAGCGACGGGTCGTGGTTGGCCTTGACCGCGTACGCGATCAGCGCCCCGGGAAGGGCGGCACGGACGCGGACAAGGTTCGCAGCGGCCAGATCAAGGTCGAGGACGTAGAGCGGCGTCCCCCATCGGTCTGCGGCGGCGGCGAGGAGCTCGCTCAGCGGACCCGTGCCAGGGTCACCCCGTCGGCGACCGGCAGCATCACCACGTCGACCCGCGGGTCATCGGCGATGGCCGCGTTGACCGCGCGAATCGTCTCCGTCGAGGCATCGGTATCGGTCTGGTCGGCGACCCGTCCGGACCACAGCACGTTGTCGATGCAGATCAGGCCACCGGGGCGCACGAGCCGGAGGCACGCCTCGTAGTACGCGGGATAGCCGGGCTTGTCGGCGTCGATGAACGCCATGTCGAACGACGCGCCCTCGGCCTCCAGGGTGGCGAGCGTCTCCACCGCCGGACCGATGCGCAGCTCCACCCGATCCTCGACCGCGGCGTCTGCCCACGCCTGCCGCGCCCGCGCGGTGAACTCGGCGGAGATGTCGCAGCAGGTGATCCGGCCGCCGGGCGGCAGCGCCAGCGCCATCGCGGTGCTGCTGTAGCCGGTGAAGGTGCCGATCTCCAGGATCCGCTCCGCGCCCAGCAGGCGGACCAGCATGGCGAGCAGGGCCCCCTCTTCCGGTGCGATCTGCATCTGTGCCTGCGGATGATCCGCGGTGTCGGCACGCAACGTCGCGAGCACCTCGGGCTCGCGGACGCCGACCCGCATGAGGTAGGCGTGGAGCTCTTCCGACAGGCCGATCGATCGTCCGGACATCGCCGGGAGGATACGCCGCCGCGCGGCGCCGGGTGTCAGAGACCGGCGAAGAGGTCGTCCTCGTCGAGTCCATCGGGGAGCGGCTCATGGCCGCGCCACCGACGCAGGATGAACGACTCGGGGCTCAGCGCATCGGCCGCAAGGTCGTCCGGCAGGTTCAGCAGCCAGCCGAGGTCCTGCGCCTGGGTGCGGTGGCAGGCCATGCACGCCCGCTTGCGATCGGCGACCGCGGAGACGTCGATGCGGGTCGTGATCGCGGCCTCCGGGGTGCCGAACTCCTCCGACGGCTCGCCGTTGTCGAGCTGCTCAGCAGCCTGGCGGATCGCCTCCGCGTTCGACGGGTTGAGGTCACCGGCGGCATACGTCTCGACCGTCTCGTCGAAGTCCCACGGGAGCTCGATGCCGCGCTCCTTCATGGCCAGCATGAGCGCGAACCAGCGCTCGCGGGGGAACGCGGTCTGGTAGAGCTTCGCAACCTCGTGCGGAGGCCCGGCCTCCGGGTAGCGCGCCTCATCGGCGGCCGCCTCGTACGCGGCGAACGCGATGCGGTGGGCGTTGATGTGGTCCGGGTGCCCGTAGCCGCCGTTCTCGTCGTAGCCGACCATCACCGCCGGGCGCGCCTCGCGCACGATGCGCACCAGTTGCGCGATCGCCTCGTCGAGATGCGACTGCCAGAACGACTCCGGATGGGTGTTGGCATCGGTGCCCATCATCCCCGAGTCTCGGTAGCCGAGCAGGTGCAGGTTGACGTGCCCGCCACCGAGCGCGTCAAGCGAGCAGTCGAGCTCGGCGCGGCGGATCTGGGCCAGCCGCGGCCGCGCCTCGTCGTGGTCCAGGGTCGGGTCGTGGATCTCGCCCTCGGCGCCATCGGTGCAGGTGACGAGGTCCACCCGCCGTCCGGCATCCACCGCCGCGGCGATCAGGCCCCCGGTGGTCATGGCCTCGTCGTCGGGATGGGCGTGCACCAGCAGCAGGCCACCGTGATCAGCCATGGACCGATACCTCCCGGAGGGCCATCCGTGCGTCGCGCTCGCCGCGCTCCACCATCGGCCCGATGCGGCTGAACTGCCAGGCACTGGTGAGGCCCAGGCGCGGCGTGATGAGCAGGTCGGCCGGCTCGTCGTGCACCGGATCCGCCCAGCGCGCGGCGAGCAGCGAGAGGTAGCGGCGTGCCGTGAGCGCGTCGCCGGCCGGACCGATGCGCCCCGCCAGGGCGCGCAGCAGGCGCGCGCCGAGCGGGCTGCCGAGAATCGAAGGCTTGGGCGCGTCGACGCGGACCCCGACGACCGCCAGATCGGGCCACAGGGCGCGCGCCACGCTGACCGGCACCGCCTCCCAGGGACCGGCGTCGCACCACACGGCGTCGCCGTCGTGGGTCGGCGCGAAGAAGAGCGGCACGGCGATGCTGCGGACCAGCGCCTCGACCAGGTCGCCGGAGCGAATGGCATGCGTCTCGCCGGTGACGAGGTCGTACGCCGTGATCGCCATGGGGATCGGCAGATCCTCCAGGCGCGGATTGCCGAGCTCGGCGCCCATGCGCTCCAGCACGGGCCTGCTGTCGAAGAGCGCGTAGCGGCTGCGGCGACCGATGAGCCGGTAGACCGGCGTGCGACGCGCCACCGCCTCCATGCGAGCGGCGGGATAGCCCAGCGCGATCCCCGCACCCACGACGGCGCCCATGCTGGTCCCGACCACCGCGCTCGGGGCGAGTGCCGCGGCCTCCAGGGCACGCGCCACGCCGATGTGCGCCCAGCCGCGCGCGCCGCCACCGCCGAGGGCGAGGCTGAAGCCGCGCTCGAGGTCGACGGTCACGCGGCGCGATGCTCCGCGCAGCTGCAGATCTCCCGCAGCTTGAGGTACGTGAAGAGCCCCGTGTCATGGCCGTCGGCCCAGATCGGGGCAAGCGCGTAGCGTCCGATCCACTTGACCCGCTCGACGGTGACCTGCGGCTCGGTGAAGGCGGTGTCGAGGGTCACGACGCCCGGGATGCTGCCTTCCCCCGCGCACAGCGCACAGGGGCAGGCGCGTCGCAGATCGGTCCAGCCCCACTCGCCGAGGTGGCCGTCGTCCCATCGGATGCGCATCAGGCGTGCCGTCTCGTCCAGCTCGACGCCGATGGGATTGACGATCTCAGGTCGCGGGCTCATGGACCCACCTTACCGCGCCGCCCCGCCACTCCGCTCCGAACGAGGCTCCGTTGCTCGTCACCATGCTCGGCTCCTTGCCATCGACGAGATCCCACACGTACAGGTTCTGCACGATCCCGCCGTTCGTGCCCAGGTGGCCGACGGTGAAGGCCACCTCGGAGCTGTTCGGCGCCCAGCGCAGGTGGCTGACCTTGCCGGCCACCTGCGTCGTGGCGCGCTCGTTGCCCTCCGCATCGGTCAGGGTCAGGGTGTTGGGACTGCCTTCTGCCAGCGCGATGTGGAACAGCTCATCGGGCGACCAGAGCACCGGCAGGCCGGTCGTCTCGGTGACCTCCTTGCTGGGCGGGTCGATCTCGTATGTCGCGGGCGCTCCCAGGATCCACAGCAGGACATGCCCATCTGCCAACGCGTAGAGGCGCACCTGGCCGCCGTCGTCGATGAACTGCGCCTCCTCCAGGGCCGACTCCGCGGCGACCTGCGGATGGGGGTAGGTGACCGACCCGATGATCTCCTGCGTCCCGCTCTCCCAGTTGACGGCCAGGACCTGGGCCACGTCGTTCGCGCCGTCGCGGGCCACGCGCGCCGCGTAGAGGGTCGCCGAGTCCGGGGCGAAGGCGATCTCGGTGACGCCATCGGCGAGGGCACGGGCCGCGCGCTGCTGCTGAATGGCGACGGCCCGACCGGCGATGATCGCCGCTCCCCGCCGACCATCCGCCGACCACGCGAACTGCTCCACCCCCTGCTCGGCGTGGGCCAGCGTCTCCGCGTCCTCCTGGACGCTGAAGTCGCGGCGGTAGAGGTAGATGGGCGCGGTCGCGGTGCTGCGGCTCAGGTAGACCATCTCGAGTGCCCCGTACTCGGGCGTCGCCGGCGGGGTGGGGGTCGCGGGCGCGCTGGTCGTGGTGCTGGCTCCGGGTGTGGCGCTCGGCTGGCCGGTGCCACTGGGACCGATGACCGGCACCGACCCGCTCGCGCGGGGGGTGGCGGACGAGCTGACCCCGATCCCGTTCTCCGAGGTGAAGATGAGCGCCAGCAGGACGAGGACGATGCCCGCCAGCGCCAGCACCAAACCGATGAGCCACGGCACCGCCTGCTCGGCGGTGGTCGGCTTGCGCCGCTCCCCCATGGCGCGGCGGTCCCAGCGGGTGGTGACCGGCCCCGATTGCGTATCTGGCTCCGGCGCGGGCTCGTCCGCGAGCCGTGGCCCCTTCTCGACGGCAGGCTCGTCCACGACCGGCGGCTCCGGCTCGACCGCACCCGTCATCGCGGCCGCCGCCAGCGCTCCCGCCGCGGCGGCGTCCTGCTGCCGCTCCCGCTCGCGGCGGAAGGATCGCTCCGGGGCGCGTGGGGCCGGGGTTGTGGCTGCCGCGTCGGCTACCAGGGGGCCTGGCCCGGGCGCGGCCGGTGAGACCACCTCCGGCGGCGCGGCCGCTGGCTCAGCGGGCGGCGTGGCGGGTGGTTGGAGTT
>JBDTQJ010000119.1:0-5871 GCA_039932235.1 Chloroflexota bacterium
CGCCGCCCCGAGGTCCTCGAGGAGATCGTGCGCGCCATCGGGCAGATCGACGGCGTGACCCTTCTCGATCACAGCCGCGACGAGACCCACAACCGCAGTGTGGTGACCTTCGCGGGGGCCGCGGAGTCGGTCGTGAAGGCGGCCACCGCGGCAGTCGGACGCGCGCTGGAGCTGATCGACATGCAGCAGCACATCGGCGCCCATCCGCGCATCGGCAGCGTCGACGTGATGCCGTTCGTGCCGCTCGGCCACACCCGCATCGAGGAGTGCGTCGACCTTGCGCGCCGCTTCGGCGAGCAGGTCGCGCAGCGCTTCGACCTGCCGGTATACCTCTACGGCGACGCGGCGCTCCGCCCGGACCGGCGACGGCTGGCGGACGTGCGACGCGGCCAGTACGAGGGCCTGCGGGACACCATCGCGACCGATCCGGACCGGGCCCCGGACTTCGGGCCGAGCCGCCTGCACCCGCGCGGCGGCGCGATCGCGGTCGGGGCGCGCAAGCCGCTCATCGCCTTCAACGTCAACCTCGCCACCGATGACCTCGCGCTCGCGAAGCGAATCGCCCATGCCATCCGCGAGTCGTCCGGCGGCATGCCGGGCATCCAGGCGATGGGCGTGCTGCTCCAGAATGCCGGCCAGCCGCGGATGGCGCAGGTGAGCATGAACCTGGTCGACTGGGAGCGAACGGGCATCCCACGGGTGGTGCGCGAGATCCGGCGCATGGCGCTCGAGAACGGCACCGATATCGACCATTGCGAGCTGATCGGCCTCGCGCCCACCGGCGCGCTCCTCGAGGTCGCGGCCGAGACACTCGGCCTGCGCGGCTTCTCCGTCGACCAGGCGCTCGAGCTGCGACTCGCCCGCGACCGCTGACAACGAGGTGGTGCGCCCAGGCGCCACTTCCCAATCTGGTTGGTCCGGGGCTTGCATGGCGATCCGGCGAACACGAGCACAACGCCGGAACTCGCAGCACGACACAGGAGCTACGAACGCATGTCGCCCCGCGCCCGCGCCCAGGGCATCAGCTGGCGGCTCATCGGTCCCGCGATCGCCATCTGGCTGTTCGCGGTCCTCGCCTTCGCGACGGTCGTCTCACCCGCTGCAGCGACGAATGACGCGCCCGAGCGTCGCGCCTCGGCCGCCATCGTCCACGCCAGCGGAGCACCCAGCGAAGCACCCATCCTGACGATCCTCTTCGCGGGCATTGTCGTCGCGGTTGTCGTGGCGCGGCCCGTCCGCCGCGTCGCCGCCCGACGCCGCATTCGCTGACCCAAGCGAGATGGCCGCCCGCGTCGGGTAGACTGCCGGGCCCATGCCCACCCTCCGCGAGCAGCTTCGCACCGCGGTCGCCGCGGCCCGTTCGGCCGCCGTGGCGGCCGGCGACCTGACCCTCGCCGACATCACCCCGCCGGCCGTCCGCATCGAGCACCCGGCGCGGCCGGAGCACGGTGATTTCGCGTCCAACGCGGCCATGCAGCTCGCTCCGCTGGCGCGCAGCGCACCACTGCGCATCGCCGAGGTGCTGTCCCGGCACATCGTCCTCCCCGACGGCGTCGCACCGGTCGAGATCGCGCCGCCGGGTTTCATGAACTTCCGCCTCGACCCGGGCTGGGTCGGCGCCCAGGTCGCCACCATCCTGGCAGCGGGCGACGCGTTCGGCCGCCAGCCGGTGGAGAAGCCACAGCGCATCAACGTGGAGTTCGTGAGCGCCAATCCGACAGGCCCGCTGACCATCGGCAACGCGCGCGGCGCCTTCGTCGGCGACCTGCTGGCGCGCGTCCTGGAGGCCGTCGGCCACGAGGTCACGCGCGAGTACTACTTCAACGACGGCGGCACGCAGGTGGAGAACCTGGGCCTTAGCGTCCTGGCCCGTCGCGACGAATCGGAGATTCCCGAGGACGGGTACCGCGGCGACTACGTTGCCGACCTGGCGCGCGAGCTGCCCGAAGAGATTCGCGACGCCGCGACGGCCGCCGGGGCCGCCTCCGGCCAGGTGGTCGGCGCATGGGCCGCCGACCGCATCCGCGACTCGATTGAGGCGAGCCTCGCCAACCTTGGCGTGCGGTACGACGTGTGGACCAGCGAGGTCACGATAGAGCGCGATGGATGGATGGACCGGGGCCTGTCCGCACTTCGCGAGGGCGGACACCTCCTCGAGGAGGACGGGGCAACCTGGTTCCGCTCCACGGTCTTCGGCGACGACCGCGATCGGGTGGTCATCCGTTCGGACGGCCGGCCCACCTACTTCGCCAAGGACATCGGCTACCTGGCCGAGAAGTTCAGCCGCGGCTTCGACGAGCTGATCTACGTGTGGGGCGAAGACCACCACGGCACCGTGGCCAGGGTGCGCAACGCGGCGGCGGCGCTGGGCTTCGACCGCGAGGCGGTGCAGATGCTGCTCATCGCGTGGGTTCGTTTCATCAGGGACGGCCACGAGATCGGTGCCAGCAAGCGTTCCGGCGAGTTCATCACCCTGGACGAGCTGCTGGCCGAGATCGGCGCGGACGCAGCGCGCTGGTTCTTCGGCGCGCGCGCGACGAGCAGCGGAATCGACTTCGACATGAACCTTGCCGTCTCGGAGAGCAGCGAGAATCCGGTGTACTACGTCCAGTACGCCCACGCCCGCTGCGCCTCGATCCTGCGTCATGCGGGCGAGCAGTCGTTGGCGCCCGACCCGGGGGACGGGGCGACACTGCTGCGTCATCCGGCCGAGCAGGCGCTCATCAAGCACCTCCTCACCCTCCCCGACGTGCTGTCCGACGCCGCCGAGCGCCGGGAGACGCACGATCTGCCGCGCTTCGCGCACGAGGCGGCGGGCCTCTTCAGCCAGTTCTACCGCGACTGCCGGGTCCTGAGCGAGGATGTCCCGCTGACGCGCTCACGCCTCGCCGTGGTGGATGCCACGCGGCAGGTCCTCGCCAACGGCCTCGGCCTCCTCGGGATCAGCGCCCCCGATACGATGTAGGCGGGGCGCCTACTCCGCCGCGGCGGTCAGCGCATCGAGCCGGCTTGCGTCGGTGGCCTGCACGACGCTGAGCTCCAGGTCACCGGTGCGGGTCACCCGGCCCGGGAGCGGCAGCGTCTCGACCAGGTCGGCGTAGGCGGCCTCGAACTCGTCGGCCTGCGTCCGCGAGTCGAACGCCAGGCGCAGCACCAGCGCCACCTCCCCGTCCGCGTTCGATGCCGCGCTGGCCCGATCCCCACCCCAGCCGCGCGCCGCGTTGTCGGCATCCGTCTGGTCCGCGCCGAGGTGCCGGAGCCAGATCGCGATGAGGCCTTCACCGAGCGTCGTGGACGGCACGTTCGTCCAGCCGTCGCCGAGCGCGGCCGCGACATCGGTCTCGGCGACTGCGACCGGTGCCTCGCCGCTGACGTACTTGTCCTGGTGGAGGATCTGCTCGGTCGAGTCGGGCGGGTCGGCGTAGGCGGCATCGACGGCGTCGAAGCCGCCGCTCTGGTAGAGGCTGGCGACGAAGTTCGCCCCGGCGGTGTAGGGGAACGACAGCTGCGCAACCATCCAGTCGGGGATGCTGCCCATGTCGGGCACCGGGCCGGATGCCACCTCGCCCAGACCGGCGGGGTCGTGCTCAATGGCCCACAGGACCATCACCAACGACGCGTCGCCCTCGATCAGGCTGAGGTGCGCGAGATTGCGATCGTCCTCGCCGAGCGTATCGGTCCCGAGCGCGTCGATCCCGAAGGCCCCGTCCTGCAGGGCGTGGGTGTATTCGTGGGCATACGTCATCCGGGCCTGCGCATCGACCCCGGCATCGGTGACCACCACCATGCGGCGCCGGTCCTGGTCGTAGAAGCCGATGACCTGGTCGGTGAGCAGCTCCAGCTGCAGCTCGGCGAAGTCCTGTCCCTCCCCGAGCAGCCCGAGCGCGCGGAGCGCGATGTTGTCCGCCTCGCGCCGAGCCGGCGGGTAGTCGGCATCGAAGATCGCCCGCAGCTCCGCGGCCAGCTCGTCACGCCCGATCACCTCCGCTGGACCGATATCCGGCGTGGGCAGGAGCCGCTGTGCGCGAACCTGCTCCTCGATCTCGGAGAACACGGCCTGCGGCTCGCGGCTGGCCGCCGGCAGCGGCGTCGGCGACGCGGTCGATGTAGGGCTGGCGCTGGCGAAGGGCCCCATCGCCACGTCGAGCCCCATCCCGCGCAGCGTCAGCAGCGCAACGCCCGCGACGAGCAGCAGGACGACGAGGACGGCGACGAGCCGTCGCAGCGGGGCGGACATGCGCCGCATTATCGGTCATCGAGGCTCAGGCGCCGGCGGCGGCGAAGGTTCACGTTTCTTAAGGCGCCGGGGTGTTTGGGATTCACATCGGCTGGGTAGATTCGGTCGTGCGAGATGGGGATCCGCGCAAGCGGGTGTTCACCTCCACCCTCCCTCCTTCGAGCGCCGGTGTCATTGGGCGGACACCGGCGCTCGTGCGTTTCCGGCTATCATCGGTTCACCGATGGAAATCACCTGGTACGGGCGCGCCTGCTTCCGGCTCAAGGGGCGCGAGGCAACCGTCATCACCGATCCCTGTCCGCCGTCGACCGGCTTCGTGGCCGGCAAGCATGACGTGCAGCTGCTGACGATCAGCCACGCGCACGCGGATCACAGCTACACGCGCTCCATCACTGCCGGCCTGACCCTCACCCGCCCGGGCGAGTACGAGTCGGCGAACGTGCTGGTGACCGGGGTGCGGACGTTCCACGACGGGGCCCGTGGCGCCGAGCGCGGCGAGAATGTCGTCTTCAGCATCGAGATCGACGGCGTGCACATCGCCCATCTCGGCGATCTCGGGCATCTCCTCACCGAGGAGCAGCTTTCGGAGCTCGGCCCGGTCGACGTGCTGCTCGTGCCCGCCGGTGGCGTCTTCGTGCTTCCGCCGGCCGAGGCCGCCGAGGTCGTGTCGCAGGTGAACCCCAAGATGGTGATCCCGATGCACTTCCAGGTGGACGGCGGCTCCACCGACATGGGCACCGTGGACGCGTTCCTGCACGAGATGGCGGCCGAGCCGATCCGCCAGCCGAAGGCGCAGGTGACGGCCTCGTCGCTCCCCGACGAGACCCAGCTGGTACTTCTGGAGGCCCGGGGCCGCACCGGCTGAATCGGTTGGTGTCAACAAGATGGTGACCGCAGTCACCAACAACGTGACTTCACCACTCCGGACTACGTCAAACCGCCCATGTCTCCTAGGACTCGGGTACTAGGCGCGGCCCCGTACTTGCGTATATGCTCCGAGTCCTTGCCGGTAGGCGGTAGCTGACGTTCACACCGCCGCGCGAGCCAGGGGGCAACAGGAGCACTCATCGATGATCACCAACTCCACCGATGGTCGGGCGTTGGCCCGTCCCATCCTCATCATCCTCGCCGCGGCGGCGCTGGTCCTTTCGTTGTTCGCGATCGCGCGGCCGGCACTTGCAACGCACGACGCGAACGCGCTGCACCTTCAGCAGGACGTGCCGATCGTCGCCGGCGACTTCCAGCAGGGTTCCGAGCAGGAGTGCGCTGACGTGCAGGAGGGTACCGCCCTCTGGCACTTCATCGCCAATAACGCTCCCGCGGGCACCGCGTCCGCAGAAGTGACCGCCGAGTTCGACGACGGCTCCTCGCAGACTGCCGACGGCGAGTTCACCGGCGGAGCGATTCACTTCAACATCACGAGCACGTCCGACACGCTCACCGATGCGTGGGTCGTGTTTTACGATGCCAACGGCGACGCCCTCGCACCGGTCACCGAGCCGCCCGCATCGAAGCTCGTTCTGAGCCACGTGTGCGACAACACGACGGACCAGTCGATGAGCGCGAGCGCATCGGCCAGCGCCAGCCAGTCGGCCAGCGCCAGCCAGTCGGCCAGCGCCAGCCAGTCGGCCAGC
>JBDTQJ010000120.1:0-5850 GCA_039932235.1 Chloroflexota bacterium
TCGCGCACCCTCCAGGTCCTGGAGCCGCCGGACTTCATCTCCTTCGAGGGAGACGCCGGCGATGGCCGAGGCTACGTCCTGGTCCCCGACATCGAGGCCATCCGCGCCTTCGCGGCCGAGCACCTCGGCGACTGAACCGCCAGTCGCGCTGCGCGCACCGTTAGCGCGGCTAAGGAACTCTGAACCCGCGGGCGGGCAGCGGGGTAGGATTCTGAGAAGGGGAGACGGCGCCGTCGACGGCGCCCGTGCCCGCGCGGATCGCGGGGCGCCGACACCGTCGGATACGCAGGGACGATAGCCAGTGCTCAGCTACGCCGTGAAACGAATCCTGTGGATCGTTCCGGTCCTCCTGGCGGTGTCGATCATCACCTTCGGGGTCATGCACGCCGCGCCGGGCAGCCCCTGGAACCGGGAGGGTCGCCAGCTCGACCCGACGGTCGTGGCGCGCCTCAACGAGGAGCTCGGCCTCGACAAGCCGCTCCCCGTCCAGTACGTCGCGTGGCTGGGCAGCGTCATGCGCGGCAACTTCGGCATCTCGACCAGCGTGACCCTCAACCCGGTGAACGACGTCATCGGCGAGGTCATGTGGCCGTCCTTCCAGCTGTGGGGCATGGCCCTGGGGCTGGCGATCCTGCTTGGCGTGCCGCTCGGCATCGTCGCCGCGCTGCGCCATCGGTCGACTCTCGATTGGGTGGCAACCGGGATCGCGATGGTGGGCATGGCCGCGCCGGCCTTCGCCCTCGGGGCCTTCCTGCAGCTGTGGCTCGGCGCGCCGTTCTACGACCCGTCACGGGCCCCGTTCCCCGACGCCGGCTGGGGCGGTCCGGAGTACTGGGTGCTGCCGACCATCGCGCTGGCCGGTCTGCCGATGGCCCAGATCGCGCGCCACACCAAGGCGAGCATGCTCGAGGTGACCCACGCCGACTACGTGCGCACCGCGCACAGCAAGGGCCTGCGCGAGAATCGGATCGTGGGGATCCACATGTTCCGGAACGCGCTCGTGCCGCTGATCACCATCGCCGGGCCGTTGCTGGGCGTGCTCATCACCGCCTCGATCGTGGTGGAGCGCGTCTTCGACATCCCCGGCATGGGATCGCTGTACTGGGTGGCGCTGCGGCAGCGCGACTACAGCGTGGTCATGGCCCTGACCGTCATCTTCGCCACCGCGGTCGTGGTCATGAACGCGCTCGTCGACCTGGCCTACGGGATCATCGACCCCCGCATCCGCGACGGCCAGTACGTCGACGCGCACGTCTAGACCGATGAGCGACGCACGCACCCGACGGCTCGAGGCTCCCGCCGAGGAGCTGCTCCACCATCGTCGATCCCGTGGTTACTGGGCCGATGCGTGGCACCGCCTGCTGCGCTCGCCGATGGGCGTCATCGGCCTGGTGCTGGTGGGCTTCATGGCCCTGCTGGCCATCTTCGGCCCGATGATCGCGCCGTGGGACTATCGCGTCCAGGACCTCGATGCGGTCCTGGCAACCAATGGCCGCCCCATCCCGCCGTTCACCCTGCCCGACCACCTCCTGGGCACCGATAGCCTGGGCCGCGACCTGTTGTCGCGGACGATCGACGGCGCCCAGGTGAGCATGACCGTGGCGCTCATCGCGCAGGTCGTGGTGGTGGCCATCGGGCTGCCACTCGGCGCCCTGGCCGGCTGGAACGGCGGCCGCACCGAATCGCTGATCATGCGCTTCACTGACGTGATGTACGCCTTTCCCGAGCTGCTGTTCATCGTGCTGCTCACCTCGGCGGTGGTCGAGACGCCCATCTTCCACTGGCTCAACGGTCTCTTCATCGTGTTCGTCGCCATCGGCGCCTCGGCCTGGGTCACCATGTGCCGCCTCGTGCGGGCCCAGGTGCTGAGCCTGAAACAGCGCGAATACGTGGAGGCGGCCCGCGCGATGGGGGTGCCCGGCCATCGGATCGTGCTCCGCCACATCCTCCCCAACGCGATCGGGCCGGTGGTGGTCGCCATCTCGCTCGGGCTGCCGTCGGCGGTGATCGCCGAGTCGACCCTCTCGTTCCTGGGCCTCGGGGTGCAGGTGCCACGCGCCTCGTGGGGCAGCCTCATCCAGGTCGGCACGGACAACATGGATCGCTTCCCGTGGCTCGTGGTCCCGCCGCTCGTTGCGCTGGCGGTGACGTTGATCGGCTTCACGCTGCTCGGGGACGGGCTGCGCGACGCCCTCGACCCGAAGCTCCGCAGGCGCTGACCCGGGGCCTCGGCCGCGCGCGCGTTGCCCTCGATGCAACGTCCGGCCAGGGAGCCGGTGTGCAGCGGCTGTTCACGCGCCGGGCGTTGCTCCGCGGGTAACAGACGTCCGTCGACGGGCAGTTCGAGCTCCGGACGTTGCCCGGGTGGCAACGCGGCCGGCTCGTGGAGGGCGGCGGGGCCGGAGGCGCATACTGCGTCCATGATCGTTACGACCACCCCCTACGTGGCCGGGCATCGCGTGGTGGAATCCAAGGGCCAGTGCTTTGGCCTCGTGGTGCGCTCGCGCGGGCTGGCCGGCAACATCTCCGCCGGGCTGCGCTCGCTCATCGGCGGTGAGATCCACGAGTACACCTCATTGCTCGAGGACACGCGTCGCCAGGCCCTCGACCGGCTCGTCCAGAATGCTGCGCTGATGGGCGGCAACGCCGTCATCAGCATGCGCTTCGACAGCTCGGAGCTGAACAACTCGATGAGCGAGATCGTGGCCTACGGGACCGCGGTCGTCATCGAGCCCGATGCCGGGGCGCCACAGCCCCTCGAGTGAGCCGGGAGCACCGACCGATGGTCAACGTCCTCCGCATCCTCGTCGCCGCCATCTCGGCACTCCTCCTGCTGGCGGGCCTCTTCGCCGTCGCCGGTGGCGGGGCGACCATGGTCAGCGGTTTCTGGCTGCTCCTGATGGGGGCGGTCGGCCTGCTGGCGGTCACCTTCGAGCGAATGCGCTACCGATCGGCAGCGGCGGAGCTGAGCGGCGAACCGGTGGACGGCTCCGGCGCCGACAGCGGTCCGCCCGATCCGCGCTTCCAGCCGACCGAGGAGCGCTTCGTGGATCCGACCACCCGCCAGCGGCTCCGCGTATGGATCGATGCCCGCAGCGGCGAGCGCCGCTACCGCCCGGACGAGTAACGCCGAAGGCCGCGCCCGGTACACCGGGACACGGCCTTCGCATCGGTCTGGGAGACGCCTGGTCTAGGACTCCTCGCCGGAGTCCTCTGACGCGGACCCGCCCTCGGTCGACTCGGTGCCCTCGGCACCTTCCTCGCCCTCGGCGGCACCCTCGGCACCCTCCTCGCCCTCGACCGCTTCGACGGTCTCCGGCTCCTCCTCGACCCGCGGCGGCATGACCTTGGCGACGAGCTCGTCGGGATCGGTCAGCAGCTGGATCAGGTCGCGGTTGAGCGACAGGTCGCGGACGTGGATCGCGACGTCCAGGTTGACCAGGGTCGCGACGTTGACGTCGATCTGGTGCGGGATGTCACCAGGCAGCGCCTTGACGTGCACGCTGTTGAGCGAGGTGAGGAGGGTCCCGCCGGTCTCCTCGACCGCCGGCGCCTCACCCACGAAGACGAGCGGAATGGTGACTTCCATCTCCTGCTTGAGATTCACCACGTAGAAGTCGACGTGGATCGCCTGGCCGGAGATGGGATGGCGCTGCACGCCCTTGATGAAGGCACTCTTGGCGCGGCTCTCCCCGGGCAGCGTCAGCTTGACGATGCTGGTCTTGCCCGCGGCGCGGTACAGCGTTTCGAACTCCTTGGCCTCGACCTGGACGGAGGTCGAGCCCTCGCCCTTGCCGAATACCACGCCGGGGACGAGCCCCTCGCGGCGGAGGCGCTTGTTGGCCTTGCCCTGTGCCTGTCGGGCGCCGAGGGCGAGCTCAAGATCCATGGCTGATGGCGATCCTTTTCGATGGCGTGGGCGCGTCCGGGCGTGGCCGGACGGCGTTCGAAGGCATTCGTGCGCGAACCGCGATGGTAGCGCGGGATGGGTTGCCGCACAAGCGAGCCCTATCCGGCACGGCCCCCGATGGCACGGCCCACGGGTCCGGCGAGGACGGCCACCACGAGTCCTGCGAGGACCACCGCCAGCAGACCGATGCGCAGCGTTGCCGTCTCCGCGACGGTGCCGATGAGCCCCGGGCCGAAGAGGAAGCCGGCGTAGCCGAGGGTGGTGATGACGCTGCTGGCCCGCCCGGCATCGTCCGGCCGGGCGCGGCCGGCGAGGCTGAAGGCGAGTGGCGCGATGGCCGACAGGCCGAGCCCCACCAGCAGGAAGCCCCCGATCACCAGCAGCGGGACCTCGGTGGCCAGGGCGACCGCCATCGCGGCGGCGGCCAGCAGACCGGCCCCACGGAGCGCGGCGATGCTGCCGATGCGGCCGCCGACGGTCGCGGTCAGGGTGCGGCCGACCAGCATCGCGGCGTGGAAGATGGCCACGCCTGCGGCACCGGTGAGCGGCGGCAGGTCGAGAGAGCCGCGGAGGTAGATGCCGGACCACGTCTCCATGGCGCCCTCGGCGAAGAAGGCGAGCGCGGTGAGCGTCGCCAGCAGAAGCAGCAGGCGGTCCCGGTACGGCGAAGCGCGCGGCGGCGCACCGTCGATCGCCGGCTCCCCGGGAGCTGTCGGTGCCGCCACGCGCAGCCACGCCAGCACGACGAGGAGCAGCGCGACGCCGACCGCCAGGTAGGCGATCCGGAAGGGGAAGCCGCCGGTCGCCAGGAGCAGGCCGGCCGCCAGCGCGCCGACCATGCCACCGCCGCTGAAGGCGGCGTGAAAGGCGGCCAGCACGCGGCGCCCGCTCGCCCGCTCGAGCTCCATGGCGGCAGCGTTGATCCCCACGTCGTACGCCCCGCTGGCGGCGAAGAAGACGAACAGGATGATCACCAGCGCCAGGAACGAGCCGGCGATCCCCACGCTGGCGAAGCTGACCGCCAGCAGGGAGCCGGCGACGATCGCCACCGTCCGCGAGCCGAAGCGGTCGGCGAGATGGCCGCCGGCCACCATCACCGGCAGCGAACCGACGAAACCGGCGGTGAGCGCCAGCCCCAGCGGTCCCTCCGAGAGGCCCAGCTCTCTCGCCAGGTCCGTGAGCAGGACCGCCCAGACGCCGTAGAGGAGACCGAAGACGGCATAGGCGGCGCCGGTGACGATAGTGGCGGATCGGTGGTTCACACGGCCCCTCGGGAGTGTCGTTGCTATCATCGCGGCGCATATGGCCGGAACGATCATGATCGTGGAGGACGAGCCAGCCGTCGCACGCGGCGTGCAGGTCGCCCTCGAACGCGAAGGGTACGCAGTCACCGTCGTCGGGACCGGCGAGGAGGCGCTGGCTCGGGTTGCCACCGCTGCGCCCGAGGTGATCCTGCTCGACGTGCGCCTCCCCGGCATCGACGGCTACGAGACGTGCCGCCGCCTGCGGCGCGAGACGCGCTCGCCCATCATCTTCCTGACCGCGCGCGCGGACGAGGTCGACAAGGTGGTCGGCCTGGAGATCGGCGCGGATGACTACGTGGTCAAGCCGTTCAGCGTCCGCGAGCTGGTGAGCCGCGTGAAGTCACAGTTCCGGCGCGCCTACGGCGAGCTGGCCGAGGGCCAGGCCGGCGGGACGCTGCGCCGCGGCGACCTGGTGATCGACCTCGAACGGCGCCGCGTGACGCGTGACGGCGAGCGCATCACCCTGACGACCACCGAGTTCGACCTGCTGCGGCACCTTGCCGCGCGGCCGGGCCGCGTGTTCACGCGCTCGCAGCTGCTGGAGCTGGTGCGCGACTACGACGACGCCCTGGAGGCCGACGAGCGGACGATCAACGTCCACGTCAGCCACATTCGCGACAAGATCGAGCCGGACCC
>JBDTQJ010000121.1:0-5832 GCA_039932235.1 Chloroflexota bacterium
GGCGGCGCTCACGAACCCGGCGACGAAGGTGACCATGCAGACGCCGCCGTTGTCCGGCAGGCGGGCGAGGATCTCGTCCGGCACGTTGCGCGGCACGTCGCAGATGGCGCGCGCCGACGAGTGGCTGAAGATGACCGGCGCCTCGCTCTCATCGAGCGCGTCACGCATCGTGTCCGGCGAGACGTGCGACAGGTCGACGAGCATCCCCAGCCGATTCATCTCGCGCACCACCGTGCGCCCGAACGGGGAGAGGCCGCCGTTGCGCGGGGCATCGGTCGCCGCATCGGCCCAGTCGATGGTGGCGGTGTGGGTCAGGGTCAGGTACGCGGCACCCAGGTCGCGGAACATGCGCAGCGCCCCGAGGGAGCTCTCCAGGACGTGGCCGCCCTCCATGCCCAGCAGCGATGCGACGCGCCCGGCGGCCATCGCCGCCTCGACCTCGTCGGCGGTGCGGCAGAACGCCAGGTCCGCCGGGTGGCCCGCGATCATGCGTCGCGCCAGGTCGATCTGCTCCAGCTGCAGCGCCGCGAAGCCAGCACCGCTCGGGTCCGGCCGAGCGGGCACGTAGACGCTCCAGAACTGGGCGCCCACGCCGCCGGCGCGGAGGCGGGGGAGATCGGTGTTGCCGGGCGCGCGGCCGGTCAGGTCGTAGCGGTCGGGGTCGCCCTGCGCGTCGAAGTCCTGGCGGATGGTCCACGGCAGGTCGTTGTGGCCGTCGAAGATCGGGTGGGCGCGCAGCACGTCGCGGGCGTGGTCGAGGTGGGCGGCGGCATCGGTCCGTGGCATTGGTGAGAGAGGGTACGCGGTTGCCGCGGGCGGTGACCCGGACGATCGGCCCATACCGCGGTGCGTGTGTGCACCGTCACCATCGGTCCGTGCATTTCAAGAAGCCGGCAGCTGCAGTCGTGGGACTGGCGCTGCTCCTCATGAGCGCCTGTGCCGCCACGCCATCGCAGGCGCCCCCGGCGTCGTCCGCGAGCGTGACGGCGCCCACCTCCTCCCCGTCGCCGCCGTCCACCGCGTCAGCCGCCCCGACGTTCGGCCCGGCACGGCTCGAGGTGCCCGAGACGCTCTTCGGCATGAACCTCGACTGGGGCAACGACAGCGCCGGCGCGGTGAGCGAGCGGCTGGGTGTGACCCCCGCGGTGTGGGTGCAGTTCACCGCCTTCCCGTGGGGCGACGGCGACCGCGGCAACCTGGATGCCTTCTACAAGCAGGTCGCGGCCGTCGGCGGCATGGCGCTCATCACCCTGGAGCCACACGACGGCCTGGCGGCGATCACGGAGGGGGCGATTGCCGAGCTGGCCACCCTCGTCGCCGGCTGGGCGGAGCGCGGCGTTCCGACCTACGTCCGCTTCGCGCACGAGATGAACGGCTCCTGGTACGCGTGGGGCCAGCAGCCGGCCGCGTATATCGCGGCCTTTCGGCGTGTCGCCGCGGCGGTCCACGCCGCGACTCCGCTGGCGGCCACCGTCTGGGCGCCCAACTACGGCGCCGGCTACCCGTTCGCGGGCGGCGCCCACGAGGCGGCGGCGGGCTCGCCCGAGCTCGGTGAGGCGGATACCGATGGCGACGGCGCGCTCACCGTCGCCGACGACCCGTACGCGCCGTACTACCCCGGCGACGATGCGGTCGACTGGGTGGGGATGAGCCTCTACCACTGGGGCAACGTGCATCCATGGGGCGAGAACGAGGTGCCGGAGGCTGGCGCCTTCGCGGCCCGGCTGACCGGCACGTACGCCGGCGCCAACGGCGACGAGACGGTGATCCCCGATTTCTACGCCACGTACGCCGACGGGCACGACAAGCCGCTCGCGATCACCGAGACCGCCGCCCTCTACGATCCGGTCGGCGGCGGCCCCGCGGAGCGCGAAGTGAAGGAAGCCTGGTGGCGCCAGGTCTTCGCGCCGGAGGTGCGTGACGCACTTCCGCGCATTCGGATGATCAACTGGTTCGAGTGGCGCAAGGACGAGGCGGAGGTGGGGACGGTCATCGACTGGCGCATGAGCGCCGATGCGGTACTGGCCGCCGGGTTGCTGGCCGATGTTCCGTCGGGCTGGCTGCGTTTCGCGAGTCCCGCCCCCTAGGCCGGTGGTGCGGCGAGCAGCACCTCGCGGCGCGTCGCATCCGGGGAGAGGAACTCCAGCAGCGCCTCACCCTCGGCGATGACGGCGTCGCCGTCCGCGTCCGCCAGCGTGGCGAGCGCCTCGACGGTGAGGGTCGCATCCCGCGTCCGTCCCAGCCGCCACGCGCCGGCCAGGAAGCCGTCGACGAAGAACGCGCCCCGGTGGGCGTACGCCGCGCCCCACGACCCGTCCCCGGTGATTCGCGACCGGTCGTCATGCGAGAGGAAGACGTTGTCGAACTCGGGCAGGAAGCGGACCGGGGCGGGCGTTGCCGGGTCCACGAACGCCCCGTCTTCCACGTCGAGCAGCTCGCGTCCTCGCTCGTCGCGGTAGCTGCGCAGCTGTGGACGCAGGCGCTCGATCACCCCGCGCAGGCCGGTGAGCCACGACCACGTGCGGATGTCCGAGCTGCTGGCCGGGCCGAACGCGCGCAGGTAGCGGAGCACCACGTTGTCCGGCGCCGGATCGCCGTCGACCGCCACCCCCAGCCACGACGAGAGGGTCGTGACGCGTGGGGCGGCGCTGCGCCCCCACACCCCGCGCGGCGTCACCTGGACGAGCGGCAGCAGGTAGCGCGCCGCGTATGCCAGCGAGGTGGGATCCGTGCTCGGGGCGCGCTCGGCGAGGAGACGGCGCAGCTCGGCGGTGGTGCGCGGCCGCTCCTCGACCAGCTCGGCCGCCGCCGCCAGCAGCGTCTCGAGGTCGAGCCCCTGCAGGTGCTTCCAGAACGGGGAGCCACGCAGTGCGCGGGCGATCATCTCCTGCATGACCGGCCGCAGCGCCAGGGCGTCGCGGGCGGTCACCAGGTGCAGGGTGGTACGCATCAGGGTCATGCGCACCGCACCGCGCTCCAGCATCAGCGTGCCGAGCTCGGTCGGCTGGAAGTCGCGCAGCCGCGACCAGAGCGCGACGTACGGATCGTTGGGCACCTGGGCCTGCATCCCGACCAGCTGCTCGATCATCTCCGCCGCGGGCATCGAGGCACGCTCGAGCAGCCCCTGGCGCGCCAACAGGGCGCGGTTGAGGGTGCGCCGGTCCAGCACGGACCCCGGCGCGGGCGGCGTCACTGCCGCACGGCGATCAGGGCACCTCGTCGAGGCGCACGGTGCGCCCCTCGCTGAAGCTGCGCGTGGCGGCGACCGCGATGCGCATCGCCTGCAGCCCGTCACGTGCGCTCGAGGCCGGCGGCGACTCACCGCGGGCCGCGGCCAGGAAGGCGACCAGCTCGGCGCGGTAGGCGCCCTCGAAACGATCCAGGTAGCCGCTCCACCCCGGCTCGGCGTCGAGCGGCCAGTCCAGGTGTCGCGCCGGCGTGCGCGGCGAGAGGCCGGCAGTGACCGCCGCTCCCTCGGAGAGGAGCTCGATGCGGATGTCGTAGCCGCTCGGGTGGAGCCAGCTCGCCTCGAGAACGGCCAATGCTCCACCATCCAGGCGCATCGTGACCACCGCGCTTTCGATGCCGCGCGGGTCGTCGACGGTGAGCGCGTCGCGGCGGCTGGCGGCAACCGACACGTCGACCACCTCCTGGCCGCTCACCCAGCGCACGAAGTCGAAGTCATGGACCGATGAGTCGCGGAACATGGGTGCCGCCTCGTGCATCGGGCGCGAGGCGGGGTCGCTCGGCGGCACCAGCGGGTCGAAGGCGATGAGGTGGACGAGGTGCAGCCGCCCGGAGATCGCGTCGCGCGCAGCCACGAACCCGGCATCGTGGCGCCGCTGGAAGCCGATCTCGACGTGCGCGCCGCGGGCCTCGATGGCATCGGTCAGGGCGAGCGTGGTGGCCAGCGACTCGGTCAGCGGCTTCTCGCACAGGACCGACGTCCCGCGTTCCAGCGCCGCCAGCACGGAGGCCGCGTGCAGCTCGGGCGGCGTGGCCACGACCACCGCATCGGCCGCCGCCAGCGCCTCCTCGTGGGTACAGCTGCGTCCGCCGACGACCTGCGCGACCGCCGCCGCGCGATCCGTGTTGGCGTCGACGACCAGCACCTCGTCCACGCCCTCGATCCCGCCGAGCAGCTGCGCGTGCATGCCGCCCATGCTCCCCGCCCCGATGACCGCCACCCTCACCTGGGCACCCGCTCCAGCGCCGCGCGCAGCGCCTCGCGGCCGATCCGCGCGGCCTCGACGGGCGGCAGCCACGACGAGTCCTGCTCGACCATCAGCCATCCGTCGTAGTCGCGTGCCGCGAGCGCGTCGATCACCCCGTCGAGGTCGAGCACGCCGCGCCCCGGCTCGGTGAAGATGCGCTCCCGGACCGCCGCCCCGAAGCCATCCAGCTCGCCGGCGCGCAGGCGCGCCAGCACCGCGGGATCGACGTCCTTGACGTGGACATGCGTGACCAGCTCGCCGTACTGGCGCAGCGCGACGACCGGATCGCCGCCGCCCGCGGTGTGATGGCCGGTGTCGAGGCAGATCCCGGCGCCGCTGCCGGGGAGGCGCTCCGCAAGCCGGTCCACCTCGTCGGGAGCCTCGATCCAGGTCCCGGTATGGGGATGGAAGCTGATGCGTGCCCGGTCGCCGGCGGTGGCGGCGAGCTCGGAGAGCAGCGCCACCAGCTCGTCGAACGCGCTCGCCGGCCAGCGCGGCGCCCCCTCTGTCACGCGGCCGCTCCATGCGTCCCGGACGCCGCCGCCATCCAGTGCGACGTTGAGCACCTCGCCGCGCGCCGCGATGAGGCGCCCAAGGTCCCGTCGCGCAAGGTCGGCGGCGCCGGGCGCCAGCCCCTCCGCGCCCGAGGCCAGCGCCGAGTACAGCTCCGCGAAGCGCAGGCCGCGCCGCTCCAGCGCGTCGGCCAGCACGGTGCCCTCCGGGAAGCCGCGCCCATGCTGCGTGCCCTCGTAGCCGAGCTCGACGTAGGCGTCGCAGATCTCGTCGAACGGCACTGCCGGACCCAGGTCGGGGAGGTCGACGTTGTTCCAGACGATGGGCACGCAGCCGATGGACGGGTTCATCGGTGCTGCTCCTCCGCGCGGCCGCGCAGCTGCTCGTCGTACACGGGGCGTCCCTCGGGGACCGGCACGTCCCACCAGCCGGTCTTGTCCGGCCCCGCCACCGCCAGGTCGCGGTCGACGCGGACGTGGACGAGCGACGGGCCGCCGGACGCGAGGGCGCGCTCCACCGCGGGCCGCACCTCAAACGGCGTGTGCGCCGACTCGGTGTGGACGCCGAAGCCGCGACCGATGGCCGCGAAATCGGGCGAGTACGGCGCGCCGTTGCGCAGGAAGTCGGTCGCCGCGGTGCGTCCGAAGTGCGCCTGCTGGCCGCCCTTGATGCTGATCCAGCCCGAGTTGTCGAGCACCACCGTGCACACCGGGCTGCCGAGGATGGCCGCTGCGGCGAGCTCCTGCATGGTCTGCAGGAAGTCGCCGTCGCCGCACACCGCCAGCACCTGCGCATCCGGACGCGCGAGCTGCGCACCGATGGCGGCCGGCAGGGTGAAGCCCATGGTGCTGAAACCGCCGGACGTGATGTGCGTCCGCGGCTCGCGCGTCACCCAGCGCTGCTTGACCATGCCCTGCGGCAGGCCGGCGCCGGTCACCACGATGGCGTCGGGGCGGGTGGCGGCCTGCACCTCGCGCACGGCGCGCGCCATCGTCATGGGTGTGGCGTCGGAGCCGGACTTGACCTCGACCTGCTTCGCCCACGCGGCGCGCAGCGTCTCGATCTCCTCGTCGTAGGGCGTGGCCGCGTCAGCTCCGCCGAGCGC
>JBDTQJ010000122.1:0-5822 GCA_039932235.1 Chloroflexota bacterium
CGAGGCGGAAGCCGAGCCCGAGCCGGTCGCACCTCCGCGGCCGTCGGTGCGGCCCATCGGCGACACGATCCTGCGACTCCCCCGCCCCGCACCGCGACCCGTGGAACCACCCGCGCCACTCGACCTGCCGCAGGTCGCCGAGGATCCGATGGCCGCTGCGCGGCGGGCCCAGATGGAGCTACTCGGACTGGAGGACCCGGGCGAGGGCGCCCTGCGCGCCGATCGGCCGCGGGTCATCCCCTATCGCTCGAGTGGCGCGGCCCTCCCACAGGGCGAGCTCGCGGCGCGCGCCGCGCGCCAGGGCTCCAGCACCTTCTGGGATGCGTCCGCGCGCGAGGTTGCCGACGCGGTCAGCCAGATCGGCGTGCAGAACTGCGGCCAGTGCGGCCTCTCCCTATCGGCGAGTGCGCGCTTCTGCCGCCGCTGCGGTACACGCCAGGCTCAATCCGCCTAGAGCGTCACTGGTCCTTGCTGGGTGGCGGGGGAGTTGGCGCTGGCTTGCTTGTCCCGGTACCGCCGCTGTCGCCCGTCGGCTCGCTCTTGGCGGGCGCCGAGTCGCCGGCAGCGCCCCCGCTGCTGGCGGCACCGTTGTCACCGGGCTTGGCGGCAACGGGGCGCGCGGGCGAGCCGCTTCCAGCGTCCTTACGTGAGTCGTTTCGGTAGAAGCCGGAGCCCTTGAAGATGATGCCGGCCGGGAAGAGCACCCGCCGCACCGGTCCACCGCACACGTCGCACGCCGAAGGACCCTCCTCGCTCATGGGGTGGATCACTTCGATGGTGTGTCCGCAGTCTCGGCAGCGGTAATCGTAGGTCGGCACGGGCCGGAATGATTGCAGTCCGGCGAGCTGGCTGCAATGGAGCAGCCGCGACGGGTACCCGGAGTCGGTCGGTCAGGCGCCCGAGCTGCGGGACGCGAAGCGCGGGAACCAGCCACGGCGGGAGGGTGCCACGACCTGGGTCGGCTGGCGCGTGACGATGCGCGCCAGCTGGTGCAGATCGGTCGCGATCCGCTCCTTGGGGAACTTGGTGATGACCGGCATTCCCTCGTTGGCGGCAATGACCGCCTTGGGTCCGCTGGAGACGATGGTCGCCGAGACGGGCATGCCGAGGGCGGTCGAGATGTCCTCGACGCTGATGCCGTGATTGGCGCGATTGACGACGACCCGGGTCACGTCGGCCAGGCCGAGCTGGCGGGCGAGGTCGAGGAACTGCGAGCTGTTGCGGACCGATCCCATCTCTGGGGTCACGACCAGGAGGATCTCGTTCGCCAGCGTCAGCATCGCCATCGTGCGGTCCGCATAGCCGGGGTGGTTGTCGACGATGACCCAGGTGTACTGCTTACGTGCCCAGCGCAGGGCGGCGAGCAGCAGGTCCACGCTCACGCGCTCGGAGTCGCCCGGATCGGTGCCCCAGGTGAGGACATCGACGCCGCTGAGGGCGTGCGTGCTTGTCAGGTGCTCGAAGGCTGAATCGGTCCATTCCTCCGGCGGGCTCTCCGAGAGGTCGGCGAGGCCCATGGTGGCCGGTGCGTCGAGCACGGCGGTGATGTTTCCGACCCCGACATCGGCATCGAAGAGAAGGACCGATGCGCGGGTCTGCTCACGCAGCGCGACCGACAGGTTGACCGAGATGGTGGTCTTGCCCACGCCGCCCTTCGGCGCGAAGACACTCACCACGTGGCCCTCCCCCACCGTCTCGGCCGTACCTTGATCATCGGCCCACGCGCCCGACTCGACGGGCAGCGGCTGGCCGCGACGAATCAGCATTGCCTGGACGCGATACACGAGTGCATCCGCCGGTAGCGGCTTCATCGCGATGTCGTTGCGCATGTCCGAGGGGCCCATCTCGGGGAGCGTCTCGCCCAGCAGGAGCATGGTCGCCACGCCGTCGACAGCGCCGATCAGCTCCCGGGCCACCCCGAACTCGTCGACCGGCAGGTCACAGTCGAGGATCGCCAGGCTCGGGCGGTGTGAGCTGAGATCGCTGGCGACGTCGAGCACGTCGAAGCCGGCAGCAGTCAGCGCCGCACGGTAGGCGCCCGCGTCGGTCGCGGTAACAGCCAGCAGGACGGACGGACGATCCATGGGACTCCCTTTGCAAGGCGACGTCTCTGGGGGACGCCGAACGGCACCAGTTTCGGATTGACCCCACCCAACGACAATGGGACCTGGGCCCGCTGGATCTGGCGGAAAGTACTGGCCGGGTCTGGGAGCCAGGGCTGACCTAGGAGCGCACCATCCGCATCCCGCACTTCGGGCAGTAGAAGGCCCCGGCGCTCTGAGCCTCGAAGCCGCAGTGCGCGCAGGTCAGCCCGGACCGCAGGCCCGCCTGCGGCAGGCGTGCCTGTTCCGCCTCGCCAAGGCTGTAGCCGGAGGCCACGACCTGCTGGTAGAGGCTCGAGAGGAGCTTCTGACCGATGCGCTCCGTATCGCCGCGCATGCCCTTCCCGCCCCAGCCGACGACGGATCGGACGATCAGCTCGCCAGACAGCTCGTCGAAGTGGCTCGCCAGCCCCCCGACGATCGCGTTGTAGTCGGGATAGCCGCTCGTGTCGGTCTCGCCGTGGAGCATGCCGCAGATGAAGGTGTCAACCGTCATGTCAAGGGCATCGGTGAGCTCCAGCACGTACAGCCCGTGGCGCGCGATCGGACCGACGTCGCGGCGCGCCAGGACCCACTGCTGCATCTCGTTGAAGCGCTCGATCGTCGGGGCCGCCTCGGCGTAGTCGATGGGCAGTGGTTCGATGACCTCGATCGGCGTCTGGCTCAATGGCTCGACGATGGCGGGCAACGCCTGGATCGCGCCCGGATCACCCATCACGCGCAGGCCGTCGCTGCTCTTGGCAACGAACGAGAGCTTGAGCGCGTAGCTCTGTGCGGTGACCTCCTCGTGGACGGCCACGGGGGGTGCTGGAGCGTTCTGCTCCGGCTTGCGGCGTCTGAGAAACGACATGCGGTCCGGGATACCTCGTCAGTGGCTGCGGTGTGGCTGACCCGCGGCGCCGATTCTAGCAGCCACCTTTCCGGGGCCCCATGGCCCGATCCGGCTATTCGTTTAGCGCATCCCGAGCCGCGGCGAGCTGGCCGAGCTGTGCCTCCAGCTCGGCCAGGCGGGCGCGTTCACGCTCCACGACGGCCGCCGGTGCGCGCTCGGCGAAGGACCCGTTGCCGAGCAGATCGCGCACCCGTGCCGCCTGGGCCTGCAGGTCGGCGAGATGCGCCTCCGCCCGTGCGCGGGCCGCCGCTTCGGCCGCAGGATCCGTCCCGAGCCAGAACGTGCCGCTGGGCGTGCTGCCCGCAGCCGATGGCCGGCCGCCGAGGTCGGCGTCCAGGTCGACCGGCCTCACCCGCGCCAGTGGCTCGAGGTACGCGAGACCGGCCTCCAGGACCGCCCGCGAACGAGCGTCCGCCGCCACCACGTGCAGGGGGAGCCACTCGCCGGCCGCGGTACCCATCCCGCTGCGCAGGTCGCGGATCTCACGAATCAGCTCGGTCAGGGTCGCCAGGTCCCGCTCGGCAATGAGATCCCGGGCTGCAGGGGCCGGCCAGGACGAGCGGATCAGCATCGGCTCGCCGCGGGTCGCCCGAGGCTCGGCCACGTCGAGCGTGCCCCAGATCTCCTCGGTCACGAACGGCATCAGCGGGTGGAGGAGGCGGAGCAGGTCGCCGAGCACCTCGGCGGCGGTGAGCCACGTGCGCGCGCGCTCGGCGTCGGTGGCGTCCTGGCGGCGCAGGTCGACCTTGGCCAGCTCGAGGAACCAGTCGCAGTAGTCGTTCCACGCGAACTCGTGGACGGCCGCCGCGTAGCCGGCGAGATCCAGTCCGTCCAGCGACCGCGTGGCGCGCTCGACGGTCTCCGCCAGGCGGGAGCGAATCCAGCGCTCCGGAAGCGTTGGAGCGCCGCTTGGCGTGGCGACCGGCTGAGGCCGCGCGCCGAGCACGAAGCGGGCCGCGTTCCAGAGCTTGTTGGAGAAGTTGCGGCCGCCCTCCAGCTTCGGGCGGGTGAGGCGCATGTCGCTTCCCGGCGCCGTGCCGGCGACGAGGGCGTAGCGCAGCGCATCGGCACCGATCTCGTCGACCATGTCGATCGGGTCGATGACGTTGCCCTTGGTCTTGCTCATCTTCACGCCGCCCTCGGCACGGATCATCCCGTGCAGATAGACCGTATGGAACGGCTCTGCATCGGTCAGGAAGAGGCCGAGCATCATCATCCGGGCCACCCAGAAGAAGAGGATGTCGTAGCCGGTCTCCATGACGCTGGTCGGGTAGAAGCGCGCCATGTCCGGTGTCTCGTCCGGCCAGCCCAGGGTGCTGAACGGCCACAGCCCGGAGCTGAACCAGGTGTCGAAGATGTCGGTCTCCTGGGTCAGCTCCGCGGCCGGGCGGCCGCACTCGGCACAGGCGTCGGGACCAGCTTCCGCATCGGTCACGGTCACGTGGCCATTCGGACAGAACCAGGCGGGGATGCGATGGCCCCACCAAAGCTGGCGGCCCACCGCCCAGTCATGGATGTTCTCCATCCAGTGGGTGTAGACCTTCTCGAAGTGCGGCGGCACGATCATCGTCCTGCCCTCGCGGACCGATGCCAGCGCGCGTTCGGCGAGCGGCTTGACGTGGATGAACCACTGCACGCTGAGGCGCGGCTCGACCACCGTCCCGCAGCGCTCGCAATGACCGACCACCATGGCGTGCGGGCGCTCCGCCTCCAGGTCGCCGTTCTCGCGCAGCCGGTCGAGGATCGCCTCGCGGGCCTCGTACCGATCACGTCCCACGAACTCGCCCCCGGCCGCGCTGATGCGCGCCTCCTCGTCGAGGACGTTGATCGCCTCCAGGCCGTGGCGCTTGCCGAGCTCGTAGTCGTTGGGGTCGTGGGCCGGGGTGATCTTCACCGCGCCGGTGCCGAAGGTGCGATCCACGTAGTCGTCGGCCACGATCGGCAGGCGGCGCGCCAGGAAGGGCAGGATGACCTCGCGCCCGACCAGGTCACGATATCGCTCGTCGTCCGGATGGACGGCCACCGCGGTGTCGCCGAGCAGCGTCTCCGGACGGGTCGTGGCGACGCTGATCCAGGCATCCGGATCCGGCGTTCCGTCCGGCCGGGCGAGGTGGTAGCGGATCGTCCACAGCGTCCCCATCTCGTCGCGATGGATCGTCTCCAGGTCGCTGATGGTGGTGCGACAGCGCGGGCACCACGTCACGAGCGCCTCGGCGCGGTAGACGAGGCCGGCGTCCCACAGGCGCTTGAACGCGGTTCGCACGGCCCGCGCGCTGCCCTCGTCCATGGTGAAGCGCTCGCGCTGCCAGTCGACGCTGGCCCCCAACCGTCGGTGCTGCGACCCGATGACCGGGCGCGTCTCGTTCATGAAGCGCCACATGCGCTCCAGGTAGCGCTCCCGCCCCAGCGAGGCACGACTGTCCCCCTCCTCGGCAATCGTCTTGTCGAGGACGAACTGGGCGCCGATACCGGAGTGATCGACCCCCGGCAGCCACAGCGTGTCGTCGCCACGCATGCGGTGGTAGCGCACCAGGGTGTCCTCGATGGCCGTGACCAGCGCATGCCCGATATGCAGCGCGCCGGTGACGTTGGGCGGCGGTTGGATGATGACGAACCGCTCGGCGCCAGCGGGCGATTCCAGCGCCGGAGCGAAGGCATCGGCCGCCATCCAGCGCTCGTAGATGGCCGGCTCGACCGTGGCTGCGTCGTAGCGCGGGGCGAGCTCGCGTCGCGTCGTGGTCATCGGTCTTGGGGTCCTCCATCGGTACAGCACAAAGCCCGCTCGTCGAAGGACGAACGGGCTCGTCGTGGTACCACCTTCGTTCGCG
>JBDTQJ010000123.1:0-5791 GCA_039932235.1 Chloroflexota bacterium
TCGACGCGCTGCTCTTCGCCTGGCGCGCCGCGTCCATCGCCCAGGCCGGGCTCGTCCGGGTGAGCGAGGGAAGGACCGCGCGGCCCGAGCGGCGGGGCCGGGACGTGACCACCGTCATCGCGCTGCTGGCACTGACCATCGCGATGCACGCCTACGTCGGACTGGTGCTCGGAGCACTTGACCAGACGCTGGGACAGGTCTTTGCCGGGGGGGAGGGGAGGCCGCCGCCGAGTGGCGGCACGGCCAACCCCGATGATCCGGAGGACCCGATCAACGAGCCGGACTACCACTGGGACGGCACCGAGCGCGTCAACTTCCTGCTGCTGGGCATCGACTCCGGTCCGGGGCGCGACGAGGCGCTGACCGATACGATCCTGGTGGTCAGCATCGACCCGGTGGCTCGCAGCGCGGTGATGGTCTCCATCCCGCGCGACACCGGCTTCGTTCCGCTCCCCGACCGGCGCATCCATGCGGATGGCCTCTATCCGGAAAAGATCAACTCCCTCTCCAGCGTCGCCGGGCAGAGCGCCGACGTGTGGTGCCCCGATCTCGCCTCGGCGCGGGCCTGCGGGCTGCGGACCCTGGAGCGTTCGGTGGGCCTCTACCTGGGTATCCCGATCCACTACTACGCCACCATCGACCTGACCGGCTTCGCCGAGCTCATCGACGCGCTCGGCGGCGTCGAGCTGTGCCTCCCCGGCAAGCTGGTGGACCCGAACTACTCGGGTCCCACGTGGGCGCCGCGCTACGGGATCGAGCTGCCGGCCGGCTGTCATCGGTACGGTGGCGCCGAGGCGCTCGCGTTCGCCCGTATTCGCAAGGGCTGGATCGAGCTGCCGAACGGTGACATCGATTACCAGAACGACTTCGAGCGGGCGGACCGCCAGCAGGAGGTGCTCCTCGCGCTGCGACGGGAGCTGGCCGACGCGAACCTGGTCTTCGAGCTGCCCGGGATTCTCGAGGCGGTGGGGCGCACGGTGAGCACTGACTTTCCGCGCGAGCAGGCCGGGGACCTCGCGAGCCTGTTGCCGCTCATCACCGGCCCCGACATCGAACGTCTGGTCCTGGGGTTCCCGGAATTCGTCGACGAGCCGGTGGATCCCACGGTGAACTACCTCCTCATCCCGAGGCGCGACCAGGTGCGCGGTGCGATGACGGAGCTCTTCGGCAGGCAGCTGGATGGCTGGTACCTGGGTTCCTTCGACGATGCGCCGCCCGCCGCATCGGGGGATCCGCCGGAGGCGAACTCATCCGGTTCTCCGGCCTCCGTCATGGAGCGCCGTCCCCGGGCCGAATTGTTCGCGGAGGCATGACCCGGCGGCCCCGCATCCTCATGCTGGCGATGTATCCCCTCGACCGCGGGCTGTGGGGTGCCACCACGCGGATCACGCAGCTGCGCGATGCGCTCGCGCGGTTGAGCGACCTCGATCTCGTCTCGGGCACCCGCTGGCCACGAGGGCGCGGGCTCATGCGGGTGCTGGGTCGCCTGCGCCGCTACGACGGGATCTACGTCGAGAACGCGACCACGCTGCCCGGACCTGTCGACCTCGCCTTCCTGGCCGTTGCCCGGGCGCGAGGCGTGCCCGTCCTGACCTACGTCCGCGACGCCCAGCAGCTGTTCACGGAGTACGACTCCGCGTCCACCGTCAAGCAGCGCGTGTCGCGCCGCGCATTCCTGCCAGCCCTGCGAGCGCTGATGCGCATTTCGAGCCACGTCGCCTTCCCGTCGCGTGGGCTGGCGCGCGCGATCCACGGCGATGACCGTGACGTGCTGCTGTTGCCACCCGGCGCGCGGGTGGCGCCGGCCGTGCCGCTCGACCCTGAAGCCCGGGCGCTCCTCTTCGTCGGGCCGATGAACCGGCCGGCGCACGGCGCGGACCTGCTCGTTGCCGCGATGACCCGGGTGCGGGCCGAAGGGATCCCGGTGGAGCTCATCTCCATCTCGCGCCCCGGTGAGGAGCTTCCCGGCGCGGTCCCCGAGTGGCTGCACCGCGAGCGAGCCGATGGCCCCGAGATCGACCGCTTCCTGCCCGAGGTCATGGCCACGATCACCCCGCGCCGCAAGACTGCATACAATGACCTCGCCGTCCCGATCAAGGTGCTCGAGTACCTCGGGTACGGGCGTCCCCTCATCGTCACGGATACCGAGGAGACCTCGATCATCGTCGGGGATGCCGGTGCAGGGGTCATCGTGCCCGACACGATCGAGGGCCTCGCGAATGGCATCCGGCGGGTCGCCGCTGCCCCGCTCGCGCAACGCATCGCCTGGGGTGACGCCGCCCGCGCGGCTGCGGAGCGGAACTCCTGGGACGTGCGGGCGCGTCAGATCATCCACATTCTCCAGCCACCCGGGAACGCGTGACCATCAAATCCACTCCCCACTGGGCGGCCCTTCGCGGGTCACCGGCCGCACTGGCCACCGCGGCGACGGCCACGATCCTGCTGCTCGCAGCGATCGTCATCGGCCAGACCTCCACCGTCGGATTCCTGATCCTGGGCGCTGCGTTTGTCCTGGTCCTTGCCGCAGCCGCCTGGCCCTGGCCGCGCGTCGTGCTGGTGATCGCCGTCCTGAGCCCGATTCTCGACCGCTACATCATCAGCGGACTGCTGCCGGCGAACCTGGGGACCGCCGCCCACCTCAGCTCCGAGGTCCTGCTGGGCGCCGTGGCACTGGTGGTTGCGATCCGCGGTGCTCGCGAGGGGACGCTCATCCCGGCACTCCGGCACCCGACCGTCTATGCGCTCGCCGCCTTCGTGGCAGTCGCGCTCGTGGGAACGGCCGTCAACGGCGTACCGCTGATCGTGTCGGGCGCGGGGCTGGCCTTCACCCTGGATGCGGCGATCATCTTCGTGGCGGTGCGCATCGTCGGGTACGACCTGCGCCAGGCGTCGGCCTCGGTGATCGCGTTCGTCGTGCTGGTCTCGGTGGCTGCGCTGGTGGGCCTCGCTCAGGCATTGCTCGACCCGAACCTGTTCGGCCTCTACGCACTCCAGGGCCGCTTCGGGGAGGTCTATCGGCTCAGCTCGTTCCTGGGCGATCCGAACACCTTCGGCGCGTTCCTCATCGTCGCCGCCCCGTTCGCGGTGTTCGCGGCAGTGGCCGCCAGGACGCCACGATGGCGGGCGATCGCCCTGGTGCTCGCCCTACTGCTGCTGGTGGCCCTCTGGATCTCGTTCTCGCGGGGGGCGTGGCTCGCCCTCGTCATCGGCGCCGGGCTGGCGAGCGCGGTCATCGACCGACGCACACTGGTCACCGGGGCGGTGTTGACCGCGATGGCCTTTGCCATTGCCCTCACCATGCCTCGCGACCTGCTGGTTCCGGCCCCTGATGCGGGCGCCGGGCCCCAGCAACGACCGGACCTCATCGACTCGACCTTCAACCGCGTCGGCGCCGTCGGCGAGGGCCGCGACCTGCGCACCCAGTTCATCCTCAACGCGCTGCCCATCCTGCGTGACCACCCGGTGGTGGGCGTCGGACCGGGACGCTACGGCGGCGCCGCGGCCGACATCTTCCCGACACCCGTGTACGAGACCTATGACACGGACCGACTCTTCAGCAACCCGCTGCAGCGGACGGTCGACAACTTCTGGTTGCACATCGCCGTCGAGGGCGGGGCGCTGGGCCTCGCGGCCCTTGGCGGGGCGATCCTGGCGGCATTCCTGCCCGCACTCTGGGCGGCGCGGCGGGCCATCGGCCGTCGCCGCATCCTGCTCGGCGGGATTGCCGCGGCGGTCGCCGGGCTGGTGGTCAATTCGGTGAGCACCATGACCCTCGAGGGCAACGGTGTCGGGTACGTGTTCTGGTTCCTGCTCGGGCTCGGCCCGCTCGTGGCGAATGCCGCCACCGGCGGGTCAGCGGGCGAGCAGGACGGCCAGGAGACCCAGCAGGCCTGAGGCGGCAACCAACAGGAGCGTCACCTGGCCGGGCCTCAGCCCGCGCGCCATGAGCTGGTGGTGGATGTGGCTGCTGTCGGCGGCGAAGACGGAGCGCCCGGCTGCCAGGCGGCGCAGGATTGCAAACACCACGTCGGCCAGCGGCACACCGAGGGCCAGGACGGCCGTCGGCAGGGCGATGTGCGCCGGGCGAGCCTCCACCAGCGCCACCGCGGCGGTGGCGAGCAGCATGCCGAGGAACATCGAGCCGGCGTCGCCCATGATGATCGAGGCGGGCGGCCGGTTGTAGGCCAGGAAGGCCAGCACGGCACCCGCGCCGGCGGCGCACAGCAGCAGCACCACCGTGGCCCCGAGCATCGCGGCGATGGCGGCGAAGGCGAGCAGCGTGGCCAGCGATACCCCTGCGGCGAGGCCGTCGAGGCCGTCGATGAGGTTGACGGCGTTGGCGACCGCCACCAGCCAGCCGATGGTGATGACCGGGCCGAGCACGCCGAGCGAGACCATCCCCCACGGCGTGGACAGGTCGCGGAAGGAGAGGCCCAGGCCGACGACGGCGATCGCGGCGGCCAGCTGGCCGACCAGCTTTGCCAGCGGGCTGAGGTCGCGGAGGTCGTCGACCAGGCCCACAGCCGCGACCAGGCCGATCCCGAGCAGCGCCGGCAGCAGGATCCGGGTCGCCGCCGGGGCGACCGGGCTTGCCACGAGGAGCCCGATGGCGACCGCGATCCCGAAGGCCGCGACCATGGCGGCGCCGCCGAGGCGCGGGATGGCCCGCACGTGGATCTTGCGTCCGCCCGGTTGGTCGAGCAGGTCGGCATCGACCGCTGCAGACCGGATGAAGGGCGTCAGCAGCAGGGTCACCGCGGCCGCGACCGCGAAGGCGACGAGCGGCGCGATCATCGCGCGGCTCGGGTCATGAGGCGCTCCACCAGCGCGACGTAGCGCGCCTTCTGCGCGCCCCAGGCGTACGCCGCACCCTGGCGCTGCGCCTCGACGGCGCGGGCCGCCGCGGCGGCGGGATCGGCCACCGTGGCACGGATCGCATCCGCAAGCGAGGTCGGGTCGCCACCGCGCATGAACAGGATCGCCGCATCGGTAAAGTGCGCGCGGTTGGTGGCAAGGTCGCTGGCGATGGCCGGCAGCCCCATGGCGACGTACTCGAGCAGCTTGGTCGACAGCGAATACTCGAGATACGGCTCGTGGATCGAGGGCACGATTCCCAGGTCATGCTCGCTGATGAGCCGCGGCAGCTCCTCCAGCGGCACGCGACCGTTGAGGGTCACCAGGTCCGCCACCCCGTGCTCGGCGATGGCCGCCTCGATCTGCGGTCGCCACGGCCCGTCGCCGTAGACGTCGAGGTGCAGCGGGATGTCGTGGCGCAGGGCGGCAATCGCCTCCATCGCGCGGTCGAGGCCGTAGATCCGCTGCAGGTTGCTGTGGTGCATGATCCGAAGCACTCCGTCCGCCATGAAAGGGCGCCGCGGGTGATGTGACGGATCGAAGATCGTCTCATCGGCGCTGTTCATGACGATGTCGATCTTCTCCGGGTCCACCCCGCGCTCGATCGAGAGCTGGCGCAGCGGCTCGTGGACCGTCAGCAGCTCGTCACTGATCGCGGCCGAGGCGCGCGTCACCGCGGTCACCAGCGGGAGCAGCGGCTTTAGCACGGGCGATGCGAATCGGTCTCGGAAGAACTCCGGCATGTCCTCGTGCAGGTCGAGCAGCAGGGGGACGCCCATCCACTTCAGGGGGAGAGCGGCGAACGCCAGGAAGTCCGGCACGGTGGCCACCTGGACCAGGCCGTAGTGCCTGGACCGATGCGCGGCGGCCAGCCGCGGCGTGGCCACCGCGGTGAAGGCGAGGTACTCGGCGATGTGTCCGGCGAAGCCGGTGAACC
>JBDTQJ010000124.1:0-5663 GCA_039932235.1 Chloroflexota bacterium
GGAGCTGCGGGATGTGCGACGGCGAGTCGGCGACCGCGATGCCGGCCTCCTCGAGTGCGGCACGCTTCGACTCGGCGGTGCCCGCGCCGCCGGAAATGATCGCCCCGGCGTGGCCCATCCGGCGTCCCGGCGGGGCCGTTCGGCCGGCGATGAACGAGGCCATGGGCTTGCGCACCTCGCGCTTGACGAAGGCTGCCGCCTTCTCCTCATCTTCGCCGCCGATCTCACCGATCAGCACGATCGCCTCGGTGTCGGGGTCCTGGTTGAAGAGGTCGAGGATGTCGATGAAGGTAGTCCCGATGATCGGGTCGCCGCCGATCCCGACGCAGGTCGACTGGCCCATCCCCGCATCGGTCATCGCCTGCACCACTTCGTAGGTCAGGGTGCCGGAGCGGCTCACCAGGCCAACCGGGCCGGGGCGGTGGATGTTGCCGGGAATGATGCCGACCTTCGCCTGCCCGGGGGAGGTGGCGCCGGGGCAGTTCGGGCCGATGAGCCGCACGCTCTGCGCCTTCAGCACGTGGTAGACGCGCAGCATGTCGAGCGCGGGAATGCCCTCGGTGATGCAGAAGACCAGGCCGATGCCGCCTGCGGCGGCCTCCAGCACCGCGTCGGGCGCGAACGCCGCGGGGACGAAGATGCAGGACGCGTTGGCGCCCGTCTCGCGCACCGCCTGCTCGACGGTGTCGAACACCGGGACCGCGCCGTCGAGCGCCGTCTGGCCGCCCTTGCCGGGCGTCACCCCGGCGACGATGTTGGTCCCGTACTCGAGCATCGCCCGCGAGTGGAACTCGCCCTCGCGCCCGGTGATGCCCTGGACGAGGAGCCGCGTATCGGCGTTGACGAGGATGCTCATGCGTTCGCTCCGTTCGCGGCCGCGACCGCCTTTGCCGCCGCGTCATCGAGGGAGTCGGCGGTAATGAGGTTTGCCTCGGCCAGGATCGGCCTGGCCTCCTCGCTGTTGGTGCCCACGATGCGCACCACCATCGGTACCTCGCGGGTGATGGTGGCCCGCGCCTCGACGATGCCGCGCGCGACCTCGTCGCCGCGGGTGATGCCGCCGAAGATGTTGATCAGGATGGCCTTGACGTTGGGGTCGCCCAGGATGATCTCGAAGGCCGCGGTCACCTTGTCCGCCTTCGCCCCGCCGCCGATGTCGAGGAAGTTGGCGGGCTCGCCGCCGGCGAGCTTGACGAGGTCCATTGTCGTCATCGCCAGGCCGGCGCCGTTGACCATGCAGCCGATGGTGCCGTCCAGCTTGATGAAGCTGATTCCCGCGTCGCGGGCCGCGATCTCCGCCGGATCCTCCTCGTTGAGGTCACGCATCGGCTCGAGGTCGGGGTGGCGGAAGAGCGCCGAGTCGTCGAGCACGATCTTGGCGTCGAGCGCCAACAGCTCGCCGGCGTCGGTGATGACCAGCGGGTTGATCTCCGCAAGGTCCGCGTCCGACCCGACGAAGGCGGCGTACAGGCCGCGGAGGACCCGGGCGAAGTCCTTGCGCAGCTCGGCCGGCATGCCCAGGAAGAAGGAGGTGCGCCGCACGTCGTGGTCCTGGAGGCCGAGCAGCGGATGCAGCGAGAGTCGCAGGATCGCGTCCGGGTTCGTCCTGGCCGTCTCCTCGATCTCGACCCCACCCTCGGCGCTGGCGATGATCGTGATCGCGCGCGCCGCCCGGTCGAGGATCAGGCCCAGGTAGTACTCCCTGGCGATCTCGGCCGCCGGTGCGATCAGCACCGTGCGCACCGTGATGCCCTTGATGTCCATGCCGAGGATGTCGCGCGCGCGGGCCTCCGCCTCGTCCGGGGTGGCGGCGAGCTTGACGCCGCCGGCCTTGCCGCGACCGCCCACCAGCACCTGGGCCTTGACCACCACCGGACCGCCGATGCGTTCCGCGGCGGCTCGGGCCTCCTGCGGGGTGGTCGCCGTTTCGCCGGCCAGCAGCGGGACGTCGTGGCGGGCGAGGATCTCCTTGCTCCGGTACTCCTGGAGCTTCATGCGCTCTCCTGCGTTTGCGGATGTTCGCCCGGGCGAGCGCGCGCGCCCAGCGGCCGGGGATCTCTCGGGATGGACCCGATTGTAGCCGCCTCCGACCCATCGGTCCTTCACCGCGGGCTACACTGCTCAACCGTAGGCCGGCGCTTTGATCGGCCCCCACGGAAAGGAAGACATCGGTGACCTACACCGTCACGTTGATCCCCGGCGACGGGATCGGCCCCGAGCTGGCCGACGCCACCCGCGGCGTCCTGGAGGCGACCGGCATCGGCTTTGACTGGGACGTGCAGGAGGCCGGGGAGGCCACCATCGCGCGCGAGGGGACTCCGCTGCCGGACCGCGTTGTCGAGTCGATCCGGCGCAACGGGATCGCCATCAAGGGCCCCATCACCACCCCGGTCGGCGGCGGATTCCGCTCCGTCAACGTGAGCCTGCGACTGGCGCTCGAGCTCTATGCCAACGTCCGCCCGGCACGCACCATGAAGGGCGTCGCGACCCGCTACGAGAACGTCGATCTGCTCATCGTGCGCGAGAACACCGAGGACCTGTACGCCGGCATCGAGCATCGCGTCGGCCCGGACGCGGCGGAGAGCATCAAGATCATCACCCGCGCCGCGTCGCAACGCATCGCCCGCTACGCATTCGAGTACGCGGTCAGGAACGGCCGCCGCAAGGTCACCGCGGTCCACAAGGCAAACATCATGAAGCTCTCCGACGGCCTCTTCCTGGAGAGCTGCCAGCAGGTCGCGGCGGACTACGTGGGCCGGGTCGACTTCGAGGACCGCATCGTCGACAACATGTGCATGCAGCTGGTCCAGAAGCCGGAGCTGTACGACGTCCTGGTGCTGCCGAACCTGTACGGCGACATCATCAGCGACCTGGCGGCGGGCCTCGTCGGCGGGCTGGGCGTCGCGCCCGGCGCCAACATCGGCGAGAAGGCAGCCGTCTTCGAGCCGGTCCACGGGTCCGCGCCGAAGTACGCCGGACAGGACAAGGCGAACCCCACGGCCCTGATCCTCTCAGGCGCCCTGATGCTGCGCCATCTCGGCGAGACCGATGCCGCCGACCGGGTCGAGCGCGCGGTGCGCGGCATCATCGCGGAGGGCAGGACCACCACCTACGACCTCGGGGGAACCGCCGGCACGCGCGCCTTCGGCGAGGCGGTGGCGGCCCGCGTGGCCGGCTAGATGCTCGACGACACGACCCGCGAGGCGCTGCTCGAAAAGGCGGAAGCACCAGCCCGCGAGGCGATCCGCCTTCACCAGTTCTACGCCGGCAAGATAGAGATCTGGCCAAAGGCCGCGGTGCGTGATGTCGACGACTTCGCCTACTGGTACACGCCGGGCGTCGCCGAGCCGTGCCTCGCCATCGCCGAGGACCACGAGCTGAGCTACGAGCTCACCGGGCGCGGCAACACCATCGCCATCGTCAGCGACGGGAGCCGGGTGCTGGGCCTGGGCAACATCGGTCCGGAGGGCGCCATGCCGGTGATGGAGGGCAAGGCGCTCATCTACAAGCTGCTCGGCGGGGTCGATGCCGTGCCGCTCTGCCTGGGAACGCAGGACATCGGGCGCCTGATCCGTGCGGTCAAGCAGCTGGAGCCGAGCTTCGGCGGGATCAACCTGGAGGACATCGAGCATCCCAAGTGCTTCGACCTGCTCGACAAGCTACGCGAGATCATGCGCATCCCGGTCTGGCACGACGACCAGCAAGGGACCGCGGCGGTCACCCTTGCGGGGCTCATCAACGCGCTGCGCGTGGTCGGCAAGCCGCTTGCCGAGGCGCGGATCGCGGTGCTGGGCGCCGGCGCGGCGGGCATTGCCTGCGCGCGCTTCATCATCGCCGCCGGCGTCGACCCCGACCACGTGGTGATGACCGATTCGAAGGGCATCCTCAACCGCCGCCGCCGCGACCTGCGCGAGAAGAGCCGCGTGGCGTGGGAGATGGCGCTGCTCACCAACCACGAGGGGCGAGCCGGCGGCAGCGCCGAGGCGATGGCCGGGATGGACGCGGCGATCGCGTACACGACGCCGGGACCCGGGGTCATCCAGCCGGCCTGGATCGCGGGCATGGCCCCCGACCCCATCGTCTTCGCGTGTGCCAATCCCACACCCGAGATCTGGCCCTGGGAGGCGCGCGAGGCGGGCGCCGCGGTCGTCGCCACGGGCCGCAGCGACATGGAGAACCAGATCAACAATTCGCTCGCCTTCCCGGGGATCTTCCGCGGCGCGCTCGACGTGCGCGCCACCGGCATCACCGACGAGATGGCCATCGCCGCCGCCTACGAGCTGGCTGACTTCGCGGCCGACCCGGCGCACGGGGGGTTGCGGGCCGATCACCTGCTGCCGACGATGGACGAGCGCGAGGTGGTGCCACGCGTGGCGGCCGCGGTCGGCGCCAAGGCCGTTGAGCAGGGGATCGCGCGGCGCCCGCTGACCCGCGACGAGCTGATGACCCTCGCGCGCGCCCACGTCGAGCGCGCCGGGCGAGGGACGCAGCTGCTCATGGACTCGGGCCTCATCGCACCGATGCCGGATGCGCCGCATCCGGGGATGGGCGCGATCGACGAGTAGCGCGCTAGAATCGAGGTGCCGCGCACGGACAGCCCGCAGCGCGGCGGTGTCCATCGGTCCGTCGGCCCACGAGGAAGCGAAACAGCACCAGCGATGATCCGACTCTTCGGCTACCAGATCAGCTGGTCGCAGCTCGCCTGGTTCGGGCACCGCGCCTCGGGCCTCGGTGTCCTCCTCTTCCTCTTCCTGCACGTCGTCGAGACGTCGACGGTGCTCGCCGGGCCGGAGGTCTACGACTTCACGCAGACCCTCTATCAGAACCTGCCGGCCAAGCTGGGCGAGACGCTCCTGATGGCGGCGGTGGTCTACCACTCGCTCAACGGGCTGCGGGTCATCGCCATGGACTTCTGGCCCGGGCTGACCGTCATCTACCGGCCGCTGACGTACGGCGTCGTGGCCGCCACGGTCGTTTCGATGATCCCCATCGGGCTGATCATGGTCGGCCCGTATACCCCGTGGGGTGCCGCGTGACCGTCCGCACCATCTACCGCAACAACCCGTCGCGCGCCGCGCGGCCGATGCCAGAGGAGCCGGGTCGCGAGCGCTTCTGGTGGTGGTTCATGCGCATCTCGGGACTGATCCTGGTGCTCATGGCGCTCGGGCACATGCTGATCATGCACGTGCTCGTGGAGCTCCGCGGCGAGGAGATCAATTTCGCCTTCGTCACCAGCCGCTGGGGGAGCCCCTTCTGGCGAATCTATGACGCACTGCTCCTGCTGCTGGCCATGACCCATGGCGTGAACGGGGCGCGGATCGTGATCGGCGACTACGTGACCAACCGGACGGCGCGCGGCATGCTCACCATCGGCCTGGGCGTCATCGCCGTCCTGTGGATCCTGCTCGGCCTGCTGGTGGTCCTCTTCTTCAATCCCGATACCGCACCCGCGGCCGGCCCCTTCTCGTGAGCGGACCGATGCTGCCCGCCACCACGGCTGCCACCCGCACTCCGGGCGTCCGCGTCCACGAGCTCGACGGTCTCGTCGTGGGCGCCGGCGGCGCCGGGCTGTACGCCGCCCTGGAGCTGAAGAAGGACCTCGGCCCGGAGGCGCGGATCGGCGTCATCAGCAAGCTCTACCCGTCGCGCTCGCACACCGGCGC
>JBDTQJ010000125.1:0-5543 GCA_039932235.1 Chloroflexota bacterium
AGGCCCTCATCGAGGGCGTCATGATGCGCGGCCGCACGACCGTGGCCATGAGCGTGCGTCCGCCATCCGGTGAGATCCGCACCATGTCCGAGGAGCTGCCCTCCGCGCTGACCCGCGGTCGATGGGTGAAGGTGCCGTTCGCGCGCGGCGTATTCGTGCTGTACGAGACGCTCGTCCTCGGGACGAGGATGCTGATGCGCTCGGCTGCGATCGCCGCGGAGGGCGAGGACATCCAGATTGGCAAGGCCACCATGGTCGGCACCATGGTCTTCAGCCTGGGCTTCGCGGTCGTGCTGTTCTTCCTGCTGCCCTTGTTCCTCTCGACGTTCGCCGAGAGCGCCATCGAATCGGACATCGTTGCGAACCTGGTGGAGGGGCTCATCCGGCTCGTCATCTTCGTGGCCTACATCGGCCTGATCGGCCTGATGTCCGACATCAAGCGCGTCTTCGCCTACCACGGCGCCGAGCACAAGGCCATCAGCGCCAACGAGGCGCAGCGCCCGCTCACTCCCGAAGAGGTCGACCGCTTCAGCACCGCCCACACCCGCTGCGGCACGACCTTCATCCTGATCGTGGTCGTCATCAGCATCTTCTTCTTCAGCCTCATCCCGCGTGCCGGCGTGCCGCTGCCGCTCCTCTTCCTGAGCCGCATCGTGCTCGTCCCGTTCATCGCCGCGGTCGCGTACGAGCTGGTCCGCTTCGGCGCCAGCCACTACGGCAACCGGCTGGTCCGCGCGATCTACGCCCCCGGCCTGTGGCTGCAGTCGCTCACCACCCGCCCGCCGGACCGATCCATGCTCGAGGTCAGCATCGCCAGCCTCGAGAGCTGCCTGGCCGCCGACCGCGCCGCCGCCGCGCCGCGTGGTGCCGCCGCCGACGCATGATCGACCGCCTGCGCGAAGCGGAGGCGCGCTACGAGGAGCTCAGCCGCCTCCTCTCCACCCCGGAGGTGGCGAATGACCCGGCACGCCTGCAGGAGCTCGGTCGCGAGATGGCGCGCCTCGACCCGATCGTGGCCGCCTTCCGCACCTGGAGCGGCCTCCACGAGCAGCTGGCCGCCGCCACCGAGATGACGGCCGATCCCGACGAGGAAGTGCGCGTCATGGCCCGTGACGAGGTCACGGACGTGGAAGGTCGCCTGGCGACGGTGGATGCCGCCCTGCGCGCGCTGCTGGTGCCACGCGACCCGAACGACGACCGCAACGTGATCGTCGAGGTGCGAGCCGGCGCGGGTGGCGACGAGGCGGCGCTGTTCGCGGCCGACCTGTTTCGCATGTACGTCCGCTACGCGGAGCGGCGGCGCTGGAAGACGGAGGTGCTCGCCACGTCGGAAAGCGACGGTGGCGGCCTCAAGGAGGTGATCGCCGGGATCCGCGGCGATGGTGCGTATTCGCACCTCAAGTTCGAGTCGGGCGTGCACCGCGTGCAGCGCGTGCCTGCGACGGAGGCCGCCGGCCGCATCCACACGTCCACGGCCACCGTCAGCGTGCTGCCGGAGGCCGAAGAGGTCGACATGCAGATCGACGAGAAGGACCTGCGGATCGACGTCTACCGATCCAGCGGTCCCGGCGGCCAGAGCGTCAACACCACCGACTCGGCGGTCCGCATCACCCACCTGCCGACCGGCACCGTGGTGGCCATCCAGGACGAGAAGAGCCAGCACAAGAACAAGGCCAAGGCCATGACCGTGCTGCGCGCGCGGCTCCTGGAGGTGGAGCGCCAGCGGCTCGCCGAGGAGCGTGGCGACCAGCGCCGCTCGCAGGTCGGGAGCGGGGATCGCGCCGAGAAGATCCGCACCTACAACTTCCCCGACGACCGGATCACCGACCACCGCATCGGGCTCACCGTCCACAACCTGCCGGGGATCCTGGAGGGCGACCTCGACCGCGTCATCGAGCCGCTGGCGGAGCGCGACCGCGAGGATCGGCTCGGCGACCTCGGCGGCGACGAGGGGGGCGGGCCATGACGGTGACCACCACCAGCGTCGGGGAGGTCCTGCTCGATGCGACGCGCCGGCTGCGCGAGGGATCTTCGGCCACGGCGCGCCTCGACGCCGAGCTGCTGCTGGGCCACGTGCTGGGTCGAGATCGTGCCTGGTTGCTGGGACACGCGGATGCCGCCGTGGAGCCGCAGCACCTCGTCGTGCTGGCGGCGCTGGTGGAGCGGCGGACGCAGGGTGCGCCGATCGCCTACCTGCGCGGCTTCAAGGAGTGGTTCGGGCTGCGGGTGCGGACCGATCCGCGAGCCCTCATCCCGCGCCCCGAGACCGAGCTGCTCGCCGAGGCGGCGATCGCCGAGATCGCGGCACGCATGGCCGACGATCCCGCCGGGCCCCCGATCGCGGTCTGGGAGGTGGCCACGGGGAGCGGGGCGGTGACGCTCGCGCTGAGTCTGCGGTTCCGCGTCGCGCTGCGCCTCGAGCGCGTTCGCCTCGTGGCCAGCGATCTCTCGCCGGAGGCGCTGGAGCTGACGGCGGAAAACCTCGCCGCGCACCGCGTCGGCGGCCTGGTGACCCTCGCCTGCACGGACCTGCTCGACGGTGCCGGCGATCTGCTGCCGCGCCCCGACGTGCTGGTCGCCAACCTCCCGTACGTCCCCAGCAACGAGGTCGCTGCCGCGGGTGGCTCTCTGTCGCACGAGCCCCTGGCCGCCCTCGATGGCGGCGTCGATGGCCTGGACCTCGTTCGCCGTCTCCTCGCCACGGCGCCGGACGCTGCCCGACCCGGGGCCACGCTGCTCCTCGAGATCGGTGCCGGACAGGCGGCGGCCGTCGTGGCGGCCGCCCCGCGCGGCGCATCGGTCACGACCATGCCCGACCTGGCGGGGATCGAGCGCGTCGTGCGCATCGGGCTTCCACGGTGACCGATCGGCTGCCGCCGACCGCGGCCGGCATCGCCCGGGCGGCGGCGATCCTGGCCGAGGGCGGGCTCGTGGCCTTCCCGACGGACACTGTGTACGGCGTCGCCGTGGCCCGCTCCCGCAGCGACCGGCTGGATGCCCTCTTCGCCCTCAAGGCGCGACCGGTGGAACGGCGCATCCCCGTCCTCGTCGCCTCGCTGAACGACGTCGAAGCCGCCGGGTTCGTCATTGACGAGCGCCTGAGGGCGCTGGCCGACCGATGGTGGCCGGGCCCGCTCTCCGTGGTGCTCGCCCCGGCCGGCGGCGGGGAGACGGTCGCCTTTCGCGTCCCGGATCATCCGCTGGCGCTTGCCCTGATCGCGGCGGCCGGCCCCCTGCTGGCGACGAGCGCCAACGTCTCCGACGAGCCGGACACGCTCGGCGCCGACGAGGTGCTGATCGCCTTCGCCACTCGGCAGGACGAGCTCGACGCCGTCCTCGACGGCGGGCCGGTACCGGGCGGCGTGCCGTCCACCGTCGTTGACCTGTCGACCGATCCGGCGCGCATCCTGCGCCCGGGCCCGGTGAGCGCCGACCAGCTCGCGGCGCTGATCGCCATCACCGACTGATCGGCCGGAGAGCAATCGGTACACTCAGCGGCATGCGCGTCGCCATCGGCTCCGACCACGCCGGGTTCGCCCTGAAGAACGACCTGTGCACGCTGCTCGACGACCTGCGCGTCGAGTACCGCGACTTCGGGACGTTCGGTCCGGAGCCGGTCGATTACCCCGACCTCATCGCCCCGGTGGCGCGCGCCGTTCGCGACGGCGAGTTCGAGCTGGGCATCGTGCTCGGCGGGAGCGGGACCGGCGAGGCGATTGTCGCCAACAAGGTCCGCGGCATCCGCTGCGTGGAGGCGGCCGACCCGGTGACCGCGCGGCTGGGGCGTGAGCACAACGACGCCAACGTCCTCTCTCTGGGTGCCCGGATCGTGGGCAGCGAGGTGGCGCGCGCCTGCGTGCGTGCCTTCCTGGAGGGCGAGTACCAGGGCGGGCGCCACGTGGCGCGCATCGCCAAGCTGCACCACATCGAGGCCGAAGAGGCCAACCGGCAGGCGTAGCGGACCGATGCCGGTCGCGCTCTCCGACCGCGACCGGGCGCTTCTCGGCGGCGCACGTGGCGAGGGAACGGCGTTCGCCATGCGGCTCGTGGTGCTGGCAGCCGAGGTTCTCGGCGCGGAGCGGCTGCTCGACATCAGCGCCGCCCACGTGGACTCCTGCCTCTTCCACGGCCAGGCGACGCTCGACTTCGTCGATCGCATCGCCGCGGGCGGCACGCAGGTCGCCGTGCCGACGACGTTGAACGTCGGTGCCGTGGACCTCCTCCATCCGGGCCTGTGGCGTGGCACGCCCGCCGCCGCGGCCGATGGACGCCGGCTGATGGAGGCGTACCGCGCGCTCGGCTGCCGGCCCACCTACACCTGTGCGCCGTACCAGACGCCGTGGGCACGACCTGGCCTGGGGGAGCAGGTCGCGTGGGCGGAGTCCAACGCGATCGTGTTCTGCAACTCGGTGCTCGGCGCCCGGACGGAGCGATACGGCGACTTCACCGATATCGCCTGCGCCGTGACCGGCCGCGCGCCGGATGCCGGGCTGCATCGGACCGAGGCGCGCCGTGCCACGCTGGTGCTGCGCCTGGCCGACGACGTCCCCGCGGCCCTCCGGGATGCGGACGCGCTCTACCCGGTGCTGGGCATGGTCCTCGGGCAGCGCGCGGGATCCGCGGTCGCCGCGCTGACCGGCCTGCCCGTGGGGCTGTCCGAGGACCGGCTCAAGGCCGTCGGTGCCGCTGCCGCCTCATCGGGCGCGGTCGCCCTGTTCCACGCCGTGGGCTCCACGCCGGAGGCTCCGACCCTGGAAGCGGCCACCGGCGGCGTCGACGTGCCCACCGAGGAGATCACGCTGGGCGAGCTGTGCGCCGCGCGCGACGCGCTGACGACCGTGCGTGGGATGCCGCTCGCCGCGGTCTCGCTGGGCACGCCGCACGCCTCGCTCGCGGAGCTGCGCGCCATCGCCAGCGCCCTCGACGGGCGGCGGCCTCGGGTCGAGCTGCTCGTCTCGACCGGTCGGGACATCCTGGCCGCTGCCGAGGTGGAAGGCACGGCCGCGCGGCTGACCCGGAGCGGCGTGGAGCTGCTGGTCGACACCTGCAGCTACCTCGCTCCCATCCTCCGCGACGCACCGGGAGCCGTCATGACCGACTCCGCGAAGTGGGCTGTCTACGCCCCGGGCAACATCGGTCGGGAGGTCGTCTTCGCCGCACGGGACGACTGCCTCGCCTCCGCCCTCGCCGGCCGGGTCGTGATCGACCTGGCGCCATGGGGTGGGGCGTGACAATTGTCCGCGGTCCGGCGCTCGTGCTCGACGAGCCGCTCAGCCTGTGGGGCGGCCTCGACCCGGCCAGCGGCGTGATCGTGGATGCGCGCCACCCGCAGCGTGGCTCGAGCGTGAGCGGATGGGTGCTGGTCATGCGTGCGGTTCGCGGCAGCTCCTCGTCCTCATCCGTGCTCGCGGAGGCGGCCCGGGCCGGAACCGCGCCCCTGGCGATCGTGCTCGGGGAGCGGGACCTGATCCTGGCGGTCGGGGGCGCTGTCGCGGCGGAGCTGTACGGGGTCCACATTCCGGTGGTGGTGTGGCCGCCCGAAC
>JBDTQJ010000126.1:0-5392 GCA_039932235.1 Chloroflexota bacterium
TGTCGTCAGGCTCGGCCGATCCATCGGTGCATCCTAACGTCAGGTCGCCTGCCTGAGCACCACCAGACCGATGATGACCGTGCGTCGGGTTCAGCGGGCGCCGCGCTTCCCCCCGGCTAGGCCACGCCGCGGCGCAGGGCTCGCCCGGGGAGCGCCCCGGTGTGCCGCCCCTCGTCGATCACTGCCTCGCCGTTCACGAGGAGGTAACGAATCCCTTCCGGAAGCTGTCGCGGCTCGTCGTAGGTCGCCATGGCGCGAATCCTGACCGGATCGAAGACCACCACATCGGCCGCGTAGTCGTCGCGCAGGAGACCGCGCCTCCGAAACCCCAGGCGCGCCGCCGGGGCGCCGGTCATGCGGTGCACCGCATCCTCGAGGCTGAGCAGCGCTTCGTCACGCACGAACTGGCCCAGGATGCGCGGGTAGGAGCCGTACGTTCTGGGCGAGGGCTTTGCACCGAAGAACGTCGAGTCGGTGCCGATCATGGCGCCGGGGTGGACGAGGAAGCGGCGCAGGCCATCGGTCCACGGGCCTGACGTCACCTGCGCCACCCCCAGGTTCTCGGTCAGCAGCAGGTCGCAGATGGCGTCGACCGCGTCGACCCCGCGCTCGTCCATCACCTCGGCCAGCGATCGCGATTCCCAGCGGAGGTTCTCAGGGCGGGTGAATGCGCCGAGCCGCACGTCCGACCAGCCGGCCGGCGATGCGTAGGCGGCGCCGCGAGACACGAGCTCGGCGCGCAGCCGGTCGCGGGCCGCCGGGTCGGCGAGGCGTTCCTTCAACGGGCCCGGGCCGCCCGCCTGGATCCACAGCGGCAGCTGGATCAGCAGCCGTGTCGACGCCCACTCGTATGGGTACGTGTCGAAGGTGACGTCGGCCCCCGCGGCCCGCGCCTCGTCGACCAGACCCAGCAGCTGGTCCGGCGTGCCCGGATAGGTCTGGCGGTGATAGAAGTGGGTGATGTGCGCTGCCCCTTCCGCGCGCCGGCCGATCTCGAGCGCCTCGCGGAACGGGTCGAGGAAACGGTCGCCGAGCTGGTAGCGGACGTGGGTGTGATAGAAGCCGCCGAGGCGCGCCGCCTCGTTCGTCAGGCTGGCCAGCTCGTCCGTGTCGGCGTACGCGCCGGGCGGGTAGTCCAGGCCGCTGGATATGCCGAACGCACCCTCCTGCATCGACTCGCGCAGCATCGCCCGCATGTCGGCCACCGCCGCCTGGTCGGCCGGGAGGTCGTCCCAGCCGACCGCGGCGATGCGCAGCGCGCTGTTGCCGACCATCACACCGATGTTCACCGCCTGCCCGGCGTCGTACCGGCGCAGGTAGGAGCCGAACGTGTCCCAGTCGAAATCGATCTCCGGGCGGCCATCCAGGCCGGCGTTCAGATCGACGAAGTCCAGCAGGTCCCGGTGGCGCGCGAACGGTGCGTACCCGTTGCCGTCGACGCCGATGATCTCGGTGGTCACGCCCTGGCGCACCTTCGGCTCGTGGCGCGGATCCGCGAGCACCGCGAGCCCGCCGTGCGAGTGCAGGTCGATGAACCCGGGCGCGACGACCATCCCGGTCGCGTCGATGCGGCGCCCCGCCGGCGGGAGGGGGCTGCCCTCGCCCAGCAGCCGCAGGCGCCCGTCCGTGATCGCCAGCGAACCGGCGCGCGCCGGTCCCCCGGTCCCATCGACGATGGAGCCGCCGGTGATCAGCAGCTCGACCGGGGCGCTCACCGAGTTCCGGGTCCGTCCAGGCGGCGGCCACGGACCCAGGCCCCGCGCACCATGTCCCGATGACCGCGGAAGATGAGGCGCGACGCGATGTCAGACGCCTCGTCGGCCGCGTCGACCGGACGCGGGCCACTGTCCGGCAGCGGATCGGTGAGGGCCGTATCGACGCAGATGATGTCCGCCTCCTTCCCGGCCTCCACCGAGCCGATCGTCGCGTCGATGCCGAGCGCCCTGGCGCCGCCGAGTGATCCGAGGGTGAGCCAGTCGAGCGGGCCGAGCGGCGGTGCCGTGTCGCCGAGCATCGAGCGGCGCCCGTTCTGGGTGTAGGCACCGGCGCGCATGACGCCGAAGAGCGAGAGATCGGGGCCAGCGGCGACATCCGAGCCCAGGCCGACCGAGAGCCCCGCTGCCAGGTACGCGGCCAGCGGCATCGCACCTGAGGCGAGGAAGAGGTTCGAGGCGGGGCAGTGGGCCACGTGCGAGCCGCTCTCCACCAGCCGCGCCAGCTCCCCGGCACCGAGGTGGATGGCGTGGGCAAAGATCGAGCGTGGCCCCAGGCCGCCTGCCCGGGCGTAGACATCGGTGTAGTCGGACGCGCCGGGGAAGAGGCGCGCGACCTCCGCCATCTCACCGCGATCCTCGGCGAGGTGCGTCTGCCAGTAGGCGCCGGTCGAGCTCGCCAGCTCCGCCGATGCCCGCAGCATCTCGGGCGAGCACGAGACGGCGAAGCGCGGCGTGACCGCATAGCGCAGCCGCCCGTCGTCGCGGCCGTGCCATCGGTCGATCAGGTCGGCGGTCTGGCGCAGCGATGCCTCCAGGACCGCTGTGTCGGAGAGCTCCGGGTCGTAGCGAAGGCGATCCATCATCACCTTGCCGATCACCGCCCGGATCCCGTGCGCCTCCGCCGCCTCGAAGGCCGCATGCAGCGAGTCCTCGTACACGGCGCCGTACAGGACGACCGTGGTCGAGCCGGCCGCCGCGAAGGCGCGGAAGGCGGCGGGCGCCAGCTGCTCCGCCGCGGGCCGGTCGAAGGCGCGCTCGAGCGGAAAGACGTAGCGCTCGAGCCAGGTGAGGAGGTCCAGCCCCGCCCCGCGCCCGACGTTCGGGAGCTGTGGCAGGTGGGCGTGCAGGTCGACCAGGCCGGGCAGCACGACCCACGGCCGGACGTCGATGGCGGGGGAGCCGTCCCATGCGCCGACGTGACCGATGCGCCCTTCGGCGGTGACGCTCACCAGCGCGTCCGGCTCCCAGCGGTGGCCGCCGCCGCGCAGCGGCGTCAGGAGGCGGGCACGCAGCGCGAAGGGTCCTCGGTCGGGCAGAAGCGGGCCGCTCACCCGCCGATGCTACCCGCTGGGCGCTAGGCTCCATCCACCATGAGCGGCACGGTGGCGGCAGTGATCCTGGCGGCGGGGGAGTCGCGACGCTTCGGCGGCGCGAAGCAGCTCGCCCTGCTCGACGGCCGATCCCTCCTCGAGCACGTGCTGCTGCGGGCCGCGGATGCCGGCCTCGACCCGATCGTGGCGGTCGTGCCGGTGTGGCTCACCCGGCCGCGCGACTGGACGGACGCACGGCTGCGCTGGGTCCGCAACCCGCACCCCGGGCGCGGGATGAGCCACTCCCTGCAGCTCGGCTTCGCGGCGCTGCCACCGGCATGCGAAGCGGCGGTGATCCTGCTCGGCGATCAGCCCACCATGCCGCCCGAGCGGATCGCGGCGGTCGTCGCGGGCCGCGGGGAGCGGCCCATCGTCGCGACCCATGTCGGCGGGCGGCCCGCGCCGCCGGTGCTCGTGGAGCGGTCGCACTTCGCGGTCATCGGCCAGGCGGTCGGGGACGCAGGGCTGCGCGACCTGCTGGCGGCGCACCCGGAGTGGGTGGTTGCCATCACGGTGCCGGGCCACGTGCCGGACATCGACACGCCTGCCGACCTCGACGGCCTCAGCAGCCTCGACGGCCGCTAGAATCGTCCACATGTTCGATTCTGGCGGCACACGACAGGCATGACCATCGAGCGCGTCACCAGCGCCGAGGTCGGCGAGGAGGAGCGGTCGCTCGAGTCCGCCGTGCGGCCGCGACGCCTCGACGAGTTCGCCGGCCAGGACAAGGTCAAGCAGAACCTGGCGATCCTGATCGACGCGGCCCGCCATCGGTCCGAGCCGGTCGACCACATCCTGCTGTACGGCCCGCCGGGGCTCGGCAAGACCACGCTCGCCAACATCGTGGCTGCCGAGATGAGCGCCCAGATCCGGACCACCAGCGGCCCGGCCATCGAGCGCGCCGGCGACCTCGCCGCGATCCTGACAGGGCTCGGCGCCGGCGACGTCCTGTTCATCGACGAGATCCATCGCCTCAGCCACGCGGTCGAGGAGATCCTGTACCCGGCGATGGAGGACTACGCGCTCGACCTGGTGCTCGGCAAGGGCCCCGGAGCGCGCACCGTGCGGCTGCAGATCGAGCACGTCACGGTCATCGGCGCCACCACCCGGGTGGGGAGCATCACCGGGCCGCTGCGCGACCGCTTCGGCGCCACCTACCGCCTCGACTACTACACGCAGGCCGAGCTGGAGCGCATCCTCCGTCGCTCGGCCGCCCTCCTCGACGTTCCCCTGACCGATGACGCGGCCACGCTCGTGGCGGGCCGCTCGCGTGGCACACCGCGTATCGCCAACCGGCTGCTCAAGCGCGTGCGCGACTATGCGCAGGTGCGCGGCGGCGGCGATGGCAGCGTGACGGCGGAGCTGGCAGCTGACGCCCTCGGGCTGCTCGAGATCGATGCGCGCGGCCTCGACGCGATGGATCGCCAGCTCCTGCAGGCGATGGCCGATCACCACGCCGGCGGGCCGGTGGGGCTCTCCACCATGGCGGCCACCGTCTCGGAGCCGATCGAGACCATCGAGGACGTGGTGGAGCCGTACCTCATGCAGATCGGGCTGCTGTCGAGGACCCCACGCGGCCGGCAGCTCACCGCATCGGGCTGGGAGCACCTCGGCATGACCCCGCCGCCGGGCGCGGCGGCGGCATCGGTCCAGGCGGGGCTGTTCGACAGCTGAGCCGACCGCGCGAAAACGTCCCTCCCGCGCCGATCGCGCGTACTACGATCCGCGCGGGTACTGCCGGGGCAGCCGGTGGACCCACGGAGGAGGAGTTCACATTGGTGGACACGACCGCCCAGCCACGCCCGCGCGCCGACGAGCCCGAGGAAACCGGGATGGCGCGCTTCTTTCATTTCAGGGAGCGGGGGACCACGCTCGGCACCGAGGTCCGCGCGGGAGTCACGACCTTCATGGTCATGGCCTACATCCTGTTCCTCAACGGGTCGATCCTGACTGGAGGCTTCGCGGCCACCGGGCAGGCCGACCCCGCGTGGGATCTGGCCACGATCGCGGCAGCCACCGCGCTGGTGGCCGGCGTGATGACCATCGCAATGGGCCTCATCGCCAACTACCCGTTCGCCCTGGCCGCCGGTCTCGGCATCAATGCCATCGTTGCCTTCTCGCTGACCGGTCGCGGCCTCAGTCCGGCAGGGGCCATGGGGGTCATCGTCATCGAGGGTCTTCTGGTCACGGTCCTCGTCATGGTCGGCCTTCGCGAGGCGATCATGAACGCGGTACCCGTCTCGCTCAAACGGGCGATCGGCGTCGGCATCGGCCTCTTCATCCTCTTCATCGGGTTCGCCAACGGCG
>JBDTQJ010000127.1:0-5369 GCA_039932235.1 Chloroflexota bacterium
GGCTCGGCGTGCCAGGTTCGAAGACGGGCCACGCAGGATGATGGAGCCGACGCTCGGGGTCGAACCGAGAACCTGCGGTTTACAAAACCGCTGCTCTGCCAATTGAGCTACGTCGGCGCGGAGTCCGATTCTAGAGCCAACCGCTGACGGACGACCTCGAAGAGGAGGAGCGCGCCGGCGGTGGCGGCGTTCAGGCTGGCCACCTGGCCCGCCATCGGGAACGAGACCAGCACGTCGCAGCGACGCCTGGTGGCGCCGGAGAGGCCGCTCCCCTCCGAGCCCACGACGAGTGCCAGCGGACCGCTCAGGTCGCTCTCCCAAGCGGAGGCGGGCGCGTCCTGGTCGGCGGCCACCAGGCGCAGGCCACGCACCTTCAGCTCGTGGATCGCCTCGCCCACGCTCCCTACCCGGGCGAGGGCGAGGTGCTCGCTGGCGCCCGCCGACGCCTTGACCGCGGCCGCCGACAGCGGCGCCGCGCCGCGCTCCGGGAAGAGGACGGCATCGACGCCGGCCGCCTCCGCCGAGCGCAGCAGGGTGCCGAAGTTGGTCGGGTCCTGGAGGTGCTCGAGCAGCAGGACGAACGGCGGCGTCGGGCTGGTGCGCAGCCGATCCAGCAGCTCCGGCAGCGGCTCGTACTCGCGCTCTCCCACCTCCAGCAGCACGCCCTGGTGGCCGTCGAATCCGGCGACCCGCGCCAGTTGCTGGGGATCGACCCACTCGGGCTCGACCGATGCCGCCCGGGCGGCGGCCAGCAGCTCCTTCAGCTCCGGCGACGGCCGCACGTTCTCGCCGATCCACAGCCGATGCGCCACCCGTCCGGCGCGCAGCGCCTCGACCACCGGCCGGCGGCCGCCGATCAGCTCGCTCACCGGCTCCGCTCGATGGTGACGCTGGCCCAGGCGGCGATGCCCTCGCGGCCGGCGAAGCCGAGGCCATCCGAGGTGGTGCCCCGCACGCCGACCGCCGCCGCCTCCAGGCCGGTGAGCTCGGCAATTCGCTGCTCGATCTCCAGGCGGCGCGGCGCGATCGCGGGGCGGGCGGCAACGATTGCCAGGTCGACCGAGCGCGGGACCCAGCCGGCCTTGCGGAGGCGCTCCGCCGTTGCCCGCAGCAGGTCGCCGGAATCTGCTCCCGCCTCCGTCTCGCTCGCCGGGAAGCGGCTTCCGATATCCCCCATTCGCGCCGCCCCGAGCAGCGCGTCGATCACCGCGTGCAGGGCAGCGTCACCGTCCGAGTGACCTTCCAGGCCGCGTTCCTCGTCCGGCCAGCCGAGGCCGGCGAGGCGAAGCGGGCGGCCGGCCACGAGCCGGTGGGCATCGAACCCGATCCCCGAGGCGGCCGCGGCTGCGCCGCGTGCCTCGAACCCATCGGTGAGCCGGGCGCGGAGGACGGCGCGGATGACCTCTTCATCCCCGGGATCGGTGAGCTTGCGATTCGCCTGGTCGCCGGGGACCGTGACCACCGCCACGCCGTGGGAGTGGAGCGCGGCCGCCTCGTCGGTCGGGCGCTCGTCGCGTGCCAGCGCGGCCAGGATCGCGTCGCGCAGCACCTCCAGCGGCGCCGCCTGCGGCGTCTGCGCGCCGGCCAGCCCGGCCCGCTCGACGACCCCCACGCCTCGTCCGTCGACCAGCCGCCACAGCGTGTCCGCCACCGGCAGGACGGGGAGTGCCGCGCCTGCGCCACGCGCGGCGACCGCGGTCGCCATCGCCAGCTCGGCGGTGACGCCGGGGCGGGCGGCGTCGTGCACCAGGGCCATCGTGTCGGCCGCGATCCCCGCCTCGAGGAGGACGGTCACCCCGGCAAGGACGGATTGCGGGCGCTCCTCGCCACCGGGGACGAGGAGACATCGGTCCGCCAGGCCTTCAGGCAGTGCATCGCGGAAGCGCTCGAGGCCGTCGTCGGGGACCACCAGCGCCAGGCTGCCCATCCCCGGCAGTGCGGCCAGGGTGTCGAGCGACCAGCGCCAGGCGGGACGCCCGTACAGGTCGATCCACAGCTTGTCGTGGCCCATCCGCAGTGAGCGGCCGGCGGCCACGCAGATCGCGACGAGCGGGGTCGCCACCGGCTACGACTCGCGCGGCTGGGCGAAGATCATGCGCCCCGCGACGGTCTGCAGGACGCGGGTCACCGTGATGGGGATCTCCTTCTCCATGAAGCGGCTGCCGCCCTCCACGACGATCATCGTGCCGTCGTCGAGGTACCCCACCCCCTGGCCCGGCTCCTTGCCGTCCTGGATGATCCGCACGCTCATCTCCTCCCCGGGGTGAACGACCGATTTCACCGCGTTGGCCAGCTCGTTGACGTTGAGCACCCGGATCCCCTGGATCTCGGCCACCCGGTTCAGGTTGAAGTCATTGGTCAGGATCGCCGCCTCGTGGTCGCGCGCGAAGGCGATCAGCTTGGCATCGACCTCGGCGATCTCCGGGTACGTCTCCTCGTCGACCGTCACCGGGGTGACCGCGTCGCGCTGCAGGGCGGTGAGGATCTCGAGGCCACGTCGTCCGCGTGTGCGGCGCATGGCGTCCGGCGAGTCGGCGATGCGCTGCAGCTCGTCGAGGATGAAGCGCGGCACCACCAGGCTGCCCATGATGAAGCCTGTCTTTGCGATGTCGGCGATGCGCCCGTCGATCACCGCGCTGGTGTCGACCACGACCAGGCCGATGGCACCCCGTCGCCGGCCGCCGGGCAGGAACGGCGAGAGCGCCGTCGCCAGCACGTCGCGCTTGTACATCGTGGCGGCCAGCATCAGCGCCGCCAACAGGACGGCGGCGAGCGGTGGCAGCACGGCACCCAGCGTTCCACCGAGCGCGGCAAGCGGCACGCCGAGCAGGAGGCCCATCACCAGCCCCACGATGACCGCGGCGACGCCAAGTGCGAAATCGCCGGCGCCGGCAGCACCGATCCGGTCGACCGCCCACCGCGTCGGGTACACCGTGATGTAGGGGATGGCGAGATAGCCGAAGAGCAGGCTGGCAGCCACGACGGCCATCAGGAAGGCGGGCTTGTTCGGCTCGCTGACCATGTCGCCGGCGCGTTCGAGGATCAGGAGGCCCAGCCCGAAACCGAAGACGGTGCCGAGCAGCGCTCCCACCAGCTGGATGAATCTGGTCATGGTGCGGTAGATGAGTGCGGAATGATGAACTCGACCCGGGTGCACGGAGGGATGAACTGAGACCGATGAATCCGTTCTGGAGCCGACCCGCGGCAGCGGGCGGCCACCGTAGCACGCACCCCCGCGGCGGGCAATGGCGTCACCGCGGCGGCCGGCAGCTCAGTCGTTCAGCATCAGACCGATCGCCTCGCGGATGTCGCGCGCCACGACCAGCCCCTCAACCTGCTTCGCGCCATGACCGGTGCCGCTGACGAGACGCTCGAAGCCGAGACGGCGCGCCTCGGCCACGCGGCGCTCGGCGCGCACGCTGACCCGCAGCCGGCCGGAGAGCGCGACCTCGCCGGCGATGGCCGTGGCATCACGCACGGGACGCTCTCGCAGGCTCGAGGCCAGCGCGGCCGCGATCGCCAGGTCCGCCGCAGGCTCGTCGATGCGCAGCCCGCCGGCGACGTTGATGTAGACATCGTGGCCGGTCAGGTTGAGACCGGCGTGGCGGGCCAGCACCGCGACAAGCATGAGGATCCGGTTGACGTCAATGCCGGTTGCGGCGCGACGCGGCGATCCGTAGCCGGCGGGCGCGACGAGCGCCTGGATCTCGACGGCCAGGGGGCGCGTGCCCTCCAGCGCGATGGTCACCGCGCTGCCCGCCACCGGCGGCTGCTCCGACTCGAGGAAGAAGCGGCTGGCATCCGCGACCTCGGTGAGGCCGTCGCCCCGCATCTCGAGCACGCCGACCTCGTCGGTCGAGCCGAAGCGGTTCTTGGCGGCGCGCAGCAGCCGCGTGGCGCCGAGTCGCTCGCCCTCCAGGTACAGCACCGCGTCGACGAGATGCTCCAGGGTGCGCGGTCCGGCGACGGTCCCCTCCTTCGTCACGTGCCCGACCAGCGCCACGCAGGTGCGGCCGCGCTTCGCCACCTCCGCCAGGCGGGCCGCCACCTCGCGCACCTGGCCCACGCTGCCGGCAGGCCCGCTCAGGTCGTCCGAGGCGAGGGTCTGCACGCTGTCCACCACGGCGAGCGCCGGCGTGGTGCTCTCGATGGCGGCGACGGCATCGGCCAGGCTGGTGGTGGCCAGGATGGAGAGCTCCCCCACCACAGCGCCCACGCGCTCGGCCCGCCCGCGCACCTGGGACGCAGATTCCTCGCCGGTGACGTAGAGCGCCGGCGCTCCAGCGGCGGCGAGGCGGGCGGCGAGCTGCAGCAGGAGCGTGCTCTTGCCGATCCCCGGGTCGCCGCCGATCAGGATGATCGAGCCGGGAACGATGCCGCCGCCCAGGACGCGGTCCAGCTCACCGATCCCGCTGCTCAGGCGCGACGCCTCGGCGCTCGACACGCTCCCGATCGGTTCGATGGTGCCGACCATCCCGCCGCCGCTCCCCGTCCCGCGAGTTGCGCGCGCGGCTGGAGTGGCGCGCGAGACGAGCGTCTCGACGAGCGTGTTCCACGCCCCGCACGACGGGCACTGCCCGGCCCAGCGCGGGCTCGTGGCGCCGCACTGCTGGCAGACGTGAACGGACTTGGAGGCGGCCATGTGCGCGGCCATGGTGCCACGCGGCCGGTTTGCGGCGCGTTAGCGCTCGCTTATCGCTCCCCCGTGACCCGGCCGGGTCAGTCGGCCGCGGCGGCCTTTTCCTTGGCGCGTCCGGCAGCGGCCGGCTTCTTCTCCGGCGGCGCCTTGCTGATCACCAGGTTCCCGCCGTCGGGATCCGCGTCGACCAGGATCCGGTCGCCGACCTCGTACGTCGCCATCAGCATGTGCTCGGCGAGCGGATCCTCGATCTGGTGCTGGATCTCGCGGCGCAGCGGACGCGCGCCGTAGGCGGCATCGAAGCCCTTGACGATGATCGCGTCCTTGGCCGCATCGGTGACGATGAGCTCCATCTGCTGGCCCACGATCTGGCCCTTCACCCGGGCCAGCATGAGGTCGACGATCTCGCGCAGCTCCTCGCGGGTCAGGCTGCGGAAGACGACGGTCGCATCGATCCGGTTGAGGAACTCGGGGCGGAACGTGGTCTTGAGCTCGGCCAGCACCTTCTCGCGCATGCGGTCGTAATCGGCGGCCTGCTTCGCCGACTCGCTGGCGCTGCCGACGCGGAACCCGATGGACGAGTCCTTCTGGAGCTGCGCCGCGCCGACGTTGCTGGTCATGATGATGATCGCGTTGCGGAAGTCCACGCGGCGGCCCTTCGCATCGGTCAGGTGGCCGTCCTCCAGGATCTGGAGGAGGATGTTGAAGACCTCCGGGTGCGCCTTCTCGA
>JBDTQJ010000128.1:0-5196 GCA_039932235.1 Chloroflexota bacterium
GTCTTGCCGCCGGACTTGATGACGCCGGCGAAGGCGTCGAAGCCCTTCATGAAGGAGACCGGTCCTGAGGCCTCGCCGCCGCCGCGCAGGGTCTCCTTGGAGGAGCGGATGGTCGAGAGGTTGGAGCCCGCGCCCGAGCCGAACTTGAAGAGCATGCCCTCTGTCTTGGCGAGGGTGAGGATGCTCTCCATGGTGTCGTCCACGGAGTTGATGAAGCAGGCGCTGCACTGCGGGTGGGCATCGATGCCCACGTTGAACCACACCGGCGAGTTGAAGGACGCACGCTGCTTGAGGAGGATGTCGATGAGCTCGGCGCGGAACGTCTCCGCGTCCGCATCGGTCGCGAAGTATCGGTCCTTGATGCCCCAGTCGGTGATCGTGTTGGCCACCCGGTCGAGCATCTGCCGCACGCTGTGCTCGCGCTCCGGGGTGTTCATGTGGCCGCGGAAGTACTTGCTCGCCACCACGTTGGTGGCCAGGGCGCTCCAGCTCTTGGGGAACTCGAGGTCCTTCTGCTCGAACACGCTCTTGCCGTGCTCGTTGGTGATCGCCGCTTCTCTTTTTTCCCACTCGACCGTGTCGTACGGGTGCACCTCTGGCCGCGTGAAGCGGCGCTCGATGGTGAGGCCCGGCCACGTTGCCTTCTCACCCTGTCGCAGCTGCCGGTAGCCGGCCGCCTTCTGCGCCTTGGTGGCGTGGGATCCGTTTCCGGTTCCGTGGCCGTTGCCCGTGCCGGTGCTGTGGCCGTTGGTGCCGTTGGTCTTGGTGGGGGTCGCGAGAGTGCGAGCCATGATGAGTGCGGTTCCTCAACCTCCGGAAGCTGCGGTGCTTCCGGCCTCCTCCTGGGTGCTCCGACGGCGGGCGGACGCTGCGGTGCGCATCGGTCCGTGCCGGGTGCGCTGGCGTCGCGTGCGGGGTCGGAATCGGTCGGCTGGCGTGCCTCACGCCTGGTGCTTGAAAGGAAGTGCAGTGTAGTACGCGTCCCACGGCCGGTCAAGGCCAAAACCACAACATCTTGTGGGAGTTTTGGGTGCATGCCCCTAGATGTTGGGGCCATGTCCTACGCGTGTGGACATCTTGTGGGTGACCTGTGGACGGTGTGTGGAGGGTGGTCGGCGGGGAGCGTAACGGCGAATCAGTTGCGCCTTCCGCGCCCGGCGAGAGAATCGGCGAAGGAGGGAGATTGATCGGGCGCCGTTCGTCACACGGGCCGCAACTACCGCAATTGCTTGTCCGATACCCACGTCAGATGAGAATGATCGCGTCGCGATCCGGCTGCTGGCCGCGCCCCAGGGAGGTCATGGTCCGTCGCGTGTCGAGCTCGAAGGCCGTGACGAGGCTGGCTCGCACCCCGTCGAGGGCACGCCGGTTCGCGCGTGTGGCCGCTATCGCAAGCAACAGGCGCGTGGCGCCGATGTCGCGGGCCTTGAGCCGCGCGGCACGGACCTGCGCCTGGACGTCCGCCAGGCGGGTGATCACCTCGACCGCGACGACGACGCCCGGGGCGCGGAGCACGAGATCAACGGCACGGAGGTCACCGGGGAGCGGGATCACGGCCTCCAGCTCACGGCGAAACGTGGGGCTGACACGCTCGAGGAAGCGAGCCACGTACCGCAGCTGGGCGGCGTCACGAATACCGCTGCCGATCGGGTGTGCGGTGACGGAAAGCCGCAGTCCCACCGCGGCAGCATGCGTGACCAACTGGCCGAGCCTGGGGTCGGAGCGGCCCCGTTCGCGGCGGCTGATCTCGGCACCGGAAACGCCGACCGCGGCCGCCACCGCGGCCTGTGCCACGCCTGTGAGACGCCGCGCAGTGCGCAGGTCGTCCGCCAGCGCGAGTCGCTGGCGATGCCAGTGGCGCAATGCGTCATCCATGGCCCTCGTTCGGTTTGTCACCGGTCGATGGTGAGGGCGGCGGCTTACCCGGGCGTTAGCGCGGGCTTACGGGGAGTGAGCGTATCGGCGAATGAGTTGCGAATCGCGCCCACGGTGAGAGGCGCGGCCATGAACGCCGCCCCTTGCGCATCCGTTGCTCACAGGGGCCGTAAGAAACGCAAGCGCTTGGCCGTTGCTCTCGCGGGCCGACTGGCCGGGAGCGAGCGGACCCGGCGCGTGGCATGGGACGTGCCCAAGCGCGAGCCCATGGCACTCTTCGCGCCGCTCATCGCGTTCATCGGTCGACAGGTGGGCAAGATCGTCCAGATGGCGTTCGGCTGGGCCACGATCATGCTCTTCGGGCGCGTCCCGCAGAGCAAGCAGCTGCTCCTGGCGGGCGTGGCGCTGGGATCCATTCTCTGGGTGGTGACGCTGATCGGCGTCGCGATGCCGGACATCGGTACGTGGCTCATCGCGTTCGTCCCGGCCCCCGATTTCATCTCCGAGACGACCGTGCGCCTGGTGATGCTGGTGCTGGCACTCGTGCTGCCGCTGCTCGTGGGTCTGGGCGGCCTCTTCCTGATGGATCCGGAGAACCGCCCGGCGGGGATCGGCCCGAAGCTGGTGCAGATGCTGCGCGGCTACCCGTACGCGGCGGTGCTGAGCCTGGTGATCCTCTTCCTGCTGGTCGTGGCGCCGATCTTCAAGCTGCGCAGCATCATCAAGGGCTGGCAGGACGCCCACATCCCCATCGTCGTGAAGCCCGATGCCTACGACCAGGTCGCCACCGAGCTCGAGAAGGCGGTCGACGCGGCGGGGCTGGAGCTGACGCGCGCCCGAGCGCCCCGGGTCCTGGAGGTGCCGAGCAAGCTGCTGGCAGCGGTCGGCGGGGCGAGCGTGCGGCGCCTGGTGCCGGACAAGCTGGTGATGCTGCGCGGCAAGGACCTGCAGGTCACCATCCATCCCTCCGACGTGGCTATCGCCGGCAAGAAGGAGGCGATGGCCCGCGCCCGCGCCGCCCTGGCCGACCGCCTGACCATGGCCGAGGCGTATCTCACCGGCACGAAGGAGGCGCAGGAGATCGAGGATGCGCTGCGCGAGCTGCGCGACCCCGCCGCCGTGGACGGCAATGCGGCGCGCGGCTGGCTGGAGGCGCTCGACAAGCGGCTCGCGCGCCTGACCGTCCCCTACGAGGAGTGGGAGGTTCTCTACCGACAGCGCCTGCAGATCGAGCGCAACCTCTTGCGGCACGAGGACCGGGTCGAGCGCGCGGAGGTCGAGGCTGAGGCGCCCGGGATCGTGGACCGCGTCAGGACCGCGGTCGGCAACCTGGGGCGATGACGGCACGCACCATGCACTTGGAGGACGGCATGACCACCAGCGACACGCTCGACGAGACGCTCGCCGAGCCGACCACCACCTTCCAGACCGATAGCGCCGGCGCGGCGCCGAACCCCGAGCCGGCCCCGGAGCCCAGCGTCGCCGACAAGGCGCGCGAGATGGGCCTCAAGGGCGCCGATCGCGGCCGCGAGCTCGCCGCGGATGGCCTCGACAGGCTTGCCCGCACCATGCACAACATCTCCGGCGAGACGGAGCCGGGGCAGCCGGCCGCGTCCGACATCGCGACCAGCGTCGCCACCGGCTCGGAGAAGGCCGCCAGCTACCTGCGCTCGACCGATGCCCGTGCCATGGCCGGCAAGGTGGAGCAGGTGGCCCGCAAGTCGCCGCTCCTGATCATCGGGGGCGTGGTGGTGCTCGGCGCCCTCGCGTCGCGCATCTTCGGGCGCGGCAAAAGCTAGCGGTCCTGGGGGCCCGATTCTCGCCCCGCGAGGGCATCGGTCAGACAGTTGCGAACTTCTCGCCCGGCGCGACCCTTGGCCAAGCTGGCCGCCCACTGCCTTTCCGCCTCGTGCCGCCCCGGAGAATTGTGCCACCGGTTGTCCGATACGCTCGCCCGGTGAGAGCCAGGGCTGTGGCGCAACGTAGCGCGCCACACGCCCATGGCGAGCGGGACCGCCTCACCCGCGAGAGCCCTACGCCGGCTCGAGCTCAGCGGTGTCGAGCCGCCCCGACCAGAGGCGGGTCGCCAGGATCGCGAGCGCCACCAGCAGGGCCACGCCCATCACCGGCGCCCCGACCCGCTTGATCTCTGGGCTGTCCAGGATCAGGCCGATGACGAACACGGCCAGCCCGCCGTTGACGCCCCAGAAGACGACATGCGAGAGCCACGCGGCCGCATCGCGCCGCAGAAGCATGGTGCTCAGCAGGCCGAGCACGATGTTGGTGATCACGCCCAGGTACACCGAGTGGTCGCTCGCAATCAGCACGGTCACCGGGAGTGCGTTGGGATCGTCCGGCTTCGAGATGAACGTGAACACGATGTACATGAACAGGACCAGCGCGACCACCGTCCAGATCGCCGCGAGCGCGAGGTGTCGCGACGGATCGGCCGCCAGCCAGCTGCGACGCAGGGCCGTCGGCAGGACGCGCACCGCGAAGAGCACCACCGATACCAGCTGGGTGAGCAGGTAGATGCCGCCCGCCGCCTGCTCGACGCCGGCCATCAGGCCCAGCGAGATCACGAGCCCGCCCACAAAGAGCGCACCCACCTGGATCACCCCGGCGACCGGCAGGCCGCGCGTGCCGAGGACCCGCCACTCGATCAGCCCCATGGCGGCCAGCACGAGGTAGCCGAAGGTCATCGCCGAGGCATGTGCACCGATCGCGTCGCCCGGGATGATCGACACGCCCAGCGCAAACCCGATCTGCATCAGGACGCCCACGACCGCGCCGTAGCCGAACGAGGTGATGCCCAGCGTCACGGCAAGCCGCGACAGGGACCGCTCCCCGCCCAGGTACTGGCCCCACAGCCAGACCAGCAGCCACGCGATGGCGATGAGCAGCGCGGTGCCGCCGATCGCGCGCAGGGCGAACGATCCGGTGTAGAAGGCAAGCACGTAGAGCGGCACCAGGATCGCGAGGGTCAGCATCAGCCGCCGGTCGGCGGCACGGAACAGGAGGAAGGCCGACGCGACGATGGAGAGCGTCAGCCAGCCGACCGTGCCGGAGTGAACGTGGGTCAGGATCTGGTCGCGGTTGAACTCGACCGCATCGGCGCCGTTGAGGATGCCGATGATGATGGTGACCACGAATACCGCCATGGCCACCAGGAACAGGTCGCGGGCCGTCTTCGCCCAGTCCCCCGTCTCGTTGCTCGCCTGCATGTGAATGCTCCGTTGCTCGGGTTTGCTGGTTGATGGGCAGTCGCGGAGATTCATACCATGCGTTGCAAGCCCTTGGTCGCTCGGCGGAATGACGTAG
>JBDTQJ010000129.1:0-5072 GCA_039932235.1 Chloroflexota bacterium
GTCTATCCCCACGACCGCGGCCAGAACTACTCCATCGCCCTGGCCGAGCGCCTCGCCGCCGCCCTCTCCGCGTGACTTGATACCGGGCATCAGTCCCGAGGCGGCATGACAGACCCGTTCCGGACCCTGGCCCAAGTGCCGTGGATGGCGTCGATGTCCCAGGTTTGTCCTCACGACCGCGTGCAGAAGTTTCCGATCACGCTGGCCGGGGACCTCGGTGTCGCCGACCGCTGAGCGACCCCAGAAGTCACGAGACAAGGTCCGTTCGATCGACGTCGGCGAGGAGCGGCAGGATTTGGTCGCGGGAAGACAGCACAGGGTTATCGATGGGCCATCCGATTGCCAGATCCGGATCATTCCACGCGATCCCGCGCTCTAGGGCAGGCACGTAATACGTACTCACGCGATAGACAACATCCGCCGTCGGACTGAGCACGCAAAATCCATGAGCGAAGCCGGCGGGAATGAACAGCTGCCTGTGCTCGCGATCATCAAGCTCGACCGAAACGTGACGTCCAAATGTGGGACTTCTGTGCCGCAGGTCCACGGCCACATCGAAGATGCGACCAGAGGCGACTCGAATCAGCTTCGCCTGGCCCGGCGCACGGTGGAAGTGCAGCCCTCTGAGCGTGCCGAATGCTGACCGAGACTGATTATCTTGGACGAACTCGACCTGAATGCCCGCTGCTGCGAGCGCATTCCGGCGGAACGTCTCAAGGAAGAAGCCGCGTGCATCGCGGTGGATACGCGGCTCGATGAGGACCACACCTTCGAGTGCGGTTTGATGGATCGTGAAGGGCTCGCCGCTCATCGCTCGGGGCCCACTCGCCAGCGGATTGGCGGTACTCTCAGGCTCGCCGCCAGCGCGGTCGACAGCACGGCGCGCAGCGGAACGCGCGAGGCGCGTTGGAACGAGGCCGAAGCGATGGCCTCAACGTGGGTGCCAGATCCGGCCAAGACGGCCGCCGCCCAGCCATAACGACTCACGGCCGGCTCACCCGCGAGATGAACGATCGGTGGCGCCTCCTCCAATGCCATGAGCTCCAGCACCTTGATCATTGCCGCCGCCAGGTCGGCTGCCGGCGTGGGGTTGCCCCACTCGTCGTCCACGACCTTCAACGCGCCGCCCGCCGCCGCATGTCTGATGCGAGCTGGAAAGCCGCGCGTTCGGTCGTGCACCCATGCGGTGCGCACCACGACATTGCCGGCACCGGCGGCAAGAGTTGCCGCTTCTCCGGCTAGCTTGGACGCACCATATGGATTCACCGGCGCTGGGGCGTCGCTTTCTTCGTACGGCCGCTCGTTGACGCCGTCAAACACCTCATTGGTACTGACATAGAGGACGCGTGCATTCAGTTGCCTCGCGCGCGCTGCAATGCGCGAAGTCGCGCGCCCATTGAGGTCCATGGCGCGCTCCGGATTGCGTGCGCAGCCGTCTACATCGGTCCATGCCGCCGCGTGCACGAGATAAGCGGCGCCATCCACGGAGAACGCGGATTGGGACGCGGGGTTCTCGAGGTCGAGCATGGTCCTCGTAAGGGGCACGACCTGGTGTCCCGCGGCATCCAGCTGCGCGACGAGGCTGCCGCCTACGAGGCCGCTCGTCCCTGTGACTGCTACACGCACTACTCGATTGGCGATCCCGCCGCCAGACGCGCCGCGTTCAGCCGCGTGTAGTAGTCCCTGAAGTCGCCTTCCTTGATCGGTCTCCACCATTCCTCATGTGAGGCGTACCACGCCACCGTGCTTTCCAGGCCGGCCTCCAACCGATGTTGTGGACACCAGCCCAGAGCCCGAATGCGCTCGGTGGCGATCGCGTACCGCCGATCGTGTCCCGGTCGGTCCTCGACGTGGCGGATGAGCGACAGCGGCCGGTCCAAGCTGCGAAGAATCTGCTTCGTCAAGTCCATATTGGTCGCTGTCTCTTCGGTGCCGATGTTGTAGATGGTTCCCGGCTCGCCGAGCTCAAGAACGGCCAGGATGCCCCGGCAGTTGTCAGCCACGTGCAGCCAGTCACGAACCTGCTGGCCATCCCCGTACAGCGGGAGCGGCTGATGGTCGAGTGCATTGGTGATGAAGAGGGGGACGAGCTTCTCCGGGTGCTGATACGGACCGTAGTTGTTGCTCGACCGGGTAATGCCCACGTCGAGAGCGTAGGTCGAGGCATACGCCAACGTGAGCAGATCTGCCGCGGCTTTGGCCGCCGAGTACGGGCTCCGGGGCCGAAGCGGATCGGCTTCCGTTGCTGAGCCGAGTTCCAGATCGCCATACACCTCGTCCGTGCTGATCTGCAGGAACCGCCGGACGTCGTGGCGCCGGGCTGCCTCCAGCAAGACGCCTACGCCCAGCACATCGGTATCGAGGAACGTCCCCGGACTACCGATGCTGCGGTCCACGTGAGACTCGGCCGCGAAATTGACGATCGTATCGCTTGCCCGGGCCAGTTCTTCCACCGCACTGGCGTCGCAGATGTCTCCTTTCACGAACCGAAACCTGGGGTTCGCGGAGATGTCTTCCAGGCTGGCGAGGTTGCCCGCGTACGTCAGCTTGTCGAGGACCGTGACGGTCATGTGCGGGCGTGTCTCGAGGACATGCCGGACAAAGTTGGAGCCAATGAATCCCGCGCCGCCAGTGACGAGCAACCGCACGAGGTCAGGTCGCGCCAGCTTCACGGATGCACCTGGCTTGGATCCACTGCTTCGGCCATGACCTGCTCGATTCGGTCCGCCCTGACGTGCAGAGGTGGCGGACGTAGCCCTGCCAGGCGATTGTTCGCCAATAGCAGCGCATCGATTGTGCCGGCGTCCATCCATTCACCTTCGAATTCGTGTGACGCAAGTGTTCCTCGGCGAACGTAGTGGTTGAGCACGTCGGTGATCTCGAACTCGCCGCGAGCGCTGGGCTTGAGCCCGGCGAGGACTTCGAAAACGCCAGGTCGGAACAGGTACGCGCCAATCGGGATCCGATCACTCTTCGGATGCGTGGGCTTTTCATCGAATCCCACCACCTGACCCCTCTCATCGAACTCCGCCACTCCGAATCGTTCTGGGTCCGCCACCCGCGTCAGCACAGCCCCAGCCTCAGCACTACCTGCAAGGAACTCGTCAGCGAATGCGCGGAGAGAGCCGTTGATGATGTTGTCACCCAGGACGACAGCAAGCGGGTCCTCGCCGACGAATGCACGCGTGAGACTGATGGCATGGGCGATGCCGAGCGCGCCACGTTGGTAGCGAAAGGTGAGATCGAGCCCAATGTCGGTGCCGTCATGGAGCAACTCCAGGATGTCGCCGACCGAGCGACCCCCGACGACCACCATCACCTCCCGGCACCCCATGTCTCGTAGGGTCTGAAGTGGGTAGAAGACCATCGGCCGGTCGTGGACGGGAAGAAGATGCTTGTTGGTGACGAGCGTCAGCGGGAAGAGGCGGCTGCCATTCCCGCCGGCGAGAAGCACCCCCTTTAGCGTCATGACCAGCCTCCTTGTGCGTGCCGGAAGGATTGTCGCGTGTCCCTGTCCGGGCGCCATGGTCATTCTGCGTCATGCGGGGCCAATTCACGCCAGCCGGGGGTGCTTTGACGAACAGAGTGCCCGAGCCGCACCATTGCAGGTGCAATGACCCAGACACGCCGCCGCTCGCCGAGCAACGAGGGCGCCATCGGTGGCGCCGAGTACCGCCGCACGCGGCGCACGTACCGATCGCGCGGCCACCACCGGCCGCGCGTGCTGCAGCTCCTCGCGACCGGCGGCAACGGCGGGGCGCAGGAGAGCTACACCGGACTCCTGCTGCGCCTCGACCGCACCCGCTACGACGTGCGCGCCCTCTCGCTCAGCGCGGGCAGCGCGGTGGCGCGGCTGCGACGCCTGGGCGTGACGGTCGACGTGCTCGACGAGACCGATGACGAAGCCGCCATCCGCGAGCTCGCCGCGTGGCTGCGTCGCAACGAGATCGATCTCGTCCATGCCCACATGTTCCGCGCCGAGGTCATCGGTACGCGGGCGGCGGTGGCCGCCGCCACGCCGGTGATCATGGCGACGGTCCATTCGTCCCGCGTCCGCTCGGAGGCCGACCAGCGCGAGCTCGCACGGCTCACCCCGCACATGGACCGCCTCGTCGTGCCGTCGGCCAGCATCGAGCACAAGGTGCGTTGCGAGGGCCGCCAGGGTGCGCCGTTCGCGGTGATCCCCAACGGCGTGGACCTGTCGCGATTCAGCGCCCCGACCCAGCCCTGCCTGCTGCGCCGCGAGCTGGACCTGCCGCGCGGCGCGTTCGTGGTCGGCGTCGTGGCGCGCCTCGAGGCGGAGAAGGGCCAGCGGCACCTGGTCGCCGCCATGCCCCGCTTGGTGGAGGCGGTCCCCACCGCCCACCTGGTGATCGTGGGCGAGGGCTCCGAAGCCGATGCGCTGCGCGCGCAGGCAACCGCGCTCCCCGCTCCGGCGCGCGACCGCGTCATCCTCACCGGCCGCCGCGAGGACGTGGCCGCGCTCACCGCCGACCTCGACGTGGCGGTCCTGCCCTCGCTGCGCGAGGCCCAGGGGATCAGCATCCTCGAGGCGATGGCGCGCGGCGTTCCCGTCGTCGCGTCGCGGGTCGGCGGCATTCCCGAGGTGATCACCGACGGCGTCGACGGCCTGCTGGTCGACGCCGCCGACCCGGAGCAGATCGCGACCGCATTGACCCGGCTGGCGCGGGACCCGGAGCTGCTGCGCCGTCTCGGCGAGGCGGGACGCCGGACGGTGGAGGAGCGCTTCAGCATCGATGCCATGGTCCACCGGGTCGAGGCGGTGTACGACGAGGAGCTGGCTCGCGCGGGCGTGCTCACCGCAGAGCCGGCGGCGTCGGCGGACGTGCGCCCGCGCGACCGCGGCGCCCTCGAGGTCCCTCCGCTCTAGCGGGTCCGTGCCGATGCCCTCCCCGCGCTTGATGCGCGCGGTGCAGACGGGAACCACGGGACACCGGACGGGTGGCCCCCGGCCCCTCCCTCGCGCACGCGAAAGGGCCGGCCCCGCCGAAGCGAAGACCGGCCCAGGTAACGGAGAACGGACGCTACGCGGTGGCGCGGCTCCCGTCGCC
>JBDTQJ010000130.1:0-4999 GCA_039932235.1 Chloroflexota bacterium
GGCGATTCCCGAGGCGATGCCCGGCCTCTCCGAGCTGCGTGCGGCCACGGAACGCCGCCGCTCGGTGACGTCCCGCACGCCCGCAGCGACCACGACGCCCGCCGCGGACCTCGAGCGCCCTGCTGCTGTCGCGCCGGCGCCCGCACCCCCCGTGCGTCACGACACGCCTCCTCGGACCGATCCGGGTGCGGTCCCCGATGGCGCGGCGCAGCCGCCCGCGCCTCCCGAAGAGACGCTCGCCGAACGTCTGGCACGGCGCCGCCGCCAGGGCCGCTAGGCGTCGATCTCCTCGAGGATCGCATCGTCTTCCGCGTCGCGACGAACCCAGCTGCGGGGTCGGGGCACGCGCAGCCACAGTGCGAGGGCGACTCCCATGACGGCGAGGACGACGATGGGAGTCCACGGCAACCGCCGGTAGTCGACCCACCCCACGATGCTCAGCGTCTCCGCGTGACGGTTACCGACCGGGTCGACCGCCTCCACCACGATGCTGGTCGGCGCGAGGGTGCCGGCCACGCGGAGCGCGAACGCCCCGGCGGCGTCCACCTCGATCGGCTCGCCCGCCGCGGTGACGGTGTTGCCAGGATCGGTGGTGCCGGCAATCCGCACCGAAGCGCTCAGCGGCAGGATCGGGACGTCGAGCACCAGCGATGGCGGGCCGGTCCGCTGCTCCACCTGCCATGACCCGCGGTAGGTCGCGCCGGTGGGGGTGACCACCGCCACCGCCAGCCGCGTGGCGGTGTCCGCGAGCTCGACGCGGAGGACCGTCAGCCCACCGGTCACCGCCTGTTCGCGGCCGATGTCGAGCTCCGGGTTCGAGTCCAGGCTGACGACCAGGCGTGATCCGGGCGGCGCATCGACCAGCAGGCTGAAGGCTGCGCCCGGCGTCACCACCACGTTCGGATCATCGGGGGCGAACGCCGCGCCGCGGAGGCCGATGCGGAGGGCGCCACCGTTGGCCTCCGGACGCCGCAGCGCCGCACTGGGGACCAGCCGAAGGATGGCGCCGGGCTGCGCCGCGAGGAGCCGGGGATCACCGGCGCGCCGCGGCGCGGCGTCCGCCAGCAGGGCCGTCGTCCCTCCCCCGCTGCCGACCGTGCCCAGCGGGCGTGCGCCGAACAAGGCGGCTCCGTCACTCGCGCGGCCGTCCCTGTCGATGCGCCGGCCCAGGAAGACGAGAGCTGGAGCGCGATCGGGCGTCGTTGGCCACACGCCCACGTACGGCTCCAGTGATGCGCCATCCAGCGACGTCGCGGCGACCCGGCCCTCGATCGGCGTTCCAGGGCCCAGGCCAGCGTCCAGCGGCAGCAGGTGCCCGGGATCGTCGTCCGGCCGGAAGAGGACGCGCGTGCCGGCGCCACTGCCCACGGTCGCGACCACCGACCCGGAGTTCGGAAGCTGGTGCAGGCGCCGCGGTGTCCCGCGGGCCGGCCAGCTGACCGCATCTGCGGTGTCGCGCAGCGGGAGGGAGAGGAGCAGCGGGGTCGTCGCCCAGGGCAGCACGAAGGGGATCGCCGGCTCGCCGAGCGGGGTCGTGTCCGCTCGTAGACCGTCTGCGCCACGCGCCACGCGGACGAGCCACGTGGCGGGTCCCTGACCGGGCGCGGTGTGGGTCGCGACGGCCACCACGTCGTCGCCGGGCACCCCGTCTGTCTCGCCGACCACCGCGTTGGCCACGTCGATGGCGGCCACGCCGATGCTGACCGACTCGGTCCGTGGCCGGTCCCCGAAGAGGTGGTAGACGCGGACCGGTACCGATCCACCATCATCGGCCGCCTCAATCGCGAGGAGCTCGTCGGTCCCGTCGCCGTCGAGATCGGCGGCCATCACCGCCTCCGCGTCCTGCTGGATCCCGCCGAGTCGAGCCAGGCCGGAGCGGGCAGGCGGCCACGCCACCTCGTACAGGGTCAGGCAGCACGGTCGCGCATCTTCGGCGGCAGCCCCGATGGCCGCCAGCACGACGCGCCGGCGCGCGCCGTCGCGCAGGACCAGCAGGCGGGCGGCGTCGTTGACGAGCACGGGCAGCTGGTTATCGGCGGACGGCCGCGGCCTCGCAGTGAGCCGCTCCTCGACGCTGGCGTCCCGGCGGACCGCCGCACCGAAGGCGGGCACCGCCTCTCCCTCCTGCCGGGTCCACACCTCGAGGCGCATTGTCCCCGAGCCATCGATGGCGTCGGTCAGTCGCACCAGCTCACCGGCCCCGTCGCCATCGAGGTCGAGGGCGATCGCATCGAACGTGCGACCGGGAAGGGTCTGCACCGGTGGCTCGTCGGGGAGCGACACGGGCGGGGTGTCATCGATCGCGCGCGCCGGCAGCGGGCCACTCCCCAGGACGCCCAGCGCCAGGAGGGCCGCGGCGACGCGTCGGAGGCGGGCGGGCATCGTCCGCCGAGCATACCGCCGCCGGGTGCGCGTGGCATCATCGCCACCCATGCCAGATGTGACCCCGCCAGTCCTGTGGCGCCCCGCGCCGGACGCGCGCGCCACGACGCGCATCGGCGCGTATCTCGCCTGGCTCGAGCGTGAACGCGGTCGGTCCTTCGCCACCTACGACGAGCTGCTCGCCTGGTCGACGACGGACCTCGGCCCGTTCTGGCAATCGGTCTGGGATCACTTCGAGGTGCATTCCGTCACGGATCCCGGCCCCGCGCTGCCCGATGCGCGCATGCCGGGCGCCCGCTGGTTCCCCGACGCGCAGCTCAACTGGGCGGAGCACGCGCTGCGGCTGGCCGGGCGGTCAGCTGACGACGTGGTGCTCATCGCGCATTCGCAGTCACGCCCGCGCACCCAGCTCACCGTGCACGAGCTGCGCGACGCGGTGGCGCGGACACGTGCCGGGCTCCTGCGCCTGGGCGTCCGAAAGGGCGATCGGGTCGCCGCCTACCTGCCGAACGTGCCGGAGGCCGTAGTCGCGCTGGTGGCCTCCGCCAGCATCGGTGCCATCTGGTCCAGCTGCGCACCCGAGTTCGGCACCCGCAGCGTGGTCGACCGCTTCAGCCAGGTCGCCCCGACCGTGCTGCTCACCATCGACGGGTATCGGTACGGCGAACGCCGCGTCGACCGGACCGATGAGGTGGCCGCCATCCGCGCCGCCCTGCCCAGCCTGTCGGCGACGGTGGTCCTCCCCTACCTCGCGCCCGATGCGCGGCGGATCCCGGACGCCGTCGCCTGGGACGACGCGTTCGGTGCGCCTGCGGAGCTTGCCTTCGAGCCGGTGCCATTCGACCACCCGCTCTACATCCTCTATTCGTCGGGCACCACCGGCCTGCCCAAGCCCATCGTCCACGGCCACGGCGGCATCCTGCTCGAGCACCTCAAGATCCACGCCCTGCACCACGACCTGGGCCGCGCCTCACGCTTCTTCTGGTACAGCACCACCGGCTGGATGATGTGGAACTACCTGGTGAGCGGGCTGCTCGTTGACGCGACGATCGTGCTGTACGACGGCGCCCCCAATGCACCGGACCTGGGCGCCCTGTGGCGGATGGCCGCCGACGAGCAGGTGACCCTCTTCGGGACCAGCGCGCCGTACCTGATGGCGTGCCGCAAGGAAGGGCGGCGTCCCAGCGAGGAGGCCGACCTCTCAGCCCTGCGCGCCATCGGCTCGACCGGCGCTCCGCTCCCCGTCGAGGGGTTCCGCTACGTGCGCGACGCCATCGGGGCGCAGATCCAGGTGCAGTCGGTCTCCGGCGGGACCGATGTGTGCACCGCCTTCGTCGGTGCCTCCCCACTCGTGCCGGTGTGGGAGGGTGAGATCAGCTGCCGCCACCTAGGCTGCGCGGTCGAGGCGTTCTCCCCCGACGGCCGGCCGCTCGTCGGCGAGCAGGGCGAGCTGGTGCTCACCGCCCCGATGCCCTCCATGCCGGTCGCGTTCTGGGGCGACGAGGATGGGTCGCGCTACCGGGAGGCGTACTTCGCGGACTTCCCCGGCACGTGGCGCCACGGCGACTGGATCACCTTCACCGAGCGCGGCTCGTGCGTCATCAGCGGCCGCTCCGACGCGACGCTCAACCGTGGCGGAGTGCGCATCGGGACGGCCGAGTTCTACGCCGTCGTCGAGTCTCTTCCCGAGGTCGCCGACTCGCTCGTCGTGCACCTCGAGGAGAGCGACCACCTCGTCCTCTTCCTTGCCCTCCGCGACGGCGCCACCCTGACCGATGCGCTTCGCGGCCGCATAGCCGGCGAGCTGCGCCGGTCCCTGTCGCCACGCCACGTGCCGGACGAGATGGCTGCCGTACCGTCGGTGCCGCGCACGCTGTCGGGCAAGAAGCTGGAAGTGCCGGTGAAGCGGATCCTCACCGGCACCCCGCCGGATGTCGCCGCGTCGCGCGGCTCGCTGGCCGACCCGGCCTCGCTCGACGCCTTCGTCGCGTGGGCCGCCGACCGCTGAGCGTCAGTCGGTGTAGAAGACTCCGTCCAGGGCACCCCACGCGGCGGCGCTGAAGACGGCGCACGCGGTCCGCACGCGCGCGAACTCGCCGTCCGAGAGCTGCTCGATCTTGGCGGCCAGCATGGCCGGCTCATCGGTCTCGACGGCGTGCTCCGCGAAGTACGCCTGCCCGGCCTCGTCGACGGTGCCCGCGTAGTGCTGACGCAGGCCGGCCAGCTTGCTCTGCGCAGTGGCGGGCTGCTGGACCTCGAAGCTGTAGAGGGCGCCGAGCGTCTCCGGGACCGAGGCGAAGGCGTGCTCGCCGACCGCGAGCAGGGTCGCGCTCTGCGGCCGGGTCATCTCACCGGTCGAGCCGAGGGAGGCGCGGAAGCGAGCCCACAGCTCGTCGTGCTCGCGCTCCTCGTCCGCGTAGGCGGGCTCGCCGATCTTCTCCCAGCCGCGATCCAGCACGGCGATGAACGGCGCCCACTCGGTCGCGTACTCGCGCAGTCGCTCGATCGGCAGCTCGCCGGCGCGCCAGGCGACGTAGAAGGGATGGGCGTTGAGGTCGAACTGGCGGACGATGGCGTCCAGCTCGTCGATACGGCTGCTCATGGTGGTGGCACTCCT
>JBDTQJ010000131.1:0-4994 GCA_039932235.1 Chloroflexota bacterium
CCGGCGGCCTGCTGATGGTGGCGGGCATTGCCCCGGATACCGCGATGCGCATCACGGGCCTCGTCTGCTTCCTGCTCTCGGCAATTGCGCTCTTCGTCCTTGCCCGCCGGGTGCTGAGCAAGCCCGGCGCCATCGCGGCGCTGGCCGCGTACACCTTCAACGCCCATGCCCTGCTCTACGGTCGCGCCTCGCTGATCGAATACCTGGCTACCGGGGCAAGCGTGGCGATGGTCATCTTCGCGCTTCGCTTCATGGACGGTCGCGGATCGGCCAACTGGGGCCTGGCGGCTGCGTTCGGGGTGATCGCCGTGCTGGTTAAGATCACGACCGGGGGCTTCTACCTTGTGCCGATCCTGCTGTGGCGCGGAATGGACCGCCGGTTCGGGTTCCAGCGGCCGTCGATCTGGGTTCTGGCAGCCGGCGTGACCGTCGTGGCACTCGGCTGGAGCTCCTACGCCCAGGGCGTGCGGGCGGAGCAGCCCGCAGCCGCCTTCCTCGCCCTTCAGAATCAGCTGGGCTGGTTCTTCGGAACGCTCGGCGAACATTTCGATATGGACCGATGGCGCTACATCCTGGTGGCGATCCTCTCCCTCACCGGGTCCGGCGTGATCGGGTGGGCACCACTGGCGGTGAGCCAGTCGCGAGCCCATGCGCAGCGCCCGTTCCTGCTCAGCCTGCTGATCGTCACGGTGACCGTCCCGCTCCTCCTCTTCAATCTCTACTCCGTCCACGACTACTACTGGATCGCGGTCGCGCCGGGGATCGCGATCGCCGTCGGGCTGGGCGTGGAATGGATCCTGGAGCGGGGCAGGACGCGGCGCGCACGGCGCATTGGTGTCGCGCTGGCGGGCGCGTGGCTGGCAACGCTGGTCGGCCTCGCTGGGACGTGGACGATCATCTACGGCGAGCCGGTCGAGCAGCCCCGGGCCTTCCACATCGCCGAATTCATCCGCGACCATAGCGCTGAGGACGACTGGGTCGTCGTGAACGGCCTCGACTGGAATACGACGTTTCTCTACTACGCGCGCCGGATGGGGCTCGCCGTGCCCGAGCCGAATGCCGCGCTCCAGGACGCAAGCCGCATCGACTTTGCCTCGATCTTCAGCGACCCGATCTACGGTCCCTTCATCACCTGCGACATCGAGGGGTCCTGCGCGGTGACGGAGCGACCATGAATCGCATCCTCAGCGCCACTCTGGGGACCGGACCCCTCCCCGCCCGGATTGCCAATGGCCTCGCGATCATCGGCCTGGTGTGGTTCGCGTACTACTTCGCCACTGCCGGCGCACACGCCGGCGACGCTCACGCGTACTGGGCGGCCGACGTAGCGCACCCCTACACGACCGACGTGAACCAGACGGATGCCTTCCTGTACTCCCCCGCATTCCTGCTCGTCATGATCCCGTTCCAGGGGCTGCCCTTCAGCGCCTTCTTCGCCATCTTCACGGTGGTCAATATCGCGGTGTTGGCCTGGATGGTCGGACCCGTGCTCGCACTGCTCGTGCTCCTGCCCGGCGAGTTCTCGCCCCTCTGGATCAACCTTTGGTACGGCAACATCATCATCTTGATGGCGGCGGTCATCGTGGCCGGGTTCCGCTGGCCCGGCGCGTGGAGCTTCATGCTCCTCACCAAGGTCACGCCGGGCGTGGGGGCGCTCTGGTTCGTGGGCCGACGAGACTGGAAGGCGCTGATCCAGATTGGCGTCGTGACCGCGGTCGCCATCCTCGTCTCGTTCGTCCTGGGGCCGCACCTGTGGCCGGAGTGGTTCGCACACCTGCAGCGCAGCGCCGCTGAGCCGGACGTCTTCAGCATCATCCCACCGCTGGAGTGGCGCCTTCTCGCGGCGCTGATCCTGGCGCTGGGCGGCGGCGTCCTCCGCCTGCGCTGGACGGTCGTCATCGCGGCAATGCTGGCGCAGCCAGTGTTCTGGTTCAGTGGCCTCGCCATGCTGGTGGCGCTGCTGGGCCTCGTGCGACACCGCCGCGCCATCCTGCGACACGAGCACCAGACCGATGTCGACCCAGCCGCAGCCTAGGCAGCTCCAGGGCGCCGGCATCGGTGTCCGCGCGCCGTGGTGGCTCGGCAGGGCGCTCCATGTCGCCGGGCTGGCAACGGTGGCGGTCATCCTCGTCTCCATCGCTGCCACCAGCAGCGGCGCCGATGCCCGGGCATATTGGGCCGCGGATACCGCCCATCCGTATGGCGCCATCTACGAATCCGCCGGCGCGTATCTCTACTCGCCGGCGTTCCTGCAGGTGATCGCACCGCTGCGCCTCCTGCCGTTCGGGCTCTTCTTCGCGGCATGGGTGGCAATCAACGGGGCGGTCCTGGTGTGGTTGACGGGGCCAGTCATTGCCGCACTGCTCCTGCTGCCGGCCAGCTACTCGCCCGTGTGGGTGGACCTGTGGTTCGGCAATATCACGATTCTGCTCGCGGCGGCAACGGTCATTGGCTTCCGCTATCCGGGCGCGTGGAGCTTCATGCTTCTCACCAAGGTCACCCCGGGCGTCGGCCTCGTCTGGTTCGCGGTACGTCGCGAATGGCGCGCGCTACTCATCGCCGGGGGCGTCACGCTCCTGGTTGTGACGATGTCATTTGCCATCTCGCCCACGGCATGGATCGACTGGATCGACAACCTGCGTGCCAACGCAGCGCGCCCTGAGGTTCCCGGGGGGGACGGATCGTCGCTGGGCCTGCGGCTGGCCGCGGCCGCGGTCGTCATCGCGGTGGGGGCGCGGATCGGCGCGTGGTGGGCGGTCCCAATCGGCCTCTTCGTCGCGCAGCCGGCGGCTTGGTTCATTGGCTTCAACCTGTTCCTGGTGTGGATCGCCGTCGCGCGTCGATCGTGGATGGCACCTCCGGGGCGGGTGCGATGAGGTCCCCGAGCGGGCCCGCCACCGTCATGGGCCTCGCGCTCGTCCTGATTCTCATCATCGGTATCCCGGCCGCCGGCCTGCTCAACGCCCGCCCGTCGCGGTTTGGCTGGCAGATGTACACCGTCGCCTACGAGGCGCCACGCGCCTGGGCCAAGGCCGCCAATGGATCGCTCGAGCCTATCGATGACTTCGTGAACCGGTTCGCCGTCCTTCGCGGCGACGTACCCTCCGCCGCGGCCGTGGCACGCGCCATGTGCGCTTTCCTGGACGCCGGTGCCGTCGTCGTCGAGTTGCGTCCGGACGCGCGGGGCGAGGCTGCCTGCCCGTGATCGCTCGCATCGACCGCTGGTTCTGGTCGCCGGCACCACCGTTCGCGCTCGGCGTGACGAGGATCGTCCTCGGCGTTGCCGCCATCCTGGCCACGCTCGAGCTGGCGGAGTCGGTGCTGCACGTGGTGGATGGTCAGCATCTCCAGATCCCCACCCTCGAGGGGCTGGCGTGGCTGCGGAGCCTTGCGCTCCCGGCCATCGGTGTGTGGCTCGTCGCCGCCGCCCTGTTCGCCATTGGCATGTGGACGACGCTCGCCGGTGCCGCGCTGGTGGCTGCAGGCATGCTGCTGGTGCTGGCGGACCAGCAGCTCTACAGCAACCACCTGGCGCTGCTCACCGTGCTCGTCGCCCTGGTGACCGTGGCCGGGGGTGGTGCCGCGGTGTCGGTTGATGCTCGACGGCGGGAAGCTCCTCCGACGGTGGCGACGGGCCTCGTGTGGCTGATCAAGGTCCAGATCACCGCGGTCTATGCCTTCAGCGCGCTGAGCAAGCTGAACCCCTCGTTCCTGTCCGGCTCCGTCGTCGCCTCGTACCTGCGCAGCGACGGGTTGCTGGCGCTGCCGGCACCCTGGCGCTCATTCGAGCCGATGTTCGCGATCTCGATCCTGGTGATCGTCATCGAGGCGTTCATCGCCGTGGCGCTGTGGAGTCCGCGCTGGCGGCGCAACGCGTTCGTGGTGGGCCTGCTGCTCCACGTCGGCATCGTCGCCACCTTCGAAGCGCCCGCGCTGGCACTCACCGTATTCGGTATGGCGAGCCTGGCCCCGTACGTCCTCTTCTTGGACGCGCGACCTGGGTCCGTCCTGGTGGTTTGGGATCGCAGCTGCGACTTCTGTGCGGGATGGATCACGGCAGCCCGACGCCTGGACTGGCTCCGCGTCCTGGCCTACGCAGGAACCGATGACGAGGCAGTGCTGGCGACGCACGGCATCACGCGGCAGGCCGCCGATGAAGCTCTTCACGCGGTGGCGCCCGACGGGACGGCAGCCGGATTCGATGCGGTGCGGCGAGTGGCGGAGACGCTACCGCTGACGTTCCTGATCGCGCCGCTGCTGGCGCTGCCGCCCGTGCGATGGGTCGGCGTCAGGGCCTATCGTCGCGTCGCGCTGAATCGAAAGTGCTCCATAGGCCGATGACGGATCAGCGGGGGTGCACCGAGGCCCGTCCACGACCTAGGCACATCTCTGCAACCGCGACGACCGTCGTCGTGAGCATTGTCGTGTCGGGGCTGGCCATCTGGTTGCTCGCCGAATCGGTGGATGTTTCCGCCGCCGCTTCTGTGCTGCGCGCCACGAATCAGTCGCTCCTGGTGCTGGCCCTCGCCACCCTGACCGCAAGCATCGTCTGCCGCGCCGTGCGATGGCGCGCCGTGCTGCCCGCGATAGAGGGCCAGCCCGCGCCGTCCGTGCTCATGCTGGCTGGGATCTTCTGCGTCGGCTACCTCGCGAACTCGGTCTTGCCCCTTCGCGCAGGCGAGCCGATTCGCGCGGCCGTCCTGGCCGCGCACAGCCGCGCGGACGCGGCCCGCGTATTGGGATCCATCGGCCTGGAACGCATCCTCGATGCCATGGCTCTCGGCGTGGTGATGGTGGGAACGGCGGCGGCCCTACGCGCTCCGTCGTGGCTCACCACGTCGGGCCTTGTCGTGCTGGCGCTGGCGACCATGGTCCTCGGCGCAATTATCGTCATCGGGCACACGGGCATCCTGGAAAGGGCTCATCGGCAAGCGCACTCCGTGTTGCGGCCGCTCCTCGGCGTTCTCGCCCGGGTCGCTGAGGGTGCACGGGGG
>JBDTQJ010000132.1:0-4989 GCA_039932235.1 Chloroflexota bacterium
GTTGCCGATGAAGTCGCTCAGCTCCAGCGGGCCCATCGGATGGTTGAGGCCCAGCCGCGCACCCGTGTCGATGTCATCTGCCGTGCCGGTCGACTCCATGAGCGCGAAGACGGCCTCGTTGATGAACGGCCCGAGCATGCGGTTGACGAGGAAGCCGGGCATGTCCTTCGACTCGATGACCGTCTTGCCGAGCTCGCCGGCGAAGTCCCGGCAGGCCGCGTAGGTCGCGTCGTCGGTCTCGAGGCCGCGAATGATCTCGATCAGCTTCATGACCGGCACCGGCGAGAAGAAATGCAGACCGATGAACTGCGCGGGTCGATCCGTCGAGGTCGCGAGACCGGTGATGCTGATGCTGCTCGTGTTGCTGGCGAAGATGGTGTTCGCATCCGCGTTGGCGGTTACCGCCGCCCACGTCTCGCGCTTGAGCGCCTCGTCCTCGAAGACCGCCTCGATCACGATGTCGTGCCCGGCCACCCCATCGCTCCCGACCGCGGTACCGATACGTCCCATGATCTCGTCCGCGGCGGCGGCCTCTAGCTTGCCCTTCTCGACCTGGCGGGCCAGGTTGCCCCCGATCCGGGCCTTGCCCTTCTCGGCAAGCTCGATGGTCCGGTCGGCGAGGGTGACCTGCTTGCCGGCGGCGGCGCTGACCTGGGCGATGCCGTGGCCCATCAGCCCGGCACCGATGACGTGGACGCGTTGGATGCTCATAGGGGCCGAAGGGTACCAGCGCCGGAAGGATGTCGACTAGGAGCTCGGACCGTCGAGGAGCCGCTCGGCGGCGGTGACCGGGTCCAGCTCGCGGGCGCCGACCGCGCGCAGCGTCTCCTCCCATGCGGGCGCGCCGGCCGCCCGGCGAGCCGCCAGGTCGGCCAGCGCGCGGCGCACCTGGTTGGCCGCCCGCGCATGCACCTCGACGGGGCTGCGCGCCGCGGAACGGTGGGCATCCACCGCGTCGGCCAGCTCCGCCACGCCATCCCCGGTGGTGGCGGTGGTGAGCATGACCTTCGGCGGCGTGCGCCCGATCCGGCCGCCGGCGGTCGAGAGCATCGCCCGCAGCTGGCGCGCAGCCCGGTCTGCGCCGGGGCGATCGCCCTTGTTCACGACCACCAGGTCGGCGATCTCGAGCAGGCCCGCCTTGATGGCCTGCACCTCGTCACCCATCTCCGGCACCTCGACCACGACGGTGGTCTCCGCCAGCCGGGCGATCTCGACCTCGGATTGGCCGGCTCCGACGGTCTCGACGATCACCGGGTCGTAGCCGGCCGCGTCGAGCGCCGCGGCCGCAATCCAGGTGCTGGCCGCCAGGCCGCCCAGCTCGCCGCGCGAGGCCATCGAGCGCATGAAGACATCCCGGTCGGCGGCGTGCTCCATCATGCGGATCCGATCGCCCAGGATGGCCCCGCCGGTGTACGGCGAGGAAGGGTCCACGGCCAGGATCCCGACCCGACGGCCGCGGCGCCGCCACTCCCCGATGAGCCCGTTGACGAGCGTGGACTTGCCGCTTCCCGGCGGCCCGGTGATGCCGATGAGGTGCGCACCGTGACCGGCGGCAAACAGCGCCGGCAGCTCTGGGCGCAGCTCGGGGTCACCGCGCTCGATGCGGGTCAGCAGCCGCGCCAGGGGGCGCCGCTCGCCCGTGGCCAGCTCGTCGGCGAGCGTCACCGGGTCACGCCCCGCGGCGGACGTGCTCGCGGAAGTAGCGCGCGATCTGCCCGATGCTGGTGCCCGGCCCGAACACCTCCGCGACGCCGGCCTCCTTGAGCTTGACGATGTCGGCGTCGGGGATGATCCCGCCGGCGGCCACCAGCACGTCCGCCATGCCGCGCTCGCGAAGGAGCGAGACCGTGCGCGGCAGGAGTGCCATGTGCGCGCCAGACAGGATCGACAGGCCGACGACGTCGACGTCCTCCTGCTCTGCGGCATCCGCGATCATCTCCGGGGTCTGGCGGAGGCCGGTGTAGACCACCTCGAAGCCCTCGTCGCGGAGGCCGCGAGCGAGCACCTTGGCCCCCCGGTCGTGCCCATCGAGGCCGGGCTTGGCGATCAGGACGCGGATCGGCGTGTCAGTCATCGCGGCCGATTCTATCGGTCCTCACGGCGTCGCGGACCCCTTGCCGATGAGTCCCATGAACTCGCCGCGGGTGCGGGCATCGCGGCGGAAGGTGCCGAGCATCGACGAGGTGACCATGGTGGCGCCCTGCTTCCGGACGCCGCGCATCATGGTGCACAGGTGGGACGCCTCCACCACGCAGGCCACGCCCTTCGGCTCCAGGCAGGCCATCAGGAGGTCGGCGATCTGGACGGTCAGCCGTTCCTGCACCTGCAGGCGATGGGCATACATGTCGACGATGCGCGGGATCTTCGACAGGCCGATGACCCTGCCGCGCGGCAGGTAGCCGATGTGGGCGCGGCCGTGGAACGGCAGCAGGTGGTGCTCGCAGAGGCTGTAGAACTCGATATCCCGAACCACCACCATCTCGTCGTAGTCGACCTCGAAGGTGGCGCCGTTGACCAGCGCGTCCGGATCGGTCCGGTAGCCCTCGGTCAGCTCGGCGTACATGCGCCGCACGCGCTCCGGGGTGCGGCGCAGTCCGTCGCGGGACGGGTCCTCGCCGATCTCCTCGAGAAGGGTGCGAACGGCGGCCTCGAGATCGGCTCCCGGCTCCGCCTGGCTGTCGCTCATGGGAGCCGATGGTACCAGCGTGGCGGCGCCACCAAGGGATGGGCAGCGGGATCCCGGAGGGGTACACTCGCGTGTGACTGGACGCACCACCCGAGGGGCCCGAGCGCCGTGATCATCCACCCGCCCATTCACCGCCATCGCTCGCTCGGCATGTCCATCGGCTCGCTGGGCGGAGATCCACTGGCCCGCATCCTGTCCCGCGGCCTGGATGATGGCTACCACTACCTGCGCGGCGTGCCGGCCGGCGGGACGGTGATCGACACGATCGTGGTCGGCATCGGCGGGACATGGGCCATCAGCCGCGCCGACGAGGGCGGTCGCTTCCGCAAGCGCAACGGCCACTGGTACCGCTGGAACCGCGGCACCGACTCGTGGGCGCCGTGGCATGCGCGACCGCTCGACGATGCGCGCCTGGCGGGTCACCGGCTCTCGCTCGTCCTCGAGCGCGCCGGTGTGCCGGCCGTGGTGGAGCCGTGCCTGCTGGCCGGTCACGGGATGGTGGTCGAGTGGGAACCGGATCAGCGTCCCGGCGTCCACGTCCAGGCAGATCCCGAGCGGCTGGCGAGCCGCATCGCGCGGGACGAGGTCCTCACCCCGTCACAGGTGGACCGGATCGTGGCGCTGTTGGATCCTCGCCAGCCACTCCATCGGCTCGCTCCGGAGCCGCACTGACCCGCGCGTCGACCCCGACGCTGGCCGCGGCGAACAGCGTGACCCAGGCGAATCCAATCAGCCATCCGCCGATGACATCGGTCGGGTAGTGCGCGCCGAGGTACACGCGGCTCAGCCCGACCATGGCGACCAGGCCCGCCAGCAGACCGATGATCACGGCGCGCGCCCAGCGCGGCAGGCCGCTGCGTGCGACCAGTACCGCGATCACCCCATAGGCCACCATCGCCGAGAGGCTGTGCCCGGACGGGAACGAATACCCCGGCTCGACGACGATGGGGGTGAGCACATCCGGCCGCGGCCGTGCCACGACCAGCTTGATCGTGCTGTTGGCCAGCGCTCCGAGCCCGATGGCAGCCGCGGCGGTGACGCCGACCCACGCGCGGCCACGGACGACCTCGACAAGCCCGACCAGGACCGCGATGGAGAGGGTCCACCACGTGCTGCCAGCCTGCGTCGCGGTCCGCAGCCAGTCCAGCGGCGCGACGAGGGGCGCGGCACGCACCGAGCCGATGACCGCCTCGTCGAACGGTCGCGCCGCTCCGGCGTCGATGAGCGCAACGAGGCCCACGACGATCACGCCCACGAGGGCAAGGATCGCGACGGCGGTCGACGGTCGCGGCGCGAACCGGGGAGGCGCTGAGGTCGGCATCGGTCAGGCGAGTGTAGGGGCGCGCCGTATGATCCGCAGCCCATGAGCTCGCGCCGCCCTGGACGAGGGGCCGCCTCCGCGACAGTAGCCGCGACCCTGCTCGCGGGTGCCTGGCTGTGGCCGCCCCTGGCCGTGCCGGTCATCTGGCCGCTGCTCTTCGTCGTCCCCGGCTGGCTGGCCATCTCGTGGCTTGCGCCGCGCCTCTCGCTCCCGGGGCGGCTCGGCCTGGCGATCGTCATCTCGGTGGCGGCCAGCACCCATCTCACCTACTGGATCGGCGTGGCGCTCGGGCCGTTCACCGGCGGGCATGGCTACGGCCGTCCGGCCGTCTTCGTGGCGGCGGCGATCCTGGCGTCCAGCGTCCCGCTGGCCGCGTGGGCGGGGACGAGGCTGGACCTGCGAGCCGCTCGGCGAGCAATCCGTCAGCATGCCGGGCCGCTGGCGCTCGCTGGCGCCATGGCGACGTTCGTGGGTGTCGTGCTGGGCTTCGGCCTGTGGCGCCTCACGCCAGCGGGCGTCTCCGCCGGCGGCTCGAACTGGAGCGACCTGCCGGTCCACCTGTCGATTGCGGAGAGCCTCAACGCCGGCAACTTCCCGCCACAGGTGCCGTACTTCGCGGGCGAACCGCTGGTCTACCACTGGTTCGCCGACTTCCACGCGGCCATCGCGGCACAGGCGGCGGGCCTGTTCAGCGTCCCGGCGTTTGTCGCAGGGTCCGCAGTCGGCGCGTTCGGGCTCGCGCTCTGCGTCCACGGCCTGGCCACGCGGTTGTTCCGCGGCCAGGGCGTCGGGCGCGCGGCGCTCATAGGCATGACCCTCGCGGTCGCCGCCGGCGGCCTCGGATGGACACGGCTGGTGAGCGACCTGGTCGGCGGAGGCGATCTGGCCCAACTCGTCACCAACAACAGCTACGACAACTTCTGGTACGACAGCGCGGGTGCGGTCAGCTGGCCCTACTTCCGCATCCCGTCGGTGATGGGCA
>JBDTQJ010000133.1:0-4986 GCA_039932235.1 Chloroflexota bacterium
GCCAAACGATGGTCCGGTGCCCGCGTTAGTACTCAGGTACCGGGCCCAATGCGCGGTGCGGCAGCGACCGCGCATTGGCCCGTCTCATATCTGAACTCATCCGTTCGGACCGGCAGCGCCGCTGCCCACGGTTACCGGCCCCCGACGAGGAACATGCATTGGTTGATCGTCGCCGCGTCAGCGGTAGACAGGGGGAGATCAGCGGTCCTGGGAGGCACCCTCGGGGCCAGTCACTCGTTGAGTTCGCCCTCGTGCTGCCCATGCTCCTCGTCCTCCTCCTCGGAATTGCCGACTTCGGTCGCGTCTTCCAGGCGGGCATCACCATGGAGGCGGCGGCACGCAACGGGGCGGAGGCCGCGGCGCAGGAATACCTGCAGTTGGTGCGCGGCGCCACCCTTCCCCTGCCGACCGGCGATTACCAGCGTCTCCATGACCTCGCCGTCGAATCGGTCTGTGAAGAGGCATCAGCACTGCAGAACGCCTCAACAGGAACGCCGTGCGGCATGCCTGTGGTTGCGGTGTGCATTCATGACGGCCACGATCCGCTATGCGCAGCGGAGGCGGGGGCCGCTCCGACGGCCTGTTCGAGCATCCGTTCGATGTCCTCCTCGCCCGCCAACCTGGCGCCGGATGGGGTCAACGGCGGCCGGCTGCCATCCGTGGAGGTTCGGGCGTGCTACCAGTTCAGGCCGCTGATCATTACTGGTGTCCTCACTCTCCCATTCGGAGCCGGACTGTCGCTTGGCGACGTGTGGCTCCAGAAGGACCGCTGGTTCACCGTGGCGAGCTACCTATGAGACTGCGGTGCAAGCACCCACCTCGCGGCCAGACGATGGTCGAGATGGCTCTGGTCGCCCCGCTCTTCTTCATGGTGCTGTTCGGCATCGTCATCCTCGGGATCGGGGTGTTCTATCAGCAGCAGGTGACGAACGCGGCGCGCGAGGCCGCCCGATACGCAGCCATCCACAGTGCGACCGCACAGTGCCCCACCGCATCGACGCTCGACCCGCGAGCCGGAGCGGCCGGTGCATACGTCCAGCAGGAGTACGTGGCGTGCGACCGACCTGCGGACGGCTGGCCAAAGATGGCCGCGGCCGGCCGCGCGCGGCTGTTCGGGATAGACCGCAGTCAGGTGCTCGTGTCGGCTTGTTGGTCCGGGTATCGCGACGTGGCGACCGCAACATACGACGCCCCACCCCCGGGGACCTACCAGATTTCAGGCTCGCCCGTCACGTTCACCACAGCACCCGCGCAGTGTCGCATCGACGGCGCAGATCCGACCAACGACAGTTCGGCCATCGGTTGCCGAGCGGGCATGCCAACCGTCGACGAGGCATCGAACATGTCTGAGAAGGAGGGCGTGATGGTTGCCAACAGGGTGACCGCGTACGCCTGTTACGTCTGGCGTCCGCCCCTCGCCGGCTTCCTGCTCATCCCACCCGCCGTCACGCTCCGCGCGGCGATCACCGAACCGATTGAGAGGCAACGATGAACCGCCCGCGAGGCTCCGACCGCGGCCAGATCCTGATCGTCACCGCAGCCGCCATGATCGTGCTGTTCGGTATCACGGCCCTCGTCGTGGATGTCGGGTTCTCGTGGATGCTGCGCCGCCAAGAGCAGAATGCCGCTGATCCGGCCGCGATTGCGGCGGCGCGCTGGCTGCGAGACCCCGCGACCGGCGACGCGGTAAACCCGGCTTCTGTGCAACCGCAGCTGGACGCAGAAGGGTGCTTCTACGCGCAGCAGAACGGCTTTTTCGGAGGCGACGCTGACTGCACCGCGGCGCTCGCCGCAGACAATCTGCAGGTCCTCTCTCCGCCCACCTCGGGTGACTACAGCAGCCGCCAGGGCTATGTCCAAGTCATCATTCGCTCGCAGCATCCCGCCTTCTTCGGGCGGATCTTCGGGCGCTCCATGACCAACGTCTCGACGAGCGCCGTGGCGGCCAACACGACAGGCACTTCCAACTCGGCGTCCCTCGTCGCGCTACAGACCGACTGTTCGGCAGGGTCGGCGGCTGACGTCGACGGCGGCGGCGTCGTTCGCATCTTTCCCGTCAACCCCGGGGATGAGGGCGGCTACGTCCATGTCAACTCGCCGTGTGGCTCGTCGAATGACAACGTCTGTCAGAACGGTACGGGGTCGGCGGCGCTCTCGATCAGCGGAACACTGAGTGCGCCCATGACGTACGTGAACGGCTCGTGCACCTACAACGGATCCGGAGCGAGCGGCTTGCAGTGCGAGCCGAGCACGGTCACCAGCTGCCTCAACGAGACCGCGCTTCCGTTGGGGGATCCGCTGGCGTCGTTGCCTGAGCCCAACCTCGCCGACTTCCCGAACGGCGTATGCCCGAACGGAACTCAGTCGACAGTGACGTCGACATCGGCGTGCTCGCTCACTCGCACGGGACCGAACAAGTGCCCCACCGAGCCGATCTGCCGGCTGACGCCCGGCGTGTATTTTGGCGGCATCAACGTTGGTAGCAACGTCTCGGTAGAGCTCGAGCCGGGAATGTACATCCTCGCCGGCGGCGGCATCAGCCTCTCTGGCAGCTCCAGCATCGAGGCGGTTACAAGTCCGACGGGCGTGGATGCCCGCGTGATGATCTTCTCCACCGACGGTCCCCGATGCGGCACCATCAATATCCAATGCCAGGGGACAATCACGTTTACCGCCAACCAGGCTTTCCGGGCCAAGGCGCTGGACGCCGTGACCTGTGCCGCGGTGTCGCCGCAGGCGTGCCCCTGGCGCGGAATCCTGCTGTGGCAGGACGGAACGGCCAGTAACGCGTCAGCGATGGTGAAGCTGGGCGGGCAGGCAAGCACGGTCCTTGCGGGCACCATCTACGCACCCAAGGCCGAGGTACAGATCACGGGCGGAACGTCGACTACTGGGTGCACCGGCACCAGCACCCTCGGATGTCTGGCGATTCAGATCATCAGCTGGCGCTGGAAGATCTCTGGCGGCGGCCTGGTGGAGATGCCGTACGACCCGGCCCAGATCTACCAGTTTCCGCAACGGGGACTCGTCGACTAGCTCAGGGCATGCCCGCCGGGCCTTCCTTCGCAAGTCGCACAGCCATGAGCGCGGCCTCGCGCGGGTCGCGGGCGCGATGGACGGTTGGCCCGCCCAGGCGCTGATCCGTCTCGACGCGCCACGAGCTGAGGGTCACCACGTGGCGTCCCTGGCGGAGGGCCAGGCCGATCTCCGACAGCGTCCCATGACGCCCGCCCACGGCGAGCACCGCGTCGGCGGCGGTCACGACCACCAGGTTGCGCACCACGCCCAGGCCGGTGGCGATCGGCACGGTCACGAACTCGTTGGCGTCGCGTGGATCGCTGCCCGGCAGGATTCCGATGGTGACACCGCCCGCGCCGACCGCGCCACGTGAGGCGGCGCGCATGACCCCGCCCAGGCCGCCGGTGACGACCACCATTCCGGCGCGCGCCAGCAGCTGACCGACCTCCTCCGCCCACTCCAGGATGCGATGTGCCTCTGGGCCGCGCGGGTCGCCGTCGCCGATGACCGCGCCGAGCGGCTGGCGCTGGCGCGGCTCGACGGTCATGCCGGCACCGCTCCAAGCGGCGCGCGAGCCAGCGCCTCGTAGGTCGTGCCGGCCGGATCGAGGTGCGACCGGTACAGCGTCACCTCGTGGGCCACCGTGGTCGGCAGCACCGGCGCTGCTGCGTCGCCGGCCCCAACCTGATCAGCGAGCTCGAGGCTCCGCCCGCCGCGCACGCGGGCCAGCGTCACATGCGGCCGGAAGCGTCGCCGCTCGGTGGTTCCGAGGGAGCCGGCCACGCGGTTGTGGAGCTCGCAGATTGCCGACTCGGGGCGGAAGCGGCACCACACCATTCTTGTCTCATCGACCCGCGGCCATGCCACCAGCCCTTCGGGAACGAGCTGCACCGGCGCGTGCTGGGCGACCAGCTCGGGAAGCTGCTCGGCCAGGACGGGCACGTGATCGGGATCCACGTCGCCGAGGAAGGCCAGGGTCACGTGCCACGACGCGGGGTCCATCCAGCGCACGTCAGTGTCGCGGAGCGTCGTCTGCCACGGCGCGCTCGCCGCGCTCAGAGCGGCACGCAGCGCGTCGCCGATAGGGATGGCAACGAAGCATCGCCAGCGCTCGGTCACGCGGCGGCACCCCGCGCATCGATCAGCGGCAGCAGCTCGGCGAGCGAGGTGATCCGCGTCACGCCAGCGGGGAGCGGCGTCTCGAGATGCCGCTCGCGACGGTCGATCAGCACCGCACCGATGCCGAGGGCGGTGGCGCCGGCGACGTCGGCGTCGACGTGATCACCGACGTGGATCGCCTCGTCCGGCGCCACGCCGGCCCGTTCGAGCGCGTACTCGAAGATGCCGCGATGCGGCTTCTCGAAGCCGACGCGCGCGCTCGCCACGATGAAGTCGAAGTAGCGAACCAGGTCGAGCGCGTGCAGCAGCTCCGGCAGGTCCCATACCCAGTTGCTGACCGCGCCGATCGTGATCCCCCGCTCACGCAGCGCCGGCAGAAGCTCGTAGGCGTCCGGAAACACGTGCCAGTGGCTCGTCAGCATGAAGAGCTCGTGGAGCCGGCGGAAGAACTCGTCCGGCATTGGTCCGATGCCGAGCTCGGCTATGGCGGCCTGGTCAATTGCCGCACTGCGCCGGAAGCTCTCCGCCTCGCTGGGCTCGAACGGCTCGCCGAGCCCCCAGCCGCCATGGTGGTAGGCGGCGCGCAGTGCGCGGTCGAGGTCCGCGATGTCGACCTCGATGCCCTGCTCGGCGAACGCGATCGCGTAGACGTGCTCCCATGAGGGGTTCGGGCGCATCACCGTGTCGCCGATGTCGAGGAAGACGGCGCGCAGCGGTGGAAGGGTTCGGTTGCTCATCGGTCCAAGCCTACCGCGGGACGGTGCCCGACGCCGAGCCGATCAGGACGCACGGGGGAGGCAGGCGGCAGCGTGTGCCAATCCCTGAACCGTGCACGCTATCCGGCGAGCG
>JBDTQJ010000134.1:0-4972 GCA_039932235.1 Chloroflexota bacterium
CAGGATCGAGGTGGTCGAGCCGCCGTACATGCCGCCGTAGTAGATGCCGGCGAACATGATGAAGGCGCCGGTCGGCTCGAAGTTGTAGGTCAGCGGGAGGAGCAGCGCGACGGTGAGCGCCGGCCCGATTCCGGGCAGCACGCCGACGAGCGTCCCCAGCAGGACGCCGGCGACCGCGAACAGCAGGTTCTCGACCGACAGGGCGGTGCCGAAGCCGCCGGCCAGCTGTCCCAGTACATCCATCGTGTCGCCGCGCCCCTAGAAGACGAAGTCCAGGAGTCCCGGCGGCAGCCGGACGCCCAGATATTCGGTGAAGGCCACGTACAGGACGCTCGCCATGACCACTCCCACCACGAGGTCGCGCAGCGGGCTGCGGCTGCCGAGGATGCGGGCCACCACTGGCAGGAAGACCGCCGTCGCGACCAGGAAGCCGAGCCCCGGCACCTTCACGCCGCCGAGGCGGATGCCGTCGAGGGCCATCGCGTAAACGAGCAGCGCGCCCGCGGCCAGCAGCACCGACGGCCAGTGCGTCACGCGCTCCTCCTCCAGCGCGGCGGCGGCCATGTCGGCGTCGGGGCGGACGGTGGTGCGCAACCCGAAGACGAGGCCCATGATCAGCAGCCCGATGGCGACCACAAGCGGAATGGTCTGCGGGCCGACCACGGTGTAGCCGGCGCCGCGGCTGATCCCGAGCGCCGAAATGATCAGCACCACCGCCAGTCCCACCAGCAAGGCGGCGACGAGCCGCGGGCCGAGGAAGCCATCGGCGTTCCTCGGCCCGGGCCGGGTGGGCGTCAAGGCGGCGCCTCAGCCGCCGGTCAGGCCGATGTCGGCGAGAACGCCCTCGATGCGCGTCTGCTCCTCGCCGAGGAACGTGGCGAACTCGTCGCCCGACTTGAAGAAGTCGCTCCAGCCGTTGTCCTCCAGGGCAGCCTGCCACGCATCGGAGTCATGCATCTCGGTGATCAGGCCGACCACGGCCTCCCTGTCCGCGCCGCTGAGCTCAGGAGCGCCGACCACACCACGCCAGTTCTCCAGCACGACGTCATAGCCGGCATCCGAGATGGTCGGCGAGTCGATGCCCGCCGGGGCGCTGTCACCCGAGACCGCGAGCCAGCGCATCGCTCCGGACTCGACCTGGTCGGCGAACTCACTGACCCCCGAGACACCGGCGCTCACCGATCCGGAGAGAATGGCGGTGATCGCCTCGCCGCCGCCGGCATGGGCCACGTAGTTGATCCCCGACGGGTCGATGCCGGCCGCCTGCGCCAGCAGACCGACCAGGATGTGATCCGTGCCGCCGGCGGAGCCGCCGCCCCACGCGATGGAGGTCGGGTCGGCCTTCCACGCCGTGACGAGCTCCTCGAGCGTCTGGTACTCCGAATCGGCCGGCACCACGATCGCCTCCTGTTCGGAGGTGAGCGACGCGATGGGCGTCACGTCTTCCAGCGTCACCGCCGAGTTGTTGGTCACGATTCCACCGACCATCACCAGGCCCATCACCATCAGCTGGTAAGGATCCCCGGAGTTGTTCTCCACGAAATCGGCCAGGCCGATCGTCCCGCCGGCACCGCCGACGTTGCGCACCTCGGCGTTCACCCCGCCAACATCCTCCAGCACCGGGGCCATGGCCCGCGCCGTGCTGTCCCAGCCGCCGCCCGGATCTGCCGGCGCCATGATCTGCAGCGTCTCCGACGGGTAGTCGGAGGTGGCGCCGCCACCGGCCGAGCTGCTCGCGCCGGTGGATCCGCCGTTGTTCGCGGTGCAGGCGGCCAAGACCAAGGTCAGGCCGAGCGCGCTCGCGAGCCAAGGGCGCCCCCGTCGTGTGTGTGCCATCAGGTGCCTCTCCCTCGATTGCGTTCGCCCCCGTTTGTGTCAGCTGCAGCAAGCGACGTGCCGCGATGCTCCCGCGCCTCAGAGGTCCCCGCGCACCGCCCAGAGGTCCGGGAAGAGCGGCTGGAAGAGGGTCGAGCGCAGGTACGTCGCGCCCGGGGATCCGCCGGTGCCCGCCTTGTCGCCGATCGTGCGCTCGACCATCTTCACGTGACGGTAGCGCCACTCCTGGAGACCCTCGTCGAGGTCGACGAGTGACTCGGCCACGTTGGCCTCCTCCCCGTCCGCCGCATACACCTGGCGCAGGACCGCCTGGATGGCCTCGGATGCCTCGAGCGGCTGGGTCACGTCACGGCCGCTGGGAACGTCATGGCCCGCGGTGCGCAGGTACGCGAGGAACGAGTCGAAGACCGATGGCCGAGCCATCGCAGCGCCGATCCGCGCTCGGGCCTCGCTGTCAGCGGGGTAGTGCACCGTCACCCGCGCGTCGCGCCGGCCGAGCACCGCCTCCAGCTCGCGGAACTGGGCTGACTGGAAGCCACTCGATGCGTCGAGGCGCGTTCGGAAGCTGGTGAAGTGGTGCGGCGCCATCGTCTCGAGGACGTCGATCTGCGAGACCACGACCTTGAGGATGGTGAGCATCCGGCGCAGCGTGCGCAGGACCTGTGCGGTCTCGCCGGCCTCGAGCCGGGCCTGCAGGTAGCCGGCCTCGTGCAGGAGCTCCTTGAACCACAGCTCGTAGACCTGGTGGATGACGATGAAGAGGATCTCGTCGTGCTCGTCCGACCGCGGCCGCTGCGCGCCGAGGACGTCGTCGAGCGCCAGGTAGGACGAATACGTGAGGGCCGGATGGGTATCGGTCACCCGGCGAGGATACCGCCCCGGCTGCCCTGCTCCCAGTCGCCCACGACCATCCGACCACGCACCGCCGGGGTGAGCCGTTCCCGTTAGGACGTTGGGTGAGCGCTCGGCCGTATGCGCGAAGATGCACCGGCAATGACCGACACCCCGCGCACGGTGCAGCGCACCTACCTGCTGCTGACCCTGCTCACCACCCTGGCCGCCTCATTCATCTGGGGCATCAACACCCTGTTCCTGCTCGACGCCGGGCTGAGCAACACCGAGGCCTTCGCCGCGAACGCGTTCTTCACCGTCGGGATGGTGGTCTTCGAGGTGCCGACCGGCGTGGTGGCCGACACCCGTGGCCGGCGCTTCTCGTTCCTGCTGGGCGCATTCACCCTGCTGGCCTCGACGCTCCTGTACCTGCTCATGTGGCAGCTCCACGCCCCGCTGTGGGGGTGGGCGATCGCGTCGATCACCCTTGGCCTGGGCTTCACCTTCTTCTCCGGTGCCACCGAGGCGTGGCTGGTGGACGCGCTCAGCGCGACCGGGTTCACGGGCAACCTGGAATCTGTCTTCGGGCGGGCGCAGGTGGTCGGCGGCGGCGCGATGCTCGTGGGATCGGTGGCCGGCGGCGTCGTTGCCCAGCTCACGAACCTGGGCGTGCCGTACCTGCTGCGCGTCGGGATGCTGGGCGTGACGCTGGTCGTGGCGTGGTGGTTCATGCACGACATCGGCTTCACCGCGCAGCGCGGCGCCACCCCGCTCGGCGCGGTGCGCAGCGTGCTCGACGGGGCGATCGAGGGCGGGCTGCGCAACCGCCCGGTGCGCTGGCTCATGCTGGCCGCGCCCTTCACCGGAGGGGTCGGGATCTACGCCTTCTACGCCTTCCAGCCGTATCTGCTGGAGCTGTACGGCGATCCCAACGCCTACAGCATCGCCGGCCTGGCGGCGGCGATCGTGGCCGGCGCCCAGATCGTGGGCGGGTTGATCGTGCCATGGGCGCGGCGCATCTTCGCCACCCGCACCCAGGCGCTCCTGCTGGGAGGTGTCGTCAACGTCGTTCTCCTGGGATTGGTGGGCATCACCACCAGCTTCGTGCTGGCGTTGGTGCTGCTCAGCGCGTGGTGCATGGTCTTCGCCCTCATCTCACCGATCCGCCAGGCCTTCATGAACGGCATCATCCCCGCCGAGCAGCGCGCGACCGTCCTGTCATTCGACAACCTGATGAGCTCGGCCGGCGGGGTCGTCGCACAGCCCGCGCTGGGCCGTGCGGCCGACGTGTACAGCTACGGGACGTCGTACGTCATCGCCGCCGCCATCTCGGCGTTCTCGCTGCCGTTCGTGCTGCTCGCACGGCGCGAGCACGCCCACTCCGACCCGATCCACGTCGATGCGCCCGGACCCGCGCCGGCGCCTTGATGTCGCCCGTCCGCAACGAAACAGAGGTAGACCGATGACCACTCCTGCCACCGGGACCGGAACCCGGGACGATCCGTGGGCGTTGACCACGGCGCCCGGGACAAGCGACTACACGATGTACCGAGACGACTCCGTCGATCCGCCGCAGCTCGTCTGCCAGGTCGGCTCCACGAAGCTCACCTACCAGCCACGAGCGATCGAGGATCTCCACGCATGGCTCAAGGCGCAGGGCGACTGGGTGCCGCTCGGCGCCGCGGATGAGCAGAAGGACGCTGCCGCCGGCACCGTCGAGGCGTGGGGGCGTGACGCATCCAATCCGGTCGGTGGCTGGTACGGGCTGCGCAAGGGCTATCGCGGCCGGTTCGGGATGTACCTGCCGCCGCTCCTCGAGGCACTCGGGCTGGCCGAGGTGGAGCACAACCCGCGCAACAACCGCATGCGAGCGCGATAGTCCGCTCGTCCGGTACCGCGGCGTGCGTGCGACGTGCACCAGGTAGTTGGAGTCGTCGACTCGTGCCTCCGACGCACGCCGGCGCGGACATCGCGCTGCCACCGCCACCCACGAATCCCCGATGCAGCGTACCGTTGAGGCGATGCCCACTCCCACCATCGACCCGCAGACCCTCCTCAGCGACCTGAACGACGAACAGCGCGCCGCCGCCACCGCCACCGGCGGGCCGGTCGCGATCCTCGCCGGGGCGGGGACGGGCAAGACGCGCGTCATCAGCCACCGCGTGGCGTATGCCGCCGCGACCAACGCGGCCGACCCAAAGCGGATGCTGGTCGTCACGTTCACCGACAGGGCGGCGGCCGAGATGCGCCGGCGCCTGGCAGCACTCGGACTCCCCAGGGTCCAGGCATCCACCTTCCATGCCGC
>JBDTQJ010000135.1:0-4942 GCA_039932235.1 Chloroflexota bacterium
CCACGCTCGCCGGGTTGGGCAGCGCGATCCCGGCGTAGGCGTTCACGAAGCCCTGGCGGCGCAGGATATCCAGCAGCTCGTCGTAGAGGCGTCGTGCGATGCCGCGCCCGTGGAACGCGGCGTCGACGTAGACGGAGATGTTGACCGCCCAGCGATACCCGGCTCGCTCGCGGTGCGGGCCAGCGTAGGCATAGCCGGCGACGACGCCCTCGTCCTCAGCGACGAGCCACGGGGTGCGCTCGAGGGTCGCCGCGATGCGGGCGGCCATCTCCGTCGCGTCCGGCGCCACCTCCTCGAACGAGGCCAGCGAGCCGATGACCGCCGGCCGGTAGATTGCCGCCACCGCGGCGGCATCGCGCGCCGGATCGGCGAGACGGATGTTCATGCAGCGTCGTGAGCGGGTTGTGCAGGTAGCCTGGAGCAGGTTCAGGGGCAATGCCACTGCGGAGCGCGGACAACGCCGGCCAGTCATTGTGCAGAGTGCCCAATGTGGTCGAGGCCCTTGAGGTGGGATGCAACCTCACCTACGATGGTCGCGTCATGGGATGCCAGGTCACGATCCACGACAAGGTCGGGCACGAACGGCTCACCGCGGCGGTCGAACCGCTGAGCGTCGAGGCGGCGACGGACCTGCTGGAGGCCGCGATCGTCGAGACGACACGTGCCACGCTGGGCGCACGCCCGGTCGAGATGGAGCTGAGCCTCGCCCGGGATCCCGAGATGGAGCGCCTCAACTTCGACCACATGGGCGAGCGCGGCCCCACCGATGTCCTCTCCTTCCCGCTCCACGAATGGTCGGTCGATGGCGGCGCGTCACATCTCGCCGACGACGATGGGGTGAGCCCGCCCGGCGCCCTGATGCTGGGCGACGTGGTGATCGACGTGGACCAGGCGGTGCGCCAGGCGGCGGAGGGCTCGTGGTCGGTCGCGGAGGAGATGGTCCTGCTGGCCATCCACGGCACGCTGCACCTGGTGGGTCACGACCACGCCGAGCTGGACGAGGAGGCGGCCATGCGTGCCGTCGAGCACGACGTGCTGAGGAGCCTGCACCGCCGCCACCGCGAGGTGGACTGGCAGCCCGGGTCGCTCTTCGACCGCGCCGGCCACGCCGTCACCAGCGGGGACTAGCGCGCGAAGCGATCCGCGCGGAGGGGCGGCGGCACGTCGCCACCGGCCAGGATCACGTCGACCGCCATGCGGGCCGATGCGGGGCCGCTGCTGATCCCCCACGGCCCATGCCCGGCGCACACGGTCAGGCCGCTCACGCCGACCACCGGACCGATGAAGGGGCGCCCGTCGGCCGACTGCGGCCGCGCGCAGCGGCGCTGCTCGAGCACCGTGGCACCGGCCACGGCGGGCACGAACCGAGCGCCGCGCTCGATGAGCGCCGGCGCGACCGCCGCCGGTTCGGGCGGATCCACGAAGAACGTCGACCCGAGCGCGCTGCGGCCGGCGGCCGTGGCGAGGCTGAACACCGCGTGCCCCGTCTCGGGGATGCTCCAACGGAAGGCGCCGCCCAGCTCCTCACCGCCGATCTCCTCTTCCTCCAGGACGTGGCGCGGCGGGTCGGGCAGCTCGAGCTGCAGGGTCACGCCCCACGTGCGCCGGATCCGGATCGTTTCGGCGATGGCAGGTCGCAGCAGGGCCGGCGACCACGGGCCGGCGGCCAGCAGCACGGCCCCCGCCGGGTGGGTGGTGCCGTCCGCGAGCCGCACGCCACGACAGCGGTCGCCCTCGAGCCAGGGCTCCGCGGCCTGTCCCTCCATGATCGTGGCGCCGCTGGCGCGGGCGAGCGCCCCGTAGGCGGTCACCGCGGCGTGGGGCGGCACCGGGTAGCCGGTCATGATGCGGACGGCCGCGATGTCATGCGCCAGCGACGGTTCCAGGGCTCGCAGGAGAGCCCCTTCGAACAGTTCCGGCTGCAGCTCCGGAGCGACGTCGCGCAGGGCGTCCGCGTGGAGCGCCAGCGCCCCCGCATCGGTCCCGAGAAGGAGGACGCCGCTCGGTTCTGCCGGCAGGTCGAAGCCGGGCAGCTCGCGGTACATCGTCAGCGACTCCGCGTGGAGGGTGGCCAGCGCGGCGTCGTAGGGATGCTGGATGGAGCCGAGGTTGCGCCCGGAGGCCCCGGTACCGAGCGCCGTCGCTTCGTACAGGGTGACCGCCGCGCCGCGCTCTGCGGCGATCGCCGCCGCCGCCGTGCCGATGATCCCGCCCCCGATGATCGCCAGGTCGGTCATCGGTCCACCGCGAAGAACGCGAACAGGTGGCCGCGAACGAGCTGGAGCTCGGCGAGGGGCAGGTAACCAGCGGCCCGCATGGTGGCCCGCACGTCGGCGGGAGGCGTGCCATGCGGGAAGAGGCCGCGCAGCAGGCCCTCGCGGCGCGATTCGAGGATCGCCACCCGTCCACCCGGGCGCAGCAGCGCGCGGGCATCGGTGAAGTAGGCGACCTGAGCTGGAAGATGGTGGAAGACGGCGGCGCCGAAGAGCAGGTCGACGGGCTCGGGGAGCTCGAGCCGCGCCCCACGCGCGGCGACGGTGACGACGTTGCCGAGTTCGGCATCGCGCGCCCGCCGCTCGAGCCGCTCGAGCAGGGCGAGGTCGGCGTCCACCGCGTACACGAGGCCGGCCGGCGCGACGGCGCGCGCCAGGCGGCCGGTGAAGGTGCCGTACCCGGCTCCGATGTCCGCGACGCGGTTACCGTTCCGCAGCCCGAGGGCGCCGACCACGGCATCAGGATCCCGCCACCGATCGCTGCGGTTGCCGCCCGCGTAGAGCCACCGCGGCCCATGTCGACCGATGAGGCGCAGCGCGCCCGGCAGCGAGACCATGCCCGCGAGGATAGCGCGCGGCTACCATCGGCCGGTCATGAAGGTGATCTGCGGCCTGGGCAACCCGGGCGAACGCTTCGGGCTCACACGCCACAACGTCGGCTTCCGCGTGGTCGACCTCCTGGCGGACCGATGGGCCCTGACGGGCCAGGGTCGCGTCCGTGACGGCGCCGCGGTGCTCGAGGCACGCCTGCCCGAGCCCATCGGACGGGTGCTGCTGGTAAAGCCGCTCAAGTACATGAACGCCTCCGGCGGGCCGCTGCGCGCGGCGCTGCGCCAGACCGATGTCGATGCCGCCTCGGAGCTGCTGGTGGTGTACGACGACGCCGATCTCGAGCTGGGCCGCGTCCGGCTGCGGGCGGAGGGCTCCGCCGGCGGGCACAACGGGATGCGCGACATCATCGCCGCGCTCGGCACGTCCGAGTTCCACCGCCTGCGGGTGGGTGTCGGACGCCACGGACCGCTGGTGGGCCATGTGCTGGCCACCTTCCGCGGCGCGGAGAAGGAGCTCGCCGACGAGATGATCCAGGTGGGCGCCGATGCCGCCGAGACGTGGCTGCGCGACGGGCTCCAACCAGCAATGAACCGCTTCAATGGGGTCGACCTGGCCGCGACCTGACAACGCGCGCCGGACGGCGCTCGTACCATGGTCGGTGCAGCCATGACCTCTTCCCGCGGCGGAGACCGCCGCGTCGCGACGCTCGTCGACGCCCTGGTGCCGCATCTGCCGCCGCTGGGCGTCCTTCGCGTGCCCGCCAACGCGCGTGCCGCGCACCTGGCGGCTCGCCGCAGCGCGCTGCCGCCCAGCACCCCGATGGTCGTCGTGGCGCGCACCGACGACGAGGCGCACCGCCTCGCCGACGACCTCGAGGCGTGGGTTGGCGCCGACCACGTGCGGACGCTGGCCGAGCGAGCGGCGCTGCCGCTGGAGCGGGCGCTCCCCGAGCACGACGAGTCAGCGGAGCGGCTGGAGACGCTGGCCATGCTGGCCGGCCACCGACAGGGCCAAGTGATCGTGGCGCCGCTGCTGGCGCTGGTGCAGCGCACGCTCGGGGTGGAGCAGCTGCGCGACGCACGGATGACCGTCCGGGCGGGAGAGCGCATCGACCAGCGGCGGCTGCTGACCGCGCTCGTGCAGGGCGGCTACGAGGCGTCCGTCGAGGTGAGCGGGGTCGGGGAGTTCGCGAACCGCGGCGGGATCGTCGACGTGTGGCCTCCGGGTGCCGTGGAGCCGGTGCGTATTGACCTGTTCGGCGACGAGGTGGAGTCGATCCGCTCCTTCGACCCGATGACCCAGGGCAGCCGCCGCCGCCTCACCGAGGTGCTGCTGCTGCCGGCGAGCGAGTTCCTGCCGCCCGGCGGCTGGGAGTCACTGTCCGCGGCAATCACGGATCGCACGGAGGCGCTATCCGCCGACCTGGCGCGCCTCGAGCAGGGCGACGTGGCGGAGGCGGCGGAGACGTGGGCCGCCCTCCTGACCGGCGGACCGGCCGCAGATCACGTGCCGCCCAACGCGCACGTCGTCCTCACCGACCCGGACGAGCTGGCGGCGCTGGCGCGTGACCTGGATGCGCAGGCCAGCGAGCGACGCGACGGGCTGGTGGCCTCCGGCGAGCTGACCCCCGGATGGCCGCTGCCCTACGACGCGTCGGGAACACTGGCGGCGCTCCACGACCGGGCTGTGGAGCAGCTCGACGAGCAGGTCGGCGACGAGGCCGGCTATCGCGCCGCGCCGACCCTGCCCGGTCGTGCCGACCACATCGGGGAGTGGCTCGCGGCGGAGGTCGGACGCGATCGGGCGACGGTGGTGACCACCGACCAGGCGAGCCGCATCGCCGAGCTGCTCGAGGCGGCCGAGCGGAGCGTCGCTCCCGCAGCGGAGCTGCGCGCGGCGCCGCCGCGCGGCGCCATCGGTCTGGTGCACGGCTCGCTCACCGGCGGGTTCCTGCACGAGCCTTCTGGACTGCTGCTGCTCACCGACCGCGAGCTCTTCGGCGCGACCCGGATCCGTCGCCTGGCCCCGAGCAAGCGCGTCGTGACCCGCGACCTGATCGGCAAGCTCAGCCCCGGCGACCTGGTGGTGCACGTGGACCACGGGATCGCGCGGTACGT
>JBDTQJ010000136.1:0-4893 GCA_039932235.1 Chloroflexota bacterium
GCGATCGGCGTCGGCATCGGCCTCTTCATCCTCTTCATCGGGTTCGCCAACGGCGGCCTGATCAAGTCGAACGTGCCGGGTACCCTGGTCACCGTTTCCTTTCCCACCGAGCCGGCACAGTGGGTGTTCCTCGCCGGACTCCTGATCACGATCGTGCTGTACGTGCTGCGCGTGAAAGCCGCGCTGGTGATCAGCATCCTGCTCACCACGGTCCTGGCGCTCATTGTTGGGGTGACCTCGATTCCGGCGGGCGATCAGCTGCTGGCGACGCCGCGCTTTGACACGCTCGGGCATTTCGACCTGGGCGAGGTCTTCAGCGTCCTCCCCCTGGTGACTGCTCTGCTGGTCATCTTCGCCATCCTGCTCACCGACTTCTTCGACACGATGGGCACCGTGACCGGTGTCGCTGCCGAGGCAGGCCTCACGAGGCCGGATGGGTCTGTCCCCGGTGTGGGCCGGGCACTGCTGGTCGATTCGGTCGCGGCCTTCGCGGGCGGCGCGGCCGGCATCAGCTCCAACACGACCTACATCGAGAGCGCGGCGGGCGTAGCCGACGGAGGCCGGACCGGCATGACGTCGGTCGTCACGGGCGTGCTCTTCCTCGTGGCGATCCTGCTGGCGCCGATCGCGCTCATCGTGCCGGCGGCGGCGACGGCTCCTGCCCTTGTCCTGGTGGGGTATTTGATGTTCACCCTGATCAAGGACATCCCGGTGGGTGACGTCGAGGAGGGACTTCCGGCGCTTCTGACCATGATCCTCATGCCGCTGACGTACGACATCACCGTGGGGATCGGGGCGGGCTTCATCAGCTGGGTGCTGATCAAGGCCGTTCGCGGCAAGTTCGCTGAGATCCATTGGCTGATGTGGGTGACAGCCATCGCGTTCCTGATCTTCTTCGCACAGGATTGGATCGCCGGTCTCGCGGCCTGATCCTCGCCGATAGCCGATGGCGCCCGGCCGGGCAATCCGGCCGGGCGCTACGCTGTCCGGCAGATCCATGGAGACGCCCGACCTCGCGACGCGCCTGCGCGTCGACGACTTCGACTACGAACTGCCCCCGTCGGCAGTTGCCCAGGTGCCCGCGGAGCCGCGCGACGCGTCGCGGCTGCTCGTCCTCGACCGCGCTCTCTCGGGACCGGGCGCTCCCGCGCTGCGCCACGCGAGGTTCCGCGACGTTGGGCGGTGGCTCAATCCGAACGACCTGCTCGTCGTCAACGACAGTCGCGTGATCCAGGCCCGACTCCCGGCCCGCCGCGCGTCAGGCGGCGCGGCGGAGGTGCTGGCGCTCAGGCAGCACGGCGAGAATCCGCTCGCCTGGGAGGCGCTGGTGCGTCCAAGCCGCCGGCTGGCCGATGGTGATGAGCTGCACCTGGGAACGGGTGACGTCCTCATCGTCGCCGAACGGCTGGGGGACGGAACGCGGGTGGTCCACTTCCCGCGTGACCCGCTGGCGGTCATGGCGGCCGCCGGGGAGACGCCGCTGCCGCCCTACATCCACGATCGGTCGGCGCCGGCGGAGCGATACCAGACCGTGTACGCGGATCCCGCCGGCTCGGCGGCAGCCCCCACGGCCGGCCTGCACTTCACTCCGGAGCTGCTGGCCTCATTGGATGTGGCCGGGGTGGAGCGCGCCAGCGTCACCCTCCACGTCGGCCTCGACACCTTCCGGCCGCTTGAGGGCGACTTCGTCGACGAACACCACATCCACCGCGAGTGGTTCACGCTGCCGGCGGCGACCACGGCGGCGCTCGCCGCCGCGCATCGGTCAGGCGGACGGGTCGTGGCAGTCGGCACGACGAGCGTCCGGGTCCTCGAGACGGCCGTACGCGACGGGTCGGGGAGCGGCTGGAGCGACCTCTATGTCACGCCGCCGCATGCCTTCGCCAGTGTTGATGCGCTGATCACCAACTTCCACCTGCCGCGCAGCTCGCTGCTGCTGCTGGTGACCGCCTTCGTGCAGGCGGGTATGGCGGCGGCGACCACGGAGCTGCAGGCGCGGGACACGCTGCTGGCGGCGTACCGCGTCGCGCTGGCCGAGGGCTATCGGTTCTTCAGCTTCGGTGACGCGATGCTGATCTTGTGACCGTGTCTCAGCGGTCGCGGACCGGCCCGTCGAGGCCCAGCGGATCCGGGTCGTACTCGTCGAGGTTGATCGGCTCCTCGCCGGGCAGATAGGCGTTCAGGTCGACCGGCTCCTCCCCGGGGGCCACTGTCGCGGTCGTGGTGACGGACACGCCCGCCACGGCCGCCGCCTCGGGATGATCTGCGTGTGGCTCGGGCCAACCGTCCGCTGCGCCGCGCTCCCGCGCCTCGCGTTCGCGTCGCGCCTCGCGTCGCGCGGCCAGCAGGCCGACGCCCGTCGCGGCGAACGGCTCCGCCGGGCGGTCGCCGTCGCCCGCCGACCCAGCGGGTTCCGGCGTCTCGTCAGCATCGTGTTCGCCCTCCCGCGCGGCAGTGGAGTCCTCCGCCGCAACGTCGACTGCCGCTTCGTCGCCCGGGGCCTCGCTCGCCTTGGGCACCTGCTCGGGATCGGGCGCTGCGGCCGGCATGCCACCGGCTTCCGTGTCGGACCCATCGGACTGGTCGGCTGCGTCCGGCTCGACGAACTCGTCGATCAGGATGTCGGGCTCGGGTTCGTGCGCTGCGACCTCGAAGGCGGTGTCCGGCCGCAGCCGTTGCGGCTCGGGTGGCGTCGGGGGAGGACCGGCGACCGGGGGCGGCACGGCGGGCCGCCCGGTGGGTGCGACCGCCTCGACGTCGCTGCCCGCCTCGGGCGGCACCTCGGTCGGCTCGGGAAGCACACGCAGCCCCTCGCGCCGCACCGGGACCTCCTCCTGGGCCGCCTGCCAGCCGGCCGGCTCCGCCATCACCGCGCACACCTTGGCGAAGTCGCAGAGGGCGGCGCCGAGCTCGGGCGCATCCGTCTCGGACTCGAAGGCCGGGCGCGCCAGGCGCAGCCACCAGCGCGTGCGATGCTCGAGCGCCCAGACCCGGTACGTCTCGCCGCGCAGGTCGACGCCGCGGACCGCCTGCCACGGCCAGATGCGCGCCGTGAAGCCGTAGCGCGCGGATGAGCCGCCTCGCGGTGCGTACCAGCCGTCGATGAGGCCCACCTCGGTTGCCACCAGGACGCGCCGCTCCTCGTCCTGCCCCCGCTGCGGGTCGACCGCATAGACGGCGATCTCCTCCACGCCGAGCGTGGCCAGGTGGGCGGCGATCCATTCGCGCAGCTCGTCGTTCAGGTAAGGCATCCGCGGCCAGTCGGCCAATCGCACGCGCAGCGCTCCTATCGGTGAGAGGGGAAAGCCTATCCTCTCGCCGATGAAGGCGCATCCCCCCACCGACACCGTGCATCCGACCCCACCGGTGCGCTTCAGCTCGGTGCCCACCAGCACCGGTCGCGCGCGGCTGGGGCGCCTGGTGACCCCGCACGGGGTGGTCGACACGCCGCAGTTCATGCCGGTCGGCACCCAGGCGACGGTCAAGGCGCTCGCTCCCGGCGATCTCCGTTCGGCGGGCGCGCAGATGATCCTGGCCAACACCTACCACCTGTCCCTGCGACCGACCGCGGAGCGCATCGCGCGGCTCGGCGGGCTCCATCGGTTCATGGCCTGGGATGGACCGATCCTGACCGATTCGGGTGGCTTCCAGGTGTTCAGCCTCGCCCACCTGCGACGTGTCGACGACGACGGTGTGACGTTCGCCAGCCATCTCGACGGCGGCGAGCAGCGCCTCACGCCGGAGCGCGCGATGGAGATCCAGGAGCTGCTGGGCAGCGACGTGGCGATGGCCTTCGACCAGCTCGTCGACCCGACCCTGCCGCCCGCGGAGGTGGCCCGTGCGATGGAGCGCACCCATCGCTGGGCGGAGCGCTGCCTCGCGGCGCGGTCGCGACCGGACCAGGCGCTGTTCGGGATCATCCAGGGCGGCGTGGACGCGGACCTCCGGCGTGCCTCGAGCGCTGCCATCGCGGCGCTGCCGTTCGACGGCATCGCCATCGGCGGCCTTTCGGTGGGGGAGTCGAAGGACGAGATGGGCGCGACGCTCGACGTGGTCGGCGAGGCGCTCGGCGAGGACCCGCGCGTGCGCTACCTGATGGGCGTGGGATCACCAGTCGACTTCTTCACCGGGGTGGAGCGGGGGATCGACCTGTTCGACTGCGTCCTGCCCACCCGGGTGGCGCGCAACGGCCAGCTGTGGACCTCCGAGGGGCGCCTCAACCTGCGCAACGCGCGGTTCCAGGACGATCCCGCGCCCCTCGATCCGGCCTGCGCCTGCGAGGCCTGCACGACCCATTCGAGGGCCTACCTGGCGCACCTCTTTCGGGCCCGCGAGCTGCTGGCATATCGCCTCGCATCGGTCCACAACGTCACCTATACTCTGACCTTGATGGCGAACATCCGTTCGGCTTTGGCCGACGGGTCGTTCGACTCGTTGCGCGACGTGGTGGCTGCGCGCTACCAGCGTCCCCCGCACGCGGATAAGTCGCCGCTAACGGAGCGCTAACGGGCCGCGAGGCAGGATGGACTTGCCTCGGCCGGCCACCGCAGCAGATGGAGGTCCGACCAGATGGGGAGCCGAGATCGCCCTCGCCACCAGGAGAAGCGCAAGCCCAAGGGCGGCGTGAAGGCGGCCAAGCAGCAACCCGCGGCACCTCCGGCCTACGAGCCGCCGGCGTCGGTCGAGGTCATCAAGCCCAGGCGCAAGCCGCGCAGCGAGGAGCCAGGCGTCGAGGAGTGAGACCCTCGCCGCCGGCGCAGACGATGGAAGGAGCCCAGACACCCATGGACGCCACGGCGGCAACCGCCCAGGCCACCACTCCGGCCCAGAAGAACGGTGAGCGCGGCCGCGCCGTCGACGCCGCCATCCTGCAGATCGAGAAGCAGTTCGGCC
>JBDTQJ010000137.1:0-4871 GCA_039932235.1 Chloroflexota bacterium
CCGGCGTCGGACTGATCCAATGGCCAATGCTCCCCCGTATCGGTCACCAGAGAGCGGCCTCGAAGTCCGGCCGCCCCCAACCGTGAGGAGACCGATGCGAACCAAGATCTCTCTGGCCGTCGCGAGCGCTGCGCTCGCGATCGGGATGCTGGCCGGTCCGGCGTCAGCCGCGACCCCTGATACCGACTGCATGCGCGCCGGCATGAATGCCCTCCGCTCGCTCGGGGTGCTGGACGACGTCGCGCGCGACGGTCTGCCCATCGCCACGGCCGTCGCCCTGGGCGTCGCTCCCCGCAGTGGCACCGATGTCACGGCCCTGCCGGAGGTCCTCCCCCTGCGGGTCGTCCTTGCGGACCACCGGGCGGGGAGCAACAGCCTCTTCATCTATCCGTGGTGCAGCTGAGCTGCACAGCGCTTGCTGAAGGGGATGGTCATCGACGAGCCCGGGAGCTGTGCCCCGGGCTCGTCGCATTTCTGGGACGGGACGGTCCGGGGGGCATCGGTCCGGCAGGCGGCTTGCTGGGTGCCTACGATGAAGCACAACAACGAGCAAGCCCTCGTTCGCCAGTTCCCGGAGAAGGAGACCGCATGATCACCCTGCGCTCACTGCTGCGCCCGACGCGCGTCGTCGATGCCCACTGCGATATCCCGTGCGGGGTCTACGACCCCGAGCAGGCCCGCATCGAGGCGGAGTCCTGCCTGCGCATCATCGAGAAGTACGAGCAGAACACCGATGAGCTGTTCCGCGCCCGCTGCATCGTCGTGAAGGAAGAGCGCGCGGATCTCGTCAAGCACCACCTCGACGTCCTGTGGCACGACTACTTCAAGCCGGAGCATCTCGAGAAGTACCCCGACCTGCACGACACGTTCTGGAAGGCCACCAAGCAGGCGTCCAAGGTCAAGCAGTCGCTCGACGCGGGCGCGGCCAGGGAGCTGCTCTCGATGATCGACACCATCGACGAGATGTGGAAGTCGACCGGCGGGGCGGAGAAGACGCGCGTCAACGGGCGTCCCTCCTAGCCGCATGACCACGCGGCCGTTCACCTGGCTCGGGATGATCGTGGCGGTCGGCTGGGTGATTGCCCAGCTGCGCCGCCTCGACGCCGTGGAGGTCCGAGGCGCGTCCATGGCTCCCACCCTTCAGCCCGGGGATCGGCTCATCGTGCGTCGGGCGAGCGGGGCTCCCAACGTCGGCGAGGTGGTCGTCGCGGGCGATCCGCGCGATCGGCGGCGGGAGCTCGTCAAGCGGGTTGCCGCGGTGCGCGACGCACACGTCACGCTCCGTGGCGACAACGCCTCCGCATCGACGGACTCGCGTGCCTTCGGCGTGCTGCCGGTCGCCGGCGTGCGCTGGCGAGCAGTCGCGCGCTATTGGCCGCCCGCCCGCATCGGGCTCATCCCGCCGGCCCCGATGGAATCACTCGCTGCCCTTCCGGCTTCGCCACAGATCGACGAAGGTGGGGAGCCCGCCTGCACCTTCCCCGAGGCGATCGTCGCCGGGGAGTGAGCCCTCAGGGGCAGCCGCAGAGCGCCGCCACGGCCCCCACGCACGCGGCGCATTCCGCCGGCACCAGCTCGATGCCTTGGCCCGCCTCTGCGGCCACGAGGAGCTCGACCCCCGGATGTGGTCGCACCGCGACCCGCGCCGTCGCGCAGTGCTCGCGCAGGAAGGCGACGATGGGTCCCAGGCCGGCATCGCCATACTCCTCGCGGATCGCGTCCGTGTCGACCAGCACCACGTCCGGGGCGCGCAGGGTCACCGCCTGGTGGAGGCGTGCGGCGTCGTTGTAGAAGAAGGCGATCGCACCGACCAGCCGCTCGTCCAGGGAGGCGGCGAGGTCGCGGTCGCGGGTGAGGCAGTAGACGACCTGCTCGGTCGCGGCGTCGCGCTCGCTCATCGGTCCGCCGAGCCTACCATGCCGATCCCCTCGCACCGCCCCGGTACAATGAACGGCCGATGAGCAGCACCGTCCCCGCGCGCCGCGATGCGCGCGCCACTCGCGACCTGATCAGCCCGCGCCACCAGGCGCTGGGCTCGCTGCTCGGCCGCGTGTGGGCCGTCGACGCGGTGGGGGTCGAGGAGCGCGCCGCGAGCCTCGCCAAGCGGAGCATCAAGAAGGACGCCAAGCTCTGGGCGCTGGACCTGGCGATCCGGATGATGGACCTGACGACGCTGGAGGGAAAGGACACGCCGGGCAAGGTCCGCGCGCTGGCTGGAAAGGCCCGGCGCCCGGATCCGACGGATCCGTCCATCCCGCCCGTCGCCGCCCTGTGCGTCTATCCGAACATGGTCGAGACCGCGGTCGAGGCGCTCAAGGGCTCCGGCGTCAAGGTCGCCGCCGTATCCACCTACTTCCCGTCCGGACAGGCCCCGCTCGAGGTGAAGCTGGATGACGTGCGGGCCACGATCGCCCTGGGCGCCGACGAGATCGACATGGTCATCGACCGCGGCGCGTACCTGGCCGGCAACTACGCGAAGGTGTACGACGAGATCGTGGCGGTCAAGGAGGCGTGCGGCGGGGCGCACCTCAAGGTGATCCTCGAGACCGGCGAGCTCGAGACGTACGACAACGTGCGCCGCGCATCGGTCCTGGCCATGGCGGCCGGGGCGGACTTCATCAAGACCAGCACCGGCAAGGTGCAGCCCGCGGCAACCCTGCCGGTGACGCTCGTCATGCTCGAGGCGATCCGCGACTTCTACCAGCAGACCGGGCGGGCGGTGGGCATGAAGCCCGCCGGCGGGATCAAGACGGCCAAGGAGGCGATCAGCTACCTCACGGTGCTGTACGAGACGCTGGGGCCGGACTGGATGACCCCGGATCGGTTCCGGTTTGGCGCGTCGAGCCTGCTCAACGACGTCCTCATGCAGATCCGCAAGGAACGCACCGGCCGCTACTCCGGCGGCGACTACTTCACCCTCGACTGACCCGATGCAGGTCGCGCCCGGCACGCTCGCCGTGTGGTCGGACCTCGGCTGCCCGTGGTCGCACGCGGTGGTGTGGCGCCTGTGGGACGCACGCCGCCGCCTTGGCCTCGCCGAGCGCGTCCATTTCGATCATCACGTCTTTCCGCTCGAGCTGTTCAACAACGAGCCGACGCCGCGTGACCGCCTGGACGCCGAGTGGCCGGTGGCGATGACGCTCGCCCCGCGGGCCGGGTGGAGTGCCTGGTCCGCGCCGGCCGACACGTACCCGGTCACCATGCTGCCGCCGATGGAGGCGGTCCAGGCGGCAAAGTCACAGTCGCTGGCCGCCGCCGAGGAGCTGGATCGCGGCCTGCGCCGCGCCTTCTTCGGCGAGAGCCGCTGCGTCAGCCTGCGCCACGTCATCCTGGAGGTGGCGAGCACCTGCGAGACGGTGGACCTCGATCGCCTCGTGGCCGACTTCGACGCCGGACGGGGACGCGCGCCGCTCTTCGCCGACTGGGCCGTCGCGCGTGGCGAGGAGGTGCGTGGCTCCGTCCATGTCTTCGCGCCGGACGGCACCGACGACGAGAATCCGGGTATTACCATCGGCTGGCACGACGGCGTGTACTCCATCGCGCACGACGACCCGTCGGTGATCGACGACCTCGTGCGCCGCGCCGCCGGCTGAGCGACCTCACGCCACGATGCCCCGGCGCGTTTCATCCAGCGTGCACCTCCCGCCGTTCGAGACGCTCATCGACGCCCACGCCACCGAGCTGCACCGCTTCCTGGTGGGGTGTGTCGGGCCGGCCGAGGCGGAGGACTGCCTGCAGGAGACGTTCATGTCGGCATTGCGAGCCTATCCCCGCCTGCGCCACGGCGAAAACCTGCGCGCGTGGCTCTACACCATCGCGCACCGCAAGGCGACCGATGTCGTGCGCCGCGCGGCTCGCCGACCGGCGACCACCCTCGACGGCGTCGAGCCGATCGCAGAGCCGGACGACCCACTCCCCGATGACGGGCTGTGGGTCGAGGTGCGGCAGCTGCCGCCGAAGCAGCGCGCGGCGGTGGTGCATCGGTATGTCTTCGACCTCGCCTACGCGGAGATCGGCGCCCGCATGGGCACGAGCGAGGAGGCGGCGCGACGGAGCGTTCACGAGGGGCTGAGCCGGCTGCGCCTGAGGCTGGACCGATGAGCGACCTCGAGCGCCGCCTGGCCTCGAGCACGCCGGCGGGCGACCTGGACATGGCGCGCCTGCGCGCCGGGCTCGGGGAGCGCGCCGCCGCCGCGCACCTGCTCGACGTTGCCTACGCGACCCTCGACAGCCCGCTGGGGGAGCTGACCGTGTTCGTCACTCCGCGCGGCGTCGTGCGCGTCGCCTTTGCCGACGAGCCGCGCGACGCGATCCTCGACGAGATGGCGGCACGGCTCTCGCCGCGCGTCCTGGCCGCGGCTCGCCCGACCGACGAGGCGCGGCGGCAGCTGGATGCCTACCTGTCGGGGGAGCGTCGCGCCTTCGACCTGCCGCTCGACTGGACCCTCATCCGCGGCTTCGCGATCGGCATCCTGCGCGCCACGGCGGCGGTGCCGTACGGCTCGACGAGCACGTACCGGGACGTCGCGGTCGCTGCCGGATCCCCGCGCGGGGCGCGCGCTGCCGGCAACGCGCTCGGCAGCAACCCGATCCCGATCATCGTGCCCTGCCACCGCATCCTCCACGCGTCAGGCGGCCTGGGTGGCTACGCCGGCGGGCTGGATCGGAAGCGGACGCTGCTGCGCCTGGAGGGCGTTCTGCCGGCCTGACCGTCAGGCGGGGCAGTCGTCGGTGACCGCGGCGCCCGCGAAGCGGGCCTCGACCCAGTCGACGACCATCGCCACCCGCCCCCGACCCAGGATCGTCAGGACGTGGTCGAAGCCCGCCAGCTCGTCGAGCGTCACCGGGTCGCCTGCGGCGCACAGCCGGTC
>JBDTQJ010000138.1:0-4780 GCA_039932235.1 Chloroflexota bacterium
GCTGGGTGGAGGTTGGCAGGACCGATGGGACGCCTTCCGGCACCCCCCAACTGGAGCGCCTCGTTCCCGGGCGGCGACGCCCTCGAACTGGCCCGCGCGATGAACCTGCCGAGGCCAGCGTAGGAGTCCGGGCTGGGCCGCGCTAGGCGTATTCCTCGGTGTGCTCACCGCGGTCCTTGGCGACCGTGCGGTCGACGATGTCCAGCGTCTCGGCGACGCTGCGGCCGTTCTCCTCTGCTGCCTTCTTGATGTCGTCGTAGGTGATGTTGGCCTCGCCCATCTCCAGATGAGCATCCATGCAGCCACAGGTCAGACACATGCCCGCTTCCCCCGCATCAGGCGTGCCTGACACGGAGGGTCGCCTCGGCTGAGGGCGACGAACGTCGTAGGGGCAGACGTCGCGATGACCGACGCGCCAGCGACGCCGCGGGCGGATCGTACGAATGCACCAAGGGCCGCGTGGTCGGCACTGCAAGCAACTGAGGCTTCTGAAATGTCCAGCTTCCCCGCCGCCCCCGCGGTCACCATTCGCACCAGCGACCGCGCCCGCTTCTCCACGGCGTCGGCGATCGTCGCGGCCGTCAGCTTCTCGCTCATGGGGCTCATCTTCGTCGCCGTCGGCATGGCATTCCCGCTGGCGCTCTCCGTGGTCGCCCAGCAGCACGTCCCGATCTCGGCGACCGACCTCGCGCTGGCCGAGCGGCTGACTCCGTTCTGGCCCGTCTTCGTCGGCGCCGGTGCGCTGAGCTTCGTGGCCGCGCTCGCCGTCCTCGACGGCGGTCGCTGGGGCAAGCGGATCGCCATCGTCGTGGCCGGCACACCGGCACCCTGCTCGCCACCGCAGTGGGCCTGATGCTCGTCATCCGCGGCGGGACTCCCGACGCGCTCGACGTGGCGAACGGCGTTGGCATCGTCTACCTCGTCGCCCTCGCGACGACGGTCGCGGTCCGGGAGCGGATGCCGGCCGCCTGACCGATTGGAGGTCCGCCAGCCAGCGGTCCTCCTTACTCGCTGGACAGCCGCTCGCCGATGAGGCGAGCGGCTGTCGCCGTGCCGTCCTCCGCGCGCACCAGCGCTCCGAGCCCTCGCGCGCGATCGCTGGTCGGCGCGCTCGTCGCCGCGCGCAGTTGACCGGCAACGGCGCGGCCGGTTCGAATCCCGCCGGGGAAGCCACTCTTTCCCCCAGGAATCGGTCGTTGGCGGCCGCCCGAGACGCCTCCAGGTCCCGGGCACCGTTCTGATGGCGCGTGCCGACAGTCTCGCTTCGCCTCGCGCCGTTGGTCGTAGACTCGCGCTCATGCAGTGCCCGGCGTGCGGGACACAAAACCAACCCGAGGCGCGCTTCTGTCACTCGTGCGGCTTGCACTTCGAGCCGGCCGTGCCCGAGCGCCAAGCGCGCAAGACTGTCAGCGTCGTCTTCTGCGACCTGGCGCATTCGACCGAGCTCGGCGAGCGATTGGATCCCGAGGCGCTCCGACGAGTCATGAAGCGGTACTTCGATGCCATGCGCAGTGTCCTGGAACGGCACGGCGGGACGGTCGAGAAATTCATCGGCGATGCTGTGATGGCGGTCTTCGGCGTCCCGCAGCTGCACGAGGACGATGCGCTTCGAGCCGTGCGCGCGGCAGACGAGATGCGGCAGGCGCTTGATCGCCTCAACGAACAGTTGAGCGCTGAGCTGGGCATCACGATCAGCGTCCGTATCGGCGTCAACACCGGGCCGGTCGTGACCGTCCAGGGCGGGCAGGGCTTGGTCACCGGGGATGCGGTCAACGTTGCCGCGCGCCTCGAGCAAGCGGCCGAGCCGGGCACCATCCTGCTCGGCCAGTCGACGTACCACCTGGTGAGGGACGCGGTCAGCGTCGAGCCGATCGACGCACTCAGCGTGAAGGGCAAGAGTCTGCCACTGAAGGCTGTCCGCCTGCTATCCGTGACGCCGCTGGCGGAGGCCCATGCGCGGCGCCTTGATTCACCGATGGTCGGCCGGCAATCGGAGCTGGCGGTGTTGCGCCAGTCGTTCGAGCGGACGGTCAGCCAGCGCGCCTGCCAGCTATTCACGCTGCTGGGATCCGCCGGCGTGGGAAAGAGCCGGCTGGTCGCGGAATTTTTGGCCGGACTGCCAAGAGAAGCGTCAGTCATGCGCGGGCGCTGCCTGCCCTATGGCGAGGGCATCACGTACTGGCCGATCGCCGAGGCGGTCAGGCAGGTGGCCGGCATCACCGATCAGGACTCGCGATCAGAGGCGCAGGTCAAGCTGGCCGCGTCCATCGGGGGGCCGGAGGCGGACCGCGTTGCGCCACTCGTCGCTGAGCTGATCGGGCTCGTGGACGGTGCGTCGGCCCAGGAGGACCTGTTCTGGGCTGTTCGCATGCTGTTCGAGATACTTGCGGCCGAACATCCGCTGGTGGTAGTCATCAACGATATCCATTGGGCGGAAGCGACCCTGCTCGACCTGATCGACTACGTGGCCGACTGGAGCCGTGATAGCCCGATCCTGCTGCTCTGCCCGGCTCGCCCCGAGCTGCTCGACACGCGACCTGGCTGGAGCGGGGGCAAGCTCAATGCCGCGTCGCTGCTGCTTGAGCCACTGCCCCTCGAGGCGTCCGAGGAGCTAATAAGGAATATCGTCGGCGGCGCGGGACTTCCGGCCCCGATGGCGGAGCGCATCAGCCGGGCGGCCGAGGGCAACCCGCTATTCGTGGAAGAGATGATCGGCATGCTCGTCGACGACGGGCAGCTCCTCGGCGAGGGCGAGATCGACGAGGGTGGCAGGCCAGTGAGCGAGCTGAACGTCCCGCCCACGATCCAGGCCCTTCTTTCGGCGCGACTTGAGCGGCTGTCCGTGGGCGAGCGGTCCGTCGCCGAACGCGCGGCCGTGGTCGGGCGGATCTTCGGGCTCCCGTCGGTCATTGAGCTTGCCGCGATTCCCGGCGAGGAGAGCGCCGCTCAGGTGCGTTCGGACTTGATGGGGTTGGTGCGCAAGGAACTCGTGCGGCCTGAGCGATCCACGACCAGTCGCGATGAGAATTTCCGTTTTCGACATCAGTTGATCCGCGACGCCGCATATGAAGGGTTGCCCAAGGAGGAGCGCGCTTCACTCCACGAGCGTTTCGCCAACTGGCTCGAGCGACGAGCAGGCGAGCGGCTGGCTGAGTACGAGGAGATCGTGGGCTACCACCTCGAGCAGGCCATCGGCTATCGACGTGCGGTTGGTCTGATGTCGAGCAACGATCTCGAGGTCGCCACGCGCGCCGGTCGACATCTGGCCACCGCTGGGCGCAAGGCGGTCGCGCGCAGCGACTTCCGGGCGACCGTCAACCTCATCCGACGCGCCCTGGACCTGTTGCCGCCTGACGATCCCGGGCGACCGTTGCTCGGCGCCGATCTCGCCAACGCCTTCGGCGAGATCGTCAGCGGCGATCAGGTTGTTGAGGCGCTCGACGCGGCAACACGCGATGCGCGGCGCTTGGCTGACGAGCGCCTCGAGGCTCACGTTGATGTGATGGGCTGGCTGCTCGAGTGTTGGAGGACGGGCGATGGACAGTGGCAGATGCGCCCATGGGATGCGGCCCTTGCCGGCGAACTCGAGCCGCTCGTCCGCAAGGCGATCCAGCTCTTCGCCGCGGCCGGTGATGACCTGGGCCTCAGCCGGGCATGGCGAATCGTCGGCGCACTTGCGTTCATGAAGGGCCGCCTGGCCGAGGAAGAGGTGGCCGTCGAAACGGCCCTTGGTCACGCGCGGGCAGCGGGCGCGGCCGGCGAGGAGGCAGAGTTGATGCAGACGCTGTCGCGCGACCTCGTCCAAGGGGCCACCCCGGTCGCCGACGGCATCGCGCGCTGCGAGCTGATCCTGAACCAGAAGAAGGGCGATCGGGCGATCGAAGGCTACATGTTCCATGCCTTGGCTCATCTTCGCGCCCGGCTCGGCGAGTTCGACGTGGCGCGCGAGCTGGCGGGTCGCTACCGCGCCCAGCTGCTCGAGTCGGGCCAGGACTGGTCGCATGCGTTCGCGGCTGAGGTCGCGGCCGACGTCGAAGAGGTCGCCAATAATCACGAAGCGGCGGCGGCGATGCTTGAAGAGGGCATCGCCAAGTTGCCAAATCCGAGTGCGCTTGATGCGCGGCTGGCGTGCAATCTCGTCGAGTTGGGGCGGATCGTCGCTGCCGAAGAGGTGGCTGGCCGACCGCAGTCGACCGTGACCTGGCGCGCCTTTGCAGCCTCCGCCATGGCCCAGGTCCGGGCGAGACAGGGGCGGTTCGAAGATGCGTTCCAATTGAGTGACGAGGCGCTCAAGGCCTTTGAAGGCACCGATCTGCTTGGCTGGCATGCGGAGGTGCTCGAGGATCGGGCCGATGTCATGCGCCGGGCCGGGCGCCCAGCTGACGCTGCCGCTGCCGCGCGCCGGGCGGTGGACCTGTACGACCGAAAGGGCGACATCGTTTCTGCGGCGCGCGTGCGGGGGATGGTCGTGGACGAGCCCGCCTGAAAGAGAGCCTTGCCGCCTTGGATATGATCGTGCGAACGTTTGGACATGTGCCGCGAGGCGCAGGACCTGCGGGAGGCCCACTTTGCCACTCCCCTCCGCGATCGACACGGTCGTCATCGGTGCCGGCCAGGCAGGCCTGACCATGAGCTGGTATCTCGCGTCCGCGGGTCGCGAGCACGTCGTCCTCGACCGCCGCCCTCGCGCCGGTGGCGGCTGGCAGGACCGCTGGGACGCCTTCCGCCTCGTCACCCCGAACTGGAGCGCCTCGTTCCCCGGCGATCCCTACGACGGGCC
>JBDTQJ010000139.1:0-4691 GCA_039932235.1 Chloroflexota bacterium
AGCTCGACACGTTCGACGACCTGACGGCGCGCTTCGGGATCGACATCTGGATGACGCATAGCGCCATCAACGAGGGCTTCGCCGTCTGCCAGGCGCGCCTGGGCGCCAAGATCCACGACGCCAAGGACCCGGCCTCCGACCTCGGACCGATGTTCCGCCAGGTGGTTGGCACCCTGTTCAAGCTGGCCGGCACCTACGAGGACCGATGGCTGCGCGTCCGCGGCTCGCATCCCATCCCCGAGTACGGCTTCGAGCGCGTCGTGGCGCCGGAGGAGATCACCGTCAACCACGCCAAGCTGATCGACCACCTCGACGCGGCGCGGCTCACCCAGCGAGAGACGTGGGCCGAGATGCTGAGCGAGGAGCAGCTGGAGCGGGTGATGGCGCTCGAGCTGCCGGAGGATCCGAGCGGCTTCCACTTCCCCGCCGAGCTGTGGGTGCGCTGCCTCTACGACACGCTCGTCGCCTTCCACCGGCCCGGAGCAGATCGGGAGCGCCTCCTCGCCGCGTTGACGCCGCTCTACTTCGGGCGCACCGCCGGGTTCATCAGCCAGACGCTGGAACTGACCACTGACCAGGCGGAGCGGGTGATCGACGACCAGGCCCGCGAGTTCGAGGAGCTCAAGCCGTACCTCGCCGCCCGCTGGCGGGCGATGCGCGCCGCCGGCTGATGCCCACCCGTCGTCGCGGCCCGTACCGCATCCTCCTGCCGCTCGCCAACCCGCGCACCGCGCGTGACCTGGTGCGCATCGGGTCGGGGATCGCCGACGGGCGGCCGACCGAGATCACCGCGCTGGGCATCGTGGAGGTGCCGGAGGGGGTGAGCCTCTCGGAGGGCGCCCACCAGGCACGCACATCGCGCCGCCTCCTGCAGCGCGTCCTCGACGTTGGTGACGAGGAGGGAGTCGAGATCCGCACCATGGTCCGCATCGGGCGTCGCGCGTCCGACGGCGTGATCGAGGCGGTGACCGAGGAGGGCACGGATCTCGTCATCTTCGGCTGGGGCGGCCCGCCGACTCCCTCGCAGGCGGCACGCGCCGAGGCCGAGGCCGCCGAGGCATTGCTCGCCGGCGCCGAGCCGCGGCCCCACGCCGTCTTCACGACCACCATCGACGCGGTCGTGCGCGAGTCGCCCTGCGACATCGCGGTCGTCAAGCAGCGCGGCCTCGACACGGTCGCCTCGATCCTGGTACCCGTGCGCGGCGGGCCCCATGCCGAGCTCGCCATTCGCCTTGCCCGTGACCTCGGGAAGCGCTTCGGCGCGCAGGTGGTGGTGATGCATATCGTGCCGAAGGGCGTCGGTGAGCGCGCGCTGGCCCGTGAGCAGGCAGCCCTCGACGCCTTCGTCAAGGAGCATGGCGGCGGGAAGCGGGTCAAGGGCCTGCTCCGCGAGGGGACCAGCGTGCGGAGCACGATCATCCGCGAGGCAGCGCACCACGACCTGGTGGTGATGGGCGCCGGCGCGCAGCCGCACGGCGCGCGCGAGGGCGTGGACGGTGGCCGCTACCTGTTCGGATCGGTGCCGGAGGCGGTGGTCAGCAAGGCCCGCTCGACGGTCATCGTCGTCAAGACCAAGCAGCAGCTCGGGACGGCGACGTTCGAGGAGCTGCGCGCGGCGGAGGGCACCCTGGCGCACGCCGACGCGTACGCCGAGCGGAGCCAGGCGCTGCCATCGGTCGTCGACAAATGGTTCGCCGAGAACACGTTCCACGCGGGCGAGTTCAGCGACATCCGCAAGCTCGTGGCACTCAAGGAGAAGGCGGGCCTGACGGTCAGCGTCGGGCTGCCGGCGCTCAACGAGGAGAAGACGCTGGGCCTGGTCATCAAGCGGGTCAAGACCGCGCTGATGGACCGCTTCCCGCTCATCGACCAGCTGGTGGTCATCGACAGCGACAGCACCGACCGGACCATCGAGATAGCCACCGACCTGGGCGTGCCGGTGTACCGGCACTCGCAGATCCTGCCCGAGACCGGATCGCACCGCGGGAAGGGCGAGGCGCTGTGGAAGTCGCTCCACGTGCTGGACGGCGACATCGTCGCCTGGATCGATACCGACATTTCCAACATCCAGCCGCGCTTCGTGTACGGCCTGCTCGGCCCGCTCCTGCGCGAGCCGCGCATCCAGTACGTCAAGGGGTTCTACCAGCGACCGATCCGCGAGGGCGCCAAGCTCATTCCGGAGGGTGGCGGGCGAGTCACCGAGCTCATGGCGCGGCCGCTCATCAACCTCTTCTTCCCGGAGCTGTCGGGCATGATCCAGCCGCTCTCCGGGGAGTACGCCGGGCGCCGTGCGCTGCTCGAGAGCGTGCCCTTCTTCACCGGCTACGCGGTCGAGATCGGCCTCCTGATCGACATCATCGAGGCGCACGGGCTGCCGGCCATCGGCCAGGTCGACCTCGAGCGGCGGATCCATCGCAACCAGCCACTCGGCAACCTGTCGCAGATGTCGTACGTGATCCTGCAGGGCGCCATCCGCAAGCTGGAGGAGCGGCATCGCATCGAGCTGCTGACCGAAGTCGGGCGCGGGATGAAGGTCATCGCGCAGGAGCGCGATCGGTTCAGCCTCGAGGTTCGCGAGATTGGCGACGAGCTGCGTCCGCCAATGCGCACCATCCCCGCCTATCTCGAGCGGCGGAAGAGCCTCAGGCGCTGACGACCTGGTCCTCCTCTATTCTGAGCATGTGACGTCCCGAGATCTCGTCGTCCTCGTCGCCCCCGATTCCTATGGCGGTGCGCTCGATTCGTTGGGCGTGGCGCGTGCGATCTCGGAGGGGTGGACGCGTGTGCGGCCAAAGGACACCGTGGTCCGCCGGCCGATGGCCGATGGCGGAGAGGGAACGCTGGTCGCCGTGCGCGAGGCCCTCGCCGGCGCCGCCGAGCTGTGCAGCGTCACCGCTACCGACGCGCTGGGGCGACCCGTCGACGCGTCGTGGCTGCTCGTCGACGAGGGGCGTGGTGCGTTCGTGGAGATGGCCGCCGCCTCCGGCCTCGCACAGCTGGCGCCCGAAGAGCGGACGCCGGCAAGCATCCGCCAGGCCTCGACCTGCGGCACCGGTGAGCTGCTCCGCGCGGCCCTGGATGCCGGCGTGGAACGCATCACCATCGGCCTGGGGGGGAGCGCCACCAACGACGGCGGCACAGGGATCCTGCGCGCGCTGGGGGCGCGGTTCCTCGCAGCGGACGGCAGCGAGCTGCCGGATGGCGGCGCCGCGCTCGCCGGGCTGGCCCAGATCGACCTGTCAGGCCTCGACCCGCGGCTCGAATCGGTCCACCTGGTGATTGCCAGCGATGTGAGCAATCCGCTGTGCGGACCGCGTGGCGCGGCGGCCACCTACGGACCGCAGAAGGGCGCCGATCCGGCGACGGTGGCCGAGCTCGACGCGGCGCTGGCGAACTACGGACGCGTGATCGAGGCCACGACCGGGCGACTCGTCGCGGATCTGCCCGGCGCCGGGGCGGCGGGCGGCACGACGGCCGGTTTCCTGGGCTTCACCAGGGCCATCGTGCGCCCAGGAGTCGAGGTGGTCGCCGAGCTGGTCGGGCTCGGCACGGCGCTGGACGCCGCCGACCTCGTGATCACCGGCGAGGGCCGCGCCGACGGGCAGACGCTGGCCGGCAAGGCGGCCATGGGCGTCGCGACCCTGGCGAAGGCGCGGAATACCCCGGTGGTGCTCCTGGCCGGCGCCCTCGGCGAGGGTGCCGAGGCGCTCGACGCTGCAACTGCCATCTCCCTCGTCCAGCCGATCTCGGACCGACCGATGGAGCTTGCCGCCGCAATGGCCGACACGGAGCGGCTGCTCGGCAACGCGGCGGCGCGCCTGGCGCGCGCCGTCGGCATCGGCCTGGAGCTGGCGCGCCCGTAGGGGCGCATCGGTCCGTGGCGAAGAAGCCAAGCCCGCAGAAGCTGGCCGCCGACCGGCGGAAGCGGCGCGCCCTGGCGGACGTCGTGCTGGAGCGTCTCGGCGAGCGCTATGACCACCCGACGTGGGACGGGCCGCGGGTCGAGACGATCAGCGAGCTGGTGCTCACCATCCTGTCGCAGAACACCGCCGACACCAACTCGTTCCGTGCCTTCACCGCCCTGCGCGCCCGCTACGCGAGCTGGGACGACGTCCTGCGCGCCCCGACCGACGAGCTGGAGGACGTGATCCGGCCCGGTGGGCTGGCGCCCACCAAGTCACGCCGCATCCAGCACGTCCTGGCCGAGGTACACGAGGTCACGCAGGGCACCTGGGACCTCTCCTTCCTCGGGGAGTGGGAGCTCGACCCCGCGCGGGACTGGCTGACCAGCCTGCCCGGCATCGGGCGCAAGACTGCCTCCATCATCCTGCTCTTCAACTTCGGTCGAGCTGCGATGCCGGTGGACACGCACGTCCACCGGGTCGCCTCGCGGCTTGGCATGCTGCCACCGCGCACGCCCCTCGACCGTGCCCACGACCTCCTCGAGGGCGTGCTGGCGCCGGAACAGATGTACGCCTTTCACGTCGAGACGATTCGCCACGGTCGTGACACCTGCCGGGCGCCGCGGCCCATCTGCGGCCTCTGCCCGCTGACCGATGTGTGCGCGTACTACGTCCTGGCCGCCAAGGGGAAGGCGCCGATGGCTCCCGTCCCGCGCAAGGTCCCAACCGCGGAGCGCCTCTTCCACGATGAGCTGCTCCACGGCTGGCTGCGGCCGGAGGCCGGGGCGA
>JBDTQJ010000140.1:0-4661 GCA_039932235.1 Chloroflexota bacterium
GCCCGCCAGCTACTCCGTTGACTCGGCGGGCGGTTCGACCGTGGGCCGCGGCGCCGGGCCGGCCGCGTTCTTCGCGCCGAGGAGACGGTGCCTGACGCGGGCGCGGTGTGCCTCCCGCTCGTCGGCGTCGACGATCCAGCGCTCCTCGCCGATCCCGAAGCGTCGCAGGATGGCCCGGATGCGCGCCGTTCGTTTCATCCGGTGGAGGGTACATCGGTCGCTGGTGGAGCGGGCTTCGATCAGCTGTCGATCCGCTCGTACGGGTGCCCGGCCAGCACCTCGATCCGCGGACATGGATCGCGCGGCTCGCTCGGGGTGAGCGTGAGGGTGCGGCCATCGATGGCCCAGTGGTAGGCGCCGCCGGTATCGGTCTCGCACTGGTTCGCGTGTTCGAAGGTGATCGTGTTGCCGTCGACCGTGATCGCGCCTGTCCCGGAGAATGCGCCGCGCTTGATCTGGTAGCCCGTCGCCTGGAGGCGGAGCGTCACGCGTTCCGGTTGATCTGCGGTGCCCACGTTTGTCTGCCAGGTCCCCTCGAGTTCCGAGGGAGCACCGTTCGTGGCCGCCGATGGCGTCGCGCGCTGGGTACTGGTGGATGATGCTGACGGCGACGCGGTCACCGCGAAGCTCGCGGCCGCGGGCGCCCCGTTGCAGCCGGCCAAGACGAGCACGAACCAGCCGAGTGGGATGAGGGTGCGGCGAGGCATGGCACCACGATCCACGCGGAGCGCATTGCCGGCAATACGCCGATGCGCGTAGATTTGCCGCGATGGCGATTTCTGAGCGTGACCTTCGGCAGGTGATGCGCTTCGTGCGACTGGCCGCCGACTCGCCGGGTGCTGACCTCTTCACGCGGCCGATGCTGCGCGAGCTCGGCTCGCTCTTCTCCGCCGACCTCGTCGAATACTTCGAGATTCGCGAGCCGGATCGGATAGGGATCGCTTACGAAGCGAGTGACGAGCAGGTGGCATCGCCTTCCATCGACGAGGCATTCGAGCGCTTCCGCCACCAGAACCCACTCGGCGCCTTCCGCTGGACGGTGGCCGCCGGGGCGCTGCGGCTCTCCACGGTCATCTCCCGGCAGCAGCTGCGCCACCTCGAGTTCCATGACCAGGTCCTTGCGCCGCTTCACATTCGCGACCAGCTGAAGGTCTGGCTGCGGCGTTCGTCGGCTTCGGCGGTCTGTCTCTCCATGGACCGATCTGAAGGCTCGTTCTCGGAGCGCGACGTCGCGCTCCTCGACGTCCTGCAGCCCCACCTGCGCCTGCTGCACGATGCGCGTGGGGTGGCGTCGTCCCGGCCGATGCGCCGTGAGGCGCACCTGACGCGACGCGAGGCCCAGGTGCTCACCAGCGCCCTGGCGGGGCTGGGCAATCGCGAGATCGGCGAGCTGCTCGTCATCTCGCCGCACACCGTTCGCAAGCACCTCGAGCATGCGTACCTCAAGCTCGGGGTCCGTGGCAGGGTCGCGGCCGCGGCCGTGCTGAGCAGCTCCCCGCGCCGCCAGCCGCCGGCGGCCCCGGACTAGGTCGCCGAGCGCAGCCTGCTCAGCCGCTCTTCGCGTCGATCAGCTGCAACAGGTCGTGCGCGGCCAGCTCGACCTCCTTGTGCCGCCATTCGGCGGCGCGGAAGTGGCAGGCGATGATCGCGGAGCGGTGGATGCGCCGGAAGTCACCGAACACGAAGGCGTGGCGCGCCTTCGTCTCCTCGTTGGCGTCATCGGTCAGGCCCAGGTGCCAGGCGCCGTACTCCTCCCACGAATGGCGTTCGAGGAAGGCGTTCTCGTCGTCGGTGCTCGGCTGGACGTCGCCCCAGACGGAAGCGAGGACGTACTGGCGCCCCTCGATCAGCTTGCGCGCGTGCTGCACGGCGCGGCGGTTCACGGTGTAGGTCGGCATCGGTCGAGTATGGGCCAGGCGGACGCGTGACTCCATCGCCGATACTCCATCCATGACCGATGCCCATGACACCCTGACCGATGACCTCGCGGCAACCGTCGAGGCGACCCGCCTCGCCGAGCGCGAGCTGTTCGGCAGCCTCGATGCCGCCACCCGCGAGCGTCCTATCCGCGAAGGCGACTGGAACCCGCAGGACTTCCAGGCGCACCTCACCGCGTGGAAGGCGCGCCAGGCGGACCGCTACGCAGCGGTGCGCGAGGGTCGTCAGATCCCCGCTCCCATGGAGAGCGAGGAGGAGGATGCGCTCAACGAGGAGCTGCGCGCGGCACGCGCCGAATGGGCCTGGGATGCCCTGGTGGAGGAGGCGGATGCCGTGACCGCACGCCTCGTCGGGGAGATCCGGCAGGCCGACCCGGCGACGTTGCGCGCCTCGGAGCGGCTCATCGCCGGGACCTTCGGCAACGGGCTCCTCCACGCCATCACCCATGTCCGCTGGCTGCTGGAGGCGGGGGTGCCGCTGGACGCTCCGCGGGCCGCGGCGTTCGCGGCCGAAGCCACCGACCTGGTGAGCGCAGCGGGCATCCCGGACCGGGATCGCGCCATCGGCTGGTACGACCTTGCCTGCAACCACGCCCTCGGTGGCCGTGCCGACGCGGCACGGCAGCTGCTGCGCGAGGCGTTTCGGGTGAGCCCGGACCTGGTGGAGTTCGCCAGGACGGATGCGGACCTCGCCTCGCTCGCCGGTGAGCTGGACGACCTGGTGCGGAGCTAGGCCCTACGCGCGGTCGACCATCGGTCGGACCTCGTTGATCCAGCGGTCCATCGTCTCGTCATCGAACGGGGCGGCGAGCTCGGCAATGAAGGTTGTGAAGCCGAGCGCCTTGCGCTGGATCATCTCGTCAGCCACCTGCTCGGGCGTCCCGACCCAGAACGTGTCGTCGTCGAGGACGTCCGCCATCGGGGTCCGGTTGTGGGCCATCTGCGCCTCCCACACCTTGCGCGCCTCGGCCTGGGTGGAGCGGATCACCGGCTTGCAGCCGCAGGTCAGCTCGATCTCGGCGAAGTCGCGTCCCTCGCGCTCGCAGTGCTCGCGCAGGATGGCGACCTTGCGCTCGAGGACCTCGGGGACGCCCATCGCGTTCCACATGTCGGCGTAGCGCGCCACGCTGCGCAGCGTCTTCTTCTCGCCGGAGCCCCCGATCATGATCGGCAGATGTGCCTGCACCGGCGGCGGCAGGAGGCGCAGGTTCTTGAACTGGTAGCGGCCATCGGCTGGCGAGGTCACGGACTCGCCGTCGAGGAGGGCGCGCATGGCGGCTGCGGCCTCGTCCATCCAGCCCAGCCGCGTGCCGGGCGAGGCGCCGAACTCGATCCCGTACTCCGCGTGCTCCTTCTCGAACCACGCCCCGCCGATGCCCAGGATGGCGCGTCCGCCGCTGATGTGGTCGAGAGTGACGGCCAGCTTCGCCGTGAGCCCCGGGTTGCGGAAGGTGTTGGCGCCGACCAGCAGCCCCAGCCGGGCACGCCGCGTGACCTTGGCCCATGCGGCGAGCGAGGTGTAGCCCTCGAAGATCGGCTGGTAGGGGTCGCCGAAGATGGCGTACACGTGGTCCCACGTCCAGAGGTGCTCGTAGCCCAGCTCGTCGATGCGCACGGCGGCGCGCTCGAACTCATCCCAGCTCGCCGCCTGGCTCCACAGCAGAATCCCCAGTCGCGTTTCCATGGCACCGAGCCTAGCAGGGGACGGACCAGCGCCGGTCCTCATTGGCCGGCGAGGCGAGCCACGACCCCCGGGATCCGCGCGAGGTGGGCGCTTCGCATGGCGTAGTAGCTGATCCCCCAGCGCTCACGGCGGGCGATGAGCGTCTCGACCATCTCCTCCTCGTCGCCGACGAGGTAGTGCGGGCTGCGGGGCAGCTCCTCCTCGCTGATGCCGCGGTTGCGCGGCGGAGGCGGACCGGAGCGCGTCCGCAGCTCGGGATCGACGTCGAAGAGGCCGATGTTGATCTCCAGCTCCGGCCATCGGTATTCGGCCGCCTCCCGGATCCAGCCGATCTTGCGGTCGACCGCGGCCTCGGTGATGTCGCTCGTGTCGCTCCCGCCGCCCGGCAGCGCCCGCGGGTCGATGGCCACGATCTGCGCCTCGCGAGCGGCGAAGCGCAGGACACGAGGCCCGCCGCCGCCGATCATGAACGGCGGGTGCGGGCGCTGGACCGACGTGGGCAGCCCCTGCTGGTGGATGGCGGGATAGATGTCGTCGCCATCACGCTCGATCCGCCCGTCGCGCATCGCCTGCTGCAGCATGCGCACCGATGCCTGCATGCGAGCCACGCGCTGCGGGGCGGGATCGAAGGTCAGGCCCGCGGCCTCGTACTCCTCGCGATTCCACCCGGCGCCGAGCCCCACCTCGAGGCGGCCATCCGTCATCGTGTCGAGCGTCGTGAGCTCCTGCGCAAGGACCGCCGGGTGGCGCAGGTCGTTGTTGAGCACGAACGTACCGATGCGCAGGCTCGTCGCCTGCGCGGCGGCCTGCAGCGTCAATAGCGCCGCGTGGGCGCCGAGATGGTCGGTGGCGAGCAGCACGGCGATTCCCGCCGCCTCCGCACGTCGCGCCTCCTCGATGACGCCTTCCCCGCTTGCGTGCCGCTGGTCGAGGATCAGGCCGAAGCGGAATGGACGGCCCTCGGGCGACGCCACGCTCATGTGGCCGATCGGCTCAGGACCCGGTGGCGCGCTTGCGCGCGGGCGTGGCCTTCTTGGCGG
>JBDTQJ010000141.1:0-4642 GCA_039932235.1 Chloroflexota bacterium
ACCCCGGCCGGCTCGCGGCGGACCATGCTGGTGTGGGTGTTCAGGTACTCCCCGGCGGCCTTGCCCTCCACCACGCGGGCCGCGCCCGCGAAGAAGCGCACGTTGTCGACGGTGAACTCAACGTCGAAGTCGGCGGTGCCCTTCGGCTTGCCCACGTTCGCCTGCTCCAACGCCGACAGCGTCGCCGCGTCACCCTCGATGGCGTCGGCGAAGGCGTGGAGCGCCTTCGACCGCTCGGCTGGGGTCGTCTGCGACCACGTCTCGAAGGCGGTGCGCGCCGCCGCCACGGCGCGATCGACATCGGACGCGTCCCCCTTGGGAACCTGCGCGATCTCCTCCTCGGTGGCGGGGTTGACGACCGCAACCGTCTCGCCGGAGGCGGCATCGGTCCAGTCGCCATTGATGAACATCTGGTGGCGGGTGGCGGTGACGGTCATGGTGGGTACGACCTCGACGGTGGTGGCTGCTCGGTAAGGGATCTGGCGATCCCGACCGATTCTACCCGCTCGGCTGGCGGATTCGGTGAAGGGAGCCCGGTGACGCGACCGGATTCAGCGGCTGCCGCATCGGGGCGACAACTGTGCAAGTAACTTGCACAGTTGCGATGACTCGTCAGCGGAGCGGGAGAAAGCCCCCATCGGCGACGCGGGCGGCGACGAAGAGCAGGTCGGCGGCGCGGTTGAGCCACGGCACGGCGAACGAGTCGGCGGGCAGGCCGCCGGCTTCCGCGAGGGCCACGCAGCGACGCTCCGCCCGCCGGACGGTGGTGCGTGCCACGTCGAGCGCGGCCCCGACCGCCGATTCGCCGGGAATCACGAACTCCTTCGGCTGCGGGACGAGCGCCTCCAGGGCATCGATCTCATCCTCCAGGGCGGCCACCATCTCGGCGGTCACCAGGGTGGTGCCGGCGGAGAGCCGGGACCGTCGGTCGAGGTGCGTCGCCAGCTCGGCGCCCACGACGAACAGCTCGCGCTGCAGCCGCAGGATCAGCGTTGTCAGGCGCGCATCGTCGCGATCGGTCAGGGAGCCGAGCGCGGCGCGCGCCACCCCGAGCGCCGAGACGGCCTCGTCGGTGGTGCCGTAGGCATCGGTCCGCAGGTCCCCCTTGCTGATCCGGTCGCCACCGAACAACAGGCCCGTCGTCCCGTCGTCGCCCTTGCGGGTATAGATGCGCATCAGTCCGATCCGGCGGCGCGGCTAGAAGAGGCCGGGCGGGGGCTCCCAGCGGTCGGCCAGCAGGGTCACCTTGACGGTGCCGCCGACGACCTCCTCCGCCTTCGCCTTGACCTCGCTGATGAGGTCACCGGCCCACGGGCAGAAGGGCGTGGTGAGGACCATCTTGATCTCTGTGGGACGGTCGCCCTCGCCGATCTCGACCGAGCGGATCAGGTCGAGGTCGACGATGCTCATCCCGATCTCGGGGTCGTGGATGTCGTAGAGCGCGGTCATCACCTCGTCGGCCTTGCCGAGGTTGGCATCGATCGTCATGCCGCCAAGTGTAGGCCACCCCGCTCCCGCGCACAGCGGCGCGGGCTGAGGGGAGTGGCTACAGGAGGCGAGTGCCGAACCGGGGATGTGGCGGCGGGACGATCGGGCGGACGCGCGTGTAGCCCTCGAAGATCGCGCCGTCCGCATCGATCTGGGCGCGAAGGTCGGCGAGCTCCTGCTTCGCATCGGCCTGGCTGGCGTGGCATTCGAGCGCCGCGAGCTTGCGCCCGGCGACCGGCGTGACGTCGATGCGGTGGGTGGCCGACTGCTCCTCGCCGGAGAGGTCGAAGCGCTTGTGACCGGGGCCGAAAATCGGTGACACGACGTAGACCGCGCTGGGTGCCATGCCGCTCTCCGCCAGGCGCTCGATGGCCCAGCGGGTGGCGCTGCCGACGACGATGTGGTCCGGGTGCCCGGTCACGCCGTGCGGGCCGAAGGTGATGACCGCGTTGGGACGGCGCTCGGCGAGCCAGGCGGTGATCTCGTCCACGAGCCGCTCGAAGGGCGCCTCCGCCATCCCGCCATCCGCGTAGCCCTCGAGCACGCTCACCTCGTTGAGGCCGATCTTGGCGGCGGCGCAACGCAGCTCGTCCTCGCGCTGGTCGCCCATGGTCGGATCGGGCGTACCGTCAGCCGTGCCGGCCTCGCCACGGGTCGTGATGAGGAGGCGCGTGACGCGTCCGGCGTCAGCGGCGAGGGCAAGGGCACCGGCGCAGCCGAAGGTCTCGTCATCCGGATGGGCAAAGACCGCCGCCAGGCCGCCGGTCTCGAAGGGAGCGCCCCAGGCGCGATCGCTCACCGCTGCTCCTCGTGTGGCTGCTCGTCGTCATCGTCGTCGTCATCGGAGAGGAGGGTCCAGCCCTGCTTCTCGACGCTGCTGCTCATCGTACGCAGGACGGCCAGCTTGGCGCTCGCCACCTCGACGATGAACCCGCGCAAGCCGGCGTCGTCGAGGTCCGAGCCGCTTGGCGCCGATCCGCGGCCGACGTTCAGCCATGCCAGGTGGTATCGGTCCATGCGGCCCCAGACACGCTCAAGCAGCTCGTCGCTGTTGAGGAGCCACATACGGAACAGGTTCCAATCAGGCTCCTCGACGAGCCGCGCGCCGGTCGCGATGAGCTCGTCGGTGGCGGCGAGGAAGGCGCGACGCGACATCACGCTGCGGGTGGATGGTGGCTGCCTCACGGTCGGCCGAGTATGCCACGCGTACTATTGCCGGCCCCTGCGGCGGCCCGGAGACTCGAAGTCAACCACGCCCAGAGCAGTGCCGTGCCCCTTGCATCACCAGCAGCGCGTCCGATCGCCGTGGTCGCGGCCCTCGTGGCCACGCCACTCGCGGTGGCGATCCTGCGCGCCCTCCCGCCGATGCCGGTGGCGAGCAGCAGCTGGCTGACGGGCGCGGCGTGCGCTGCCCTGGCGCTGGCGTCGGTGGCGACTGGCGCCCGCTTCCTGGCCCGGGCACTCCGCGACGGCAGCCCGCGCGATGGGCTCGTCTCCCTGGGGGCCGTCACCCTCGCCGCCGCCGCGGGGGTCGGAGCCCTTGCCGGGTCGGCCCCGCCGCCGCTCCCGGTCCTCCTCGGCCTGGCGGCCGCCTCGGCGGCGTGGCTGGGGGCCTCGATGCTCGACGGCGCGCCGCGCATCCCCGCGGCGATCGTGGCCGGCGGGGCGCTCGCCGGCGCCGTGGTCATGGGTGCGGTGACCCTCTTCCCTGCCTGGTCCACCGGGGGTGGGGTGGGCCTTGGCGCCTTCGCGGCCCTCACCCTCGGCAGCGCCACCGTCATGGCCGCGCGGCGCGCAAGCCTGCCGCCGGTGCCGCTCGCCCTGCTGGCCGGTGGGGCGGCCGCCCTCGCCGCATCACGCTCCGGCAGCGTCGAGGGGGTCGTGGCGATGGTGCCCATCGGCGCCGCGCTGCTGCTGCTCGCTGTCGAGCCGGCGCAGGAGCGATCCGTGGCAGCGATCCCACCCGAGCGAGGCAGTGCCCAGCGCCTGCCACGCCTCGCGAGCGCCATCGCGGAGGGGCTCCTGCTCGTCGATGGCGACGAACGGATCGTCGACTGGAACCTGGCGGCCGGCGCGCTCCTCGAGCTGGGCGCCGACCCGCGCGGCCAGCCCGCGGCCGAGGTGCTGGCCCCCCTCGTCGGCGAGGTGGCATGGACGCGCGAGGCGATGCCGTCGGGTGCCGCCGCGCGCCGATTGGTGACCGAGCGCGGGCGCCCGCTCGAGCTCACGGTGACCGATGTCGAGGGCGGCCGGCTGATTGTGGTGCGCGACCTTGCGTTGGAGCGCAGCGAGGCGAACGACGCGTCGCGCCTGGCGCGAGAGCTGCGCGGCACCATCGAGGAGCTCCTCGACGCGCGACGCACGATCGACCTGCAGCGCGTGGAGATCGAGCGTGCGTCGCAGATGGACCCGCTCACGCGCGCCACGCGGCGGCGCCCGTTCCTCGAGCGACTGCATGCCGAGGTCGCGCAGGCGCGGCGCTACAGCCATCCGATCGTGCTGCTGGTGATCGACGTGGACGGCCTGGCCGAGGTGAACCGTCAGCACAGTTCGGCGGTCGGCGATGCCGTCCTGGCCGAGCTGGCGCTGCGGCTGCGCCTGCGGATGCGCGAGGCCGACGCGCTGGGCCGCCTGGGGGGCGATGCCTTCGCGGCCATCCTGCCGCATACCGATGAGCGCGGGGCCGCGGTCTTCGCCGACGCCGTGCTGCGCCGCATGGTGGGCCGCCCGATCGCGACCTCGGCCGGGCCGCTGACGATCACATTATCGATCGGCGTGGCGCTGATGCGGGCGGGGATGGACCTCGATGACGAGGGCCTTCTGGCGGCTGCGGAGGAAGCGCTCGCCAGCGCGAGGCGCGGGGGCGGGAACCGCATTGCGTTCGACCGACTGCATGGCCTGGCGCGCCTCGAGGATCGTCTCACCGGGGAGCACGCCGAGGCGCCCTCGATCGACGCGGCCGCCGCCGACGACGGCACAACATAGCGGTCCCGCGGTTATCCACACCGCAACATGTTGTGGATAAGGTCGCGCGGAGGGCGAGTCGGCGGTGTATCCTCGCAGCCCATGCCATCGACCTCCGACGCCCTCTCCGCGCGCCTCATCTTCCCGACCAAGGAGATCGTCGAGGAGTACTACCTCCCGATCATCTACA
>JBDTQJ010000142.1:0-4641 GCA_039932235.1 Chloroflexota bacterium
ACCCGCAGGTCGTCCCGATCGTCACCGCCACCACCCGCGAGCGGCGCACCGACGAAGTCGACAAGGTCCACTACCACTTCCTCTCGGTCGAGGAGTTCGAGGCGCTTCGCGCGCAGGATGGGTTGCTCGAATCGGCGCGCGTCCACGACAACTGGTACGGCACGCCCATCTGGCAGGTGCGCGGCATCCTCGCCGCGGGCCGCGACGCCATCCTGACCATCGATCCCCAGGGAGCCCGCGCCGTCCGCTCCCGGGTCCCCGATGCGCTGCTCGTCTTCGTCATGCCACCCTCCATGGAGGACCTCGAGGACCGCCTCACCGGCCGCGGCTCGGAGAGCGCCGCGAGCCTGGAACGGCGCCGCCGCGACGCGGAGCGATGGATGTCCGAGACGGACGACTACGACTACGTGGTGGTCAACGAGACCGACCATCCCGAGGAGGCCGCGGAGCGGATCTGGGAGATCATCTCCGCCGAGGCCCGTCGCGAGCCGCCGCGCGCGGTCGACGTCTAGCGATTCCCACCGTGGCCGGCGTGGCGGTCCGCGTCGCGGTCGACGCCCTGGCCGACCGCCCGGAACGCACCTTCACCTACCTCCTGCCCGATGCACTGGGCCCGGCCGAGCCGGGCTCCCTGGTCCTCGTCCCGTATGGCCGTCGCCTGGCCCTTGGCTACGTCCTGCCCGGATCGACCGGTGCCGATAGCGCCGACGCCGCGCTCCGCGAGGTGGAGGCGGTCGTCGCCGCACCGATGCTCACGCCGGACCTGTTGACGCTCGCCGAGGAGGTCGCCGTCTACTACCGTGCCCCGGTCGGCACCACGCTGGCCTCGATGCTGCCGCCGGGGCTCGAGTCTCGTCTCTCGCGCCGCTGGGCGGTCACCGACGCGGATGCGCTCCCAGCCGAGCTGCGGGCGCTCGTCCACGAAGCCTTCATCGAGGACGCGCCACTCCTGCGCCACGCCCCGCGTCGGGGACGGGATGCCTGGCTGGAGAAGCTGCGGCGCTCCGGGGCGCTTCGCGCCGAGTGGACGCTGCGGGCGCCCGACGTCGCCGAGCGACGGGTGCGCGTCCTGCGCCCCGCCGGCGCGGGGACCCCGTCACGCCGGGCGCCGCTGCAGGCCGCGCTGCTGGAGGCGGTCGCGGCGGGGGAGCGGACCTTCCCCGAGCTCGCAGAGGAGCTCGCCATGGACGCCGGACGCCTTCTCGCCCCGGCGCGACGCCTCGTGGAGCAGGGCCTCGCCGAGCTCGACTGGCGGGTGGAGGTCCGCGATCCGCTCGCCCACCGAACGCGGCGCGCGCCGGCCGACCATGACCTGGCGGGGGAGCAGCTGGCCGCTGTCGCGGCAATCGCCGCGCTCGCACCGGGTGCCGAGCTGCTGCTGGAGGGCGTGGCCGCGGCCGGCAAGACGGAGGTGTACCTGGCCGCGCTCGCCGTGACACTGGACGCCGGGCGCAGCGCGATCCTGCTCGTCCCCGAGCTGTCCGGGGTGGCGCAGCTGGTGGACCGGGTCGCCGCGGTCGCCGGCGACGAGGTGGTGGCACTCCACTCCGGGCTCTCCGGCGGGGAGCGGCACGACGCGTGGTGGCGCATCCTGCGCGGCGAGGCGCGCGTCGTGGTCGGCACGCGCAGTGCCGTCATGGCGCCGCTCGCCGACCTCGGGCTGATCGTCGTCGACGAGGCCCACGACGGTGCGTACAAGTCGGACCGCACCCCGCGCCTCGATGCGCGCTGGGCGGCGCGGCGGCGCGCCCGGCTGACCGGCGCGCGGCTCGTGCTCGGCACCGCCACCCCCGACGTGGTGACCATCAGCCGGGCGCGGGGCGGGATGGTGGAGCGGGTCCACCTGCGGGAGCGCCGCGTCGGCGCGGCGCCATCGGTCGAGGTGGTGGACCTGCGCGAGGAGCTGGCGCAGGGCAATCGGTCCATCTTCAGCGGCGTCCTGACCGATGCGCTGACCGCGCTGCGCCCGGGGACCGACCAGGCGATCCTGCTCATCAACCGCCGCGGCGCCGCCACGTTCGTGCTGTGCCGCGACTGCGGCGAGTCGGTCCGCTGCCCGGACTGCGACCTGCCGTACGTCTTCCATTCCTCCGGTGGCCGGTTGCGCTGCCATCACTGCGGGCGCACCGCCGCGCCTCCGGACGCATGCCCGCGCTGTGGCTCGCGACGCATCCGCTACTTCGGTGCCGGCACCCAGCGCGTGGAGGCCGAGCTGCGGTCGCGCTTCCCGCGCCTGCGCGTCGGCCGGCTGGACTCGGACGTGCTCGCCGCCGGTCGCGGCTACGAGACTGTCTACGACGATTTCGCGGCCGGCGCCTTCGACGTGCTGGTCGGCACCCAGCTGGCGGCCAAGGGCCTCGACCTCCCGAGCGTCGTGCTGGCGGCCGTGATCGCCGCCGACATCACCCTCAACCTGCCCGACTACCTGGCGCCGGAGCGCACGTTCCAGCTGCTGGCCCAGGTCGCCGGCCGCGCCGGTCGCGGGCCGCTGCCGGGGCGGGTCGTCATCCAGACCTACGCCCCCACCCACTACGCGGTGAAGGCGGCGGCCGCCATGGACGTGGACGCCTTCGCGGACGAGGAGCTGCCGCGCCGCCGCCTGCTTGGCTACCCGCCGGCATCGGTCCTCGCCCGGCTGCTGATCGCCGACGCGGATCGCGACCGTGCAGAGGCGCGCGCCCGCGAGGCGGCGGAGGCGGTCTCGATCCCCGGCGCTGAGGCGCTGGGGCCACTGCCGGCGTACGTGCCTAAGCGCGCGGGCCGCTGGCGGATGCAGGTCGTGCTGCGCGCCGAGACCGATGAGCTACGAGCCCGGGCGCTGGAGCTCGTGCCGGCCGGCGTCGCGATCGACGTCGACCCGGAGTCGCTCCTCTAGGACCGCGGCGCATCGGTACAATGCGCACATGGTCGTCCGCGAAATTCTCACCGCCGAAGCACCCATCCTGCGAGAGAAGACGAAGAAGGTCTCCTCGTTTGATGCGAGCCTGCATCGCCTGCTCGACGACATGCTCGAGACGATGCGCGATGCGCCCGGCATCGGTCTGGCCGCCAACCAGGTCGGGGTGCCGCTGCAGGTCGCGGTGATCGAGCTGGAGGACACCATTCACGAGCTGGTCAACCCGCAGATCGTCAAGGCCTCCGGCGAGGTGATCGACTGGGAGGGATGCCTCTCCATCCCGGGCTTCGTGGCCGAGGTGACGCGCCACCAGAAGGTCACCGTCAAGGCCCGCGACCGCAACGGCAAAGAGTTCCGCATCAAGGGCGAGGACCTGCTGGCGCGGGCGCTGCAGCACGAGATCGACCACCTCAACGGGATCCTGTACATCGACTACCTCGAGAGCCTCGAGGAGCTCGTGCGCGTCAGCGAGTCTCCCGAAGAGGTCAACGAGGAGACCACGGCCGGGATCTGAGCACGACCGATGACGTCCGCCCCGTGAGCAGCATCGGGCGCGTCGCGTTCATCGGTACCGGGGCCTTCGGGGTCCCGCTGCTCGAGCGTCTGCCGCCGATCGCGGACGAGCTGCTGGTCATCAGCCAGCCGGACCGTCCGGCGGGGCGCGGCATGCACTCGCGCCCTTCGCCGGTAAGCGCCTGGGCACGCGAGGCGGGGCTGCGCGTTGAGACGCCGCATCGCCTGCGCTCCGACGAGGGCCGCGCGCTGCTGCGCGAGTGGGCGCCGGACGGCCTGCTGCTCGTCGCCTACGGCCAGCTGGTGCCGGAAGACCTGCTGTCGGTCGCGCCGCGCCTGCCGCTCAACGTGCACCCCTCGCTCCTGCCGCGCCACCGGGGGGCGGCGCCGGTCGCCTCCACGATCCTCGCCGGCGACACCGAGGGCGGGGTGACGCTGATGGTGATGGAGACGCGCCTTGATGCGGGGCCAATCGTCGCCCAGTGGCGGGTGCCGCTCACCGGCCGCGAATCCACGCCGGACCTGGAGGCGCGCCTGGCGCGGCTCGCGGCGGACGCGGTGCCGGCCGAGCTGGAGACGTGGGCTGCCGGGACGATCGCCCCACGACCGCAGGACGAGGGGCAGGCGACGCTGATCCGACCCTTCTCCCGCGCCGACGGCCTGATCGACTGGGCACGGAGCACCATCGAGATCGACCGCCAGGTGCGTGCCCTGCAGCCATGGCCCGGCGCGTGGACCACGCTCGGTGGCCGGCGCCTCCACGTGCGTCGCGCCCACCCGCTGCCCGGGTTCGACGGCCTGCCGATTGGATCGGTCATCCCCGGCGATCCGGTGCGGGTCGCGTGCGGGCAGGGCGCACTGGGCCTGGAGGTGGTGCAGCCGGAGGGGAAGCCGCCGATGGACGCAGCCTCGTGGCGCAACGGGATGCAGCGCGAGCACGTGCTGCTGGGGATCGACTGAGGAACGGCCCGTAGTCGCGAGGTAGCGGCCGGGGGGCGCGGGGCCGGGTCGGAGGCCGGGTCGTGGTCGTTGTTGTCGGGCTGGTTCCAGGAGGCTTATCCGATGCGGATCCGGGCGACCGAACGATCGCAGGCCAGCGCGAGCGTGCACGATCCAGGAGCCGGAGGGGCCGATATCGGGCGCCGGGCGTGTGTGGGCCGCCCGCCAGGGCCCGGAATCGGTGCAGGCTAGTCCTCCTTGTGCTGCGCCGCGGCGAGCGAGGGGCGAGCGAG
>JBDTQJ010000143.1:0-4626 GCA_039932235.1 Chloroflexota bacterium
TGGTGACCGCCAGCCACACCGGCCGCCCGTCGGCGAGCCTGCCGGCGATGCGGTACTGGAACGTGGTCGGGAAGCGACCCGCAACGGTGAGCCACACCTCGACCTCCGACACGCGCCGCAGCGCGCTGCCCGGCCCGATCGCGGCGAACGCATCCTCGGCGCGGCCGATGGCCAGCCCTTCGCGCACCAGACCATCGGGCTGGGTGGCGAGCTCGTCGACCGCCTGCGGATTAAGACCGCCTGCGCCGGTGTTCTGGGCGGCGACGCAGCCCCCGAGCGGGATGCCGAGCGTGTCGCGTGCGACGATGGCCACCTCGACCGGGCCGGGGGTCGGCCTCGGTAGCGAGATAGCTGAGCAGGCCGTCAGGCTGAGCAGTGCGAAAACCGCAAGGTGCCGTCGCGCCATCAGCGACCCGAGCGCGCGATGACGAGCACCGTCACCTCAAACAGCAGATACATCAGCACGCCGAGCACGATCGGCGCGGTGACATCCCCTCCAGGCGTCGCGACGGCGGCGAAGACGGCGATGCCAACGATGGCGTAGCGGCGGCTGCGCCCAGCAACTGTGCGCTTACCAGCCCGATCCGCGCGAGGCCGACCAGCACGACCGGGAACTCGAGCGCCAGCCCGATCCCCAGGAACATGGTGGTCACGAAGTCGAAGTACGGGCCGGCGGCGAACCGATCACCGACGATCGTTTCATCAGTGAACGCCAGCAGGAAGGTGATCGCGTAGGGTAGGACGAACCACGCCACGCCGACGCCGACTGCGAACAGCACCACCGCGGCGATCAGCCACGGCCAGAACACCCGCCGCTCGGCGGGGGTCAGTCCGGGACGGATGAACGCCCACACCTGATACAGCGTGACGGGCATCGAGATCGCGACGCCAGCCATCAGTGCTACGCGCAGGGTGATGCTGAACGCGTCGCCAGGAGCCAGCGCCTGCACCTGCTGCGTCGGCAGCGGGGACACGAGCAGCCGACGAATGGCGGGCGCCAGAGCGAAGCCGATCGCCGTGCCAGCGGCCAAGCCGAGGCAGATCCGGATGACCCGTGCGCGCAGCTCGGTCAGATGGCCGATCAGGGTCATCACCGCTGGCTGCGATGTGTTCGGGTCCGCGCCGGCCGGCAAAGGCCGTCCTGCCTGACCCGCGATTTGCGGCGCCCGGTCGCTGTCAGCCACCATTCCACCCCGCTCAGCTTTCGGTCACGAGCCTACCTCACCGCAGCCCTATGACGCCGCCGCGTTGGCTGCCAATCTGCGACGAACCTGAGGGGAGACCGTTCCATTAGGTGATTTTTCCGGAGTGTGTGGTAGCGATGGCGGGGGTTAGGATTCGGACACTAGAAGGGGAGTCTCATGGACGGAGCACCGTTCGTACCCGGGCAATTGGGGCTGAGCTTTCGCGACCTGACCTTCGCGTACCCCCGATCAACCGTAATGGGCGGAGTCGGCGCCGGGGTTTTCGAGAGCTTCAACTGGTCGGCCCCACCGGGCGCCACGGTCATCCTTGGTCCGAATGGCGCCGGAAAGACCACCTTGCTTTCGCTGGCTGCCACGGCGCTGCGGCCGACGGCCGGAACTGTCCGGTTGGACGGCTGGGACACAACGCGGCGACGTGACGTCGCTGCAATTCGACGGGCGGTCGGGTGGATGCCCCAGCACGTCCGAGCCATCCCGGGCCTCACTGCCCGGGAGCAGGTGGCCTACGCCGGCTGGCTGAAAGGAATGCGGCGGAGTGACGCTTGGCGCGAAGCAGCCGGCGCGCTGGCAATGGTCGGTCTCACGGGGGAAGAAGACCGGCGGATGTCCCAGCTCTCGGGCGGCCAACAACGTCGCGTCGGCTTGGCGCAGCTGCTTGTTCATCAAGCCCAGATGTTGCTACTCGATGAGCCTACTGCGGGCTTGGATCCCGGCCAGCGCGCGCGCTTTCGGGAAACGGTGCGCTCGCTCCGGTCGAGTACCCCCTTGGTCGTTTCTACCCACCAAGTCGACGACTTGACCGATCTCTTCGATACCGTCGTCGTCCTGGACAGCGGTCGCATCCGCTTCCAGGGTGATGTGCGCGCCTTCTTGGCGCTGGCCCCAGCAGGCAGCACCCACCCGGCCGAGGCGGCCTACGCAACCTCGGTCGGCGGCGAGCGATGATCCGGCTGGGCACGACCCTGCGGACCATGCCAGCGACCTGGCTGGCTCTCCCGATCTGGGCGCTCGCCGCCGCCTACGTGAACTTCCTATACCCGGCTGACGGGTATGCCGTGGATGCTTCGGCCAAAGCTACGACCACGCTGGCTTTCATCGCGCCATTCGTCGCCGCATGCGCGGCATGGGAGGGCTCCAGACTGGGGCGGGGCGGGGTATGGGACTTCCCGTTGGTCCGTTCCCGGTTGGCCGTCGGGTTCTGGGCGGTGCTGCCCGCGGTTCTGGTCGGCATCGTCGCCATCACTGTGGCCATCGTGGCCCAGGTCGCCCGCTCAGACGCCGGCTTCCCTGATCCGCGGTTCCTGGTCATGTCGGCGCTCGACCTCGCAGCCTACGGCGCTCTGGGGCTTGCACTCGGGAGGCTGCTGCCCTTCGCTGTGGCCGGCCCCGTCGCCATCGTGCTGCCGTTCCTGTGGCTGGCCTTCGTGCCCGCCATGGAGCCGGTCTGGATGCGACACCTCACGGGCATGTTCCGAGATTGCTGCGGAAATGCGCAGGACCTGGACCTGAAGGCAGCGCTGGCATCAGCGCTGGTGGATGCCGGGATCGTCGGTACCGCCGCGCTGCTCGTCACCGGGGGAGCGGGGGCTCTCAGGAGAATCGTCGCACCGGTGGCGCCACTCGTCGTTTCGTTGGCGGTTGCCGCGATGCTTGTCAGCGGCATGAAGTACGACCCGGCGGTCGCCCGAGATCCGAATGCGCTTGAGTGCTCGACCGCGGGTGGCGTTACTGTGTGCCTCTGGCCGGAGCACCGGCAACGAGCCGACGAAGTGGCCGCCATTGTCGGAGATGTCCATGAAGCCTGGCAGGCGGCCGGGATCGCCGCCCCGTCCGTATACACCGAAGCCGACGCACGCGTGAAGCCCGAAGGTGCCCTGGCGTTCAGCTTCAACGGCGCGCTGTCCAAGCGCGACGACATCATCAACAGCCTTGGCTACAGCATGGCGCCGCCCTTCCGTGAATGTTTCGGCGGCAGCACGGGGGCCATCGTGCTCGAGTACCTGCAGGCTTGGTACGCGGCGGCGGGCGGCATGAGCCAAGCCAACCTGCAGGAGGAGTACGGCTACGAGCAGGGCCCGCCGTACCCTGAGGTCCTCGACGTGGTCGCCGACCTGCAGGCGGCAACACCCGCGGTGCGACGCGAGTGGATGTCTCGCGCGGCGCGCTTGTCCCAGATCTGTGAGGGCCTGCCGGTCGACCAGATTGCCGTTGTCCCGTGACCTTGTGGCTGCAGGTCCGCGGCGGACCCGTAATCGGCGCTGCCATAGGGCTGACGCTGCTGGCTCTGATTAGTCCGGCCGCGGCGGCGACAGCAACGCCGAGTCCGATGGGCCCCGCGACCGCGCTGGCGTGCATCCTGGCGCTTGCGGTGCCCGTGGCGGTCGGCTGGGGCTGCGGTCGCGGCGAGCCCCAACTGGAAATGGTGAGCACGCGTGGGATCAAGTGGCTGGATCTTCTGCTCGCGTGCGGCGCGGTGGGAGTCACGAGCGCAGTTGCCATGCTCCTGCACAAGGCCGAACTTGCGTCCGCCGGTGCTATCGCGTCTCGGGATCTCCTGGCCTACCTCGGGCTTCTGTTAGGCGCCTATCCGTTTGTCGGCTGGCGGGTTGCCGCAGTCATGCCCGCAGCGTACTTGGTGGCTGTTCTGGTGGCGGGACGAGGTGACGACCTCTACCACCCCTCGCGCTGGGCATGGATCGCTGCTGACGGCGCGGATCGTAGCTCTTGGCTATTGACGGCCGCCGTGCTCGTTGCGGGACTGATAGCGTATGGCGCTCTGAGGCCCACATCAGCGGCGGTGGACGAGCCTTAAGGGGGCCGCCTTCGTGGGGCCGGGTACGATTCGCGCATTCGGAACGGGGAGAGGGCAGTGCGAGCGACGGGGATCGGCGTCTAGCCTCGTGAAGACGCTGTTCCGTGGGCTCCTCCTCGTCGCATGCTTGCTCATGGCGGCGAGTTGCAGTCCGGTCACCCCGTCGCCATCCAGTTCTGTGGCGGCGCCTTGCCCTCAGGAGTCGGACCTATCCGCAGTAGGCACTCTGTCCGTTGGAGGCCGTGTGCGCTGCTTTGGCGGCCGCAATCTGACGGTCACGGCCTGGATCCCGTCGCCGAACGGAATCGGTAGTTGCCCTGGCGATGTCGTGCCCGGCGACGGCTGGTTGCTGGCGTGCGATGGTCGCGCGGTGCTGGTCACGGAGGCTCCAGGCGAGACACCCGGCGTGTCGGTCCACTTCCCGCCCGCCCTCGGCATCGACGCCCTTACGATTCAACCTGAACGGTGGGCCCGAGTAGTCGGCCACTTCGACGACGCTGCCGCGCGCGCCTGTCAGAAGCTCGGCCCCGATGGCCAGGTGATTCCGGACCCTTCAGTCGTTGAGGGATGCCGGGGCGCCTTTGTCGCCAGTGAATTCACCATCGTCGC
>JBDTQJ010000144.1:0-4598 GCA_039932235.1 Chloroflexota bacterium
GAGAAGCTCGCGACCCGCCGTAAGCGCCTCAGGCTGCGTGCGTTCCACTCGATCCAGCTCGCGCGCCAGGACGCCCGCATCCTCTGCGGTCGCGTCACGCAGCGCCGCGGAGCTCTCCAGGCGTTCGTGGTGATAGAGCAGGAACGTGGCGTAGAGCGCCTCCGGCGCAATGGCGCCCACGAGCCGCTCACGACCAGGGTGCGACCACATCGGCGGAACCAGGCGACTGAAGAACGCAAGGACCTCGTCCGAGAGGCGATCGCGCTGTTGGCTGTGCCCGGGGAGGCGGAGGATCGGCGCCGAAGAGCGGAAGATGAGCAGCAGGGCGTCTCGCCCCACTCGCTCACCGGTGAGCCACCCGCCGAAGCTCACAAAGCTGTTGCGCGCTCCAAAGCGGTCGACCAGGCGAATCGGTCCCCAGCTGTACGGTCGCGAGACCGGCGTTGGCTCGCCATGGTCGATCATGTGGATCCGGCCGTGGCCGTTCTCCAGCACCCATGACCCGACGGTCTGGGGATCAAAATGGCGGCCCGTCGGAGTGTCACGAACCACTGCCATGAGACACGAGTCCGCCGTCGTCGCCTCCGTGGGAGTGCGAAAGGCAATGAACCCGAGCTCGGACATCAGGCCGGCTGCCTGAGCGATGGTCAGCGCTGGCTGGTCGATGGACTCCGGCGCACGCACGGTCGCACGCTCGTCCGCGGCAGGATGCCCAATCAGTTGATTCCCTTGTCCAGCCATGTGGCCATCGTGGCGTGCAGCATTTGCCTGCGCCCGGGCCGGACGGCGTCCGTTGGGGAGCCATCCGGCACGACCACCCGGCCCGCGCTCGGCGTGAAAATGGGGCCGCGTGGCCCGGCCGATAGGGGCCGTCAGGCGGATGGAGTCACCCGCCGTAAGGCGCAACCTTCACGCATGGCGACACGTCCTCGATATCCTGGCACGCCGGCAATCTGCGACGGCTCCGAAGCGATCGCCTCCGTCGAGACACGCATCAGCGAGGGTGCCTGCTCGTACCCGATCACGCCCTCCACGACCATGCCGGCCGTGTACCAGGCGGCGGTCGCGGATGGCCGCACCAACCTGTGGGGCACGCGCCTCGCGTTCCTGGAGCCGGAGAGCGAGCATTCGTCCGCGACCGCGGCGGAAGGCTTCGCCCTTGCGGGTGGCAGGGTAGTCAACTTCACCGCAGGGCAGGGCCTGATCCTGATGAAGGAGGTGCTCTACGTCATCGCCGGCAAGCGCCTCCCCGTCGTCTTCCACATCGGCGCGCGTGCGCTGACCAGCCAGAGCCTCAACATCCATGCCGGCCATGACGACGTGATGGGCGTGGCCGACTGCGGCTGGGGAATTCTGTTTGCGCGCAACGTCCAGGAGGCCGCCGACCTCACGGCCATCGCCCGACGCGTGGCCGAGGAGACGAGCACGCCATTCTTCGTCGTCCAGGACGGGTTCCTGACGACCCATACCCTGGAAAACGCCAGCCTGCCGGAGGACGACCTGCTGCGCGAATTCGTGGGCGATCCTCGCAAGCGGCTGACGAGCCTCTTCGACCCGGCGACGGCCATCATGAGCGGGGTCGTCGCCAACCAGGACGGATACATGCCGGGCCGTATCGGGCAGCGTGCCTTCTACGCGCAGCTCGCTCCCGCGCTGGATGAAGCGTTCCGCGAATGGGCCGATCTGACTGGCCGCCACTACGGACGCATCGCGCCGCACCGCGCTCAGGATGCGAAAACCCTGCTGGTTGCGATGGGCACGATCGCCGACTCGGCCCGGGCCGTCGTCGACCACCTGCGGGAATCCGGTCGGAGCGTCGGGACCATCGGGGTCACCGCGTACCGTCCCTTCCCCGCCGACGCACTCGCGGATGCGCTCATCGGCGCGCGTGCCGTCGCGGTCGTGGAGCGGACCGACGAGCCCGCGGCGGCCGACAATCCGCTGACGCGCGAGCTCAAGGCCGCGTTGGCGGATCGCGCCGCGCGCGGCGCATCGGTCCCGGTGGTCGTGTCCGCCTCGGGCGGGCTCGGCAGTCGCGACATCTCGCCCGGTGACCTGGTGGCCGTGTTCGACTGGCTGGATCGGCCAGCGCTTGCGGACGGAGCACGCTGGGCCAGCCTCGGCATCCGCCATCCCTCGGCGTTGGAACCGGCAGCCGTGAGCCTCCGCCCGAAGGGCGCGTACTCCCTGCGGGGACACTCGATCGGCGGGCTGGGGAGTGTCACGACCAACAAGCTCCTGGCCACGATCATGGGCGAGCTGTTCGGCAAGTACGTTCAGGCCTATCCGCGGTATGGCTCCGAGAAGAAGGGCCTCCCCACGACGTACTTCCTGACCCTGGCCGACGAGCCGATCCGGCTGCACGCCGAGCTGACGACCGTCGACTTCGTGCCGCTCCACGACGTGAGCGGCTTCCACCAGGGCGCGCTCGCCGGCGTGGTGCAGGGCGGCACCGTGTTCGTGCAGAGCGCATTGACCGATCCGGCTGCCATCTGGGCATCGGTGCCCGAGCACGCGCGCGACGAGATGTCACGCCGCGCGATCCGGCTCATCGCGCTCGACACCGCCGAGATGGCACGCCGGCGGGCCCCGCGTCCGGAGCTCGTACTGCGCATGCAGGGCGTGGCCCTGGTAGGCGTGTTCCTGCGCGTCTCGCCGTTCGCCGCCGCCGCGGGCTACGGCCGCGATGCGCTGCTGGCCGAGGTTCGCAAGCGCCTGGGCCGCTTCTACGGCAAACGGGGAACGGCCGTGATCGATGCCAACCTCGAGCTGATTGCCGAGGCCTACGACTCCGCCATCGACGTGACCGCCGCCCTCTGGAGTGCAAAGAAGAGAGCCGATGCCGCCTGAGATCCTCGCCCCCTCCCTCGACGCCTTCGACGATGTGCTCGAGCTCTACCGCCGTGGCGTCGCCGAGAGCGAGCTGCCGGCGAACGAGCTCACCGCGCGCAGCCTGATGCCGCCCGGCTCGGCGGCGGGTCGCGACTTCAGCAGCCTGGCGGCCACCCTGCCGGCCTTCCTGCCCGATGCATGCACTGGGTGCATGGCCTGCGTCAACGTGTGTCCCGACGCGGCGCTGTACGCGGTCGTCGTGCCCGCCTCACAGCTGGCTGCGGCAGCTACGTCGTATTTCGGTGAGGACCTGACGAATGCCGACGCAGCCAGCGTCCTGGCGCGCTTCAGCGAGACCTCCAAGTACGGCCGCCAGGCGGAGAAGCGCGGCCTCGAGGCCGGCAGGTTCGGCCTCTTCCTGGATGCCACGAAATGCAAGGGCTGCGCCGAGTGCGTCACTGTCTGTTCGCCGGACGCCCTCCACATGGTGGCCAAGGTCGCCGATGCCGGAAACGGCCGCTCGACGATCGAGAACGCCCGCCGCGAGGTCGAGTTCTTGCGCTCGCTGCCACCGACTCCTGAGGCCTACCGATCGGATGCGGTGCTGGCCGATCTGATGCTCGGCGAGCACGCCTTCGGGTACGTGGGCGGTGCCGGATCGTGCGCCGGCTGCGGCGAGGCGACAGCAATCCGCATGATGGTCGCCGGCACGCGACAGGTGTACGGGCCGGAATCGATGGGGATCGTCGCAGCCACCGGCTGCAATTCGGTCTACGGCGCCACCTATCCGTTCAATCCCTACCTCGTGCCGTGGACGAACTCGCTGTTCGAGAACGCCCCCGCGGACGCCATGGGCATCCGCGCACGGTGGGACCAGGACGCGCACGCCGAGCGCAGGCTATGGGTGCTGGGTGGCGACGGCGCGATGTACGACATCGGCTTCCAATCGCTGTCGCGCATGGTCGCGTCCGGCGCGGACATCAAGGTCCTCGTGCTCGACACGCAGGTGTACTCCAATACCGGGGGCCAGGCCTCGACCGCCACCTTCGGCGGCCAGGTGACGAAGCTTTCCGCGTTCGGCACGGCCCAGCACGGCAAGCCGGAGCGGCGCAAGGAGCTCGGCCGGATCATGATGAGCCACGGCGAGGTGTACGTGGCGCAGGTGAGCACCGCGCATGTGAACCACTTCTACCGCGCGGTGATGGAGGCGAACGCCTACCCCGGTCCGGCGGTCCTCATCGCCTACACCCCGTGCATGCCGGAGCACGGCATCCCCGACGACGCGGGGGCACGATCCGTGCGGGCCGCAGTGGACTCGCGGGCCTTCCCGCTCTTCACCTATGACCCGCGCCGGGGACCGACCATCGCCGAACGGCTCAGCCTCGCCGGCAACCCGTCGGTCGGCCGGGACTGGCATCGTCTGCCGGACGGCAGCGAGTACGACTTCCTCGGCTTCGCCCGTGGTGAGGGACGCTTCGCGCCGCATTTCGCCGCGGACGGCACGCCGACGCCCGAGATCCTGGCGACCCGCGAGGACCGGCTTGCCAATTGGCGGACCCTGCAGGAGCTGGCGCGTGTCGGAACGGGGGGCGTCACGACCGACCCGCCTCGCGACGTCACGGAAACCACGCGACCGACGTAAACTCTGCTTCGCGCGTGCCATACGCCGCGTCAGGAGCACCCGCGCGAGGCGTGCCTCTGACCGATCCGGTGCGGGAGTAGCTCAGTTGGCAGAGCGGCAGCCTTCCAAGCTGCATGTCGCGGGT